>JACQDX010000030.1 GCA_016200895.1 Burkholderiales bacterium
CCGGCAATCGTAAATGACGTGTGCATGTCTCATTAAGCCAAATACGTAAAACAATATAAATCTGATTTAAATCAAGCGTCAGAGCATGCCACGAACGCCACTGGATTCCAGCCAAAGGCACGCTGGAATGACGTTAACTTAATCAACGTCAAATTGAAGATTTAACAGCTAGGTAGGTGTATCAAAACTGCGAATTCCACCTGCATCAGAATGAAAGCATACCAATCACACCCTCCAATACTCCCCCTCCGACCTCTCCATCAATCCATTAATAATAAACTCCCGCCGCAAGGTCGCAAAATCAGCATGAAACTGCAGCAAAAAGCTATTGATATCAGCCTCCACATAACGCCGCTCAAACTGCAATTGCCCGACCAGCCAGCGCAAAATCACCAGCCGCTTTTTACGCTGCTCAGGAATACTCACCAGGCGCCCATTCTTGACGAAGGACTTCATCACCCGCTCAGCCTCAACTTCGGTAGACTGCAAATCCAGCATGATCTGAGAAGCATCCCAGTTCGCCTTGAAACGCTCGGTGCGGCTGGATTGCAGGCGTTGCTGCGCCAGGTTCAGCCAGCTCGCGCTGCCATAGCCCTGTACCAGATCACGCCCGATAGTATCCCAGCACTCAGGTGCAGCACTGACGCCCATCGCCTGCAAATAATCACTGGTGACGACCAAATACTGACGACGGTAAGGCAGCAAATAACCAGCGTCATTCACCCGCAATTGCTCCTGCGCTTCGGCATAGCTGGCATACCAGTGATTGATAAAGACAGCCACTTCGGGGCCGTGCCAGAAGTCACCGATGTCCTCACCAGGTTTGGCCTCGCCACCGAGTACGATGCGGGCATGTTCCCAGTTCTGGAAACCGGTGTCGGCAGCAGCCAGGTTCATGCAGTGCTTGAGTTGCCAGCTCTCAGGGATTTCCCACTGACGCTGGCGGCTTAAGATCAGGGCGCGTTTGCTGGCTGCAGTATTGCGCGTCTCCAGCAGTTTTTGCAATAAACGGGCGCGGGTTTTGATTTCTGTAGTAAGTGCGTTCATGCTCTCGCTCCACTAAAGGTGGGCTGTAGGGCGATGAACAAAGATGGGTAATACGACGATAACATGATGAACTCCAGTTCGCTTATCGACGACCCGCTGACGTCAAACGAAACATGGCAATTATCACATTAATTTGGATGTGAGCATCTAGAGGCTGTTACAAAATTAAGATGGCTAGACACCATCGCCGCAGACAGTACTTTAGTACGGCAAGGCGATGCAACAACACCAGGTTAATTTTGTAACAGCCTCCAAGGGTGAGAGCCTCTTTTGCGGGTAGGCGCCCCTTAGCACCTGCCGCAATTGTAGGCGCGCATCCAGATTTCGTCAACCGTGTCACTAATGCAATGCTGGCAAACTTGCCAGGGACACACCCAGAATGAACAGCACAGCGCCTATTAAACGATTCAATATCACTTGCTGCCTGAGCATGCCAGCACGAAGACGGCTATCTGAAAAGAACAGGGCAACCAGACTGAACCATATCCAGTGTGCGACAGACATGAACAAGCCATAGCCAAATTGCGCCAGCAGGCTGGTGTCGACTTGCACTACCTGGGTATAAGTGCTCAGGACAAATAAAGTGGTTTTTGGATTGAAGGCATTGGTCATGAAGCCTGCACGCAAGGCTGCCAGATTATTCAATGACTGCCCTGCCCCGACTTCTGCACCGATGACCGCGCGGGCAAAAAAAGTCTGGTAACCAATATAAATCAAATAAATCGCACCGATGATCTTGATGGAGAAATAAAGGCTGGGAGACTTGGCAATCAGCAGCCCCACACCCAGCATGGTGTACATAACGTGTACTTGCACACCCAGTGCGATGCCGCTGGCAGCCAGCAAACCTGCACGGCGTCCATACAAATAACTGTTCCTGGTGACCATGGCAAAGTCAGCTCCAGGACTGATAACGGCCAGGATGGTGATGATGGCGACGGCAATGAGTTCTGTCATGTTCTTCCTCAAAATATAAAAATTACTATTTGTGATCTGGTATCACGCCTAGATACATTTTGAAGATGAGCATCATTTATGAAAATCGATTTATACTCAGGCATATCATTGAGAAAATCTCACACATGTCTAATCACCTGCCATCCCTGAATGCGATACGCGTGTTTGAAGTGGCCGCACGCCACCTGAGCCTGGTCAGGGCTGCGGAAGAACTACATGTCACTCATGGTGCTGTCAGCCGCCAGATCAAGCAACTGGAAGAAAACCTGGGCGTGGAATTGTTCGAGCGCCGCAACCGCGCCATTTTTTTGACACGCGCTGGCTTGAGTCTGCAAGGCACTTGCATTGACATCATGCGGCAACTGGAAGCAGGCTTGCGTCAACTCAGGCAGGCGGAGGATCAACCACTGGTAGTGTCCTGCGAACCAACGATAGCCATGCGCTGGCTGATTCCGCGCCTGGGCAAATTCAGGGAGCTGCATCCAACCTTGGAAATCCATTTATTCGCTGCTGGCGGTCCTGTCGATTTGCGCCGTGGACATATAGACTTGGCTTTGCGGCGCAATGATTTTGTCTGGGATGCAAACTACCATGTAGCCAAAGTTGCCCGTGAATTGATCGCCCCGGTCTGCACACCAGGCTTGCTGAAACAAGGAAAACTGCAACTGAACCAGCAATGCCTGCTGCACACGGCAACCCGGCCCGATGCATGGCCACAATGGCAAAAACTCAGCGGGCAAACTGTACGCGGCAAAAGCCGGGCGACTTATGAGCATTTTTACCTGAGCCTGCAAGCAGCTTGCGCTGGCCTCGGGGTCGCGATGGCATCGGCCTATATGGTGGAAGATGAAATCCGTAGTGGCCAATTGCTGGCACCGCATACCTTCATGGCAGATGGCACTGACTACGTTTTGCTATCAGCCCTGCCATTTGATGAAGACAAGCGCCGTCTGGCATTTCTGAAATGGTTAAAACAGGAATTTGAAGTGACAGCGCAGGCCGTCACAAGCTCAAGTTAATAAAAACTGGCGTCACCAGGCGGACGTGTTTTGAAACGCTTATGCGCCCAAAAATATTCAGCGGGTGCTTTCAAAATTTCCTGCTCAATGAAGGCATTCATGTAGCGCGTAGCCGCGACGATATCGTCACCCGGATAATTTTTCCATGGTTCGTGGAAAGTCACTTTCCAGCCCTTGTAGTTGGACAAAATAGTGGCAATGACCGGGATGACTTTGGCACCGGTAGTTGCGGCAATTCTTGGCACTGCTGTCAGGGTAGCTGCGGGCACGCCAAAGAAAGGCACGAACTCGGCATCCTTGGCACCAAAATCCATGTCGGGCAACATGAAGAAAGGCAAGTTTTCACGCATGGCACGGATGATGGGTTTGACCCCTTCCGCCCGCGAAAACAGTTTTACCGGACGAAAGCGCGAGCGCCCCTTGCGCAGGGCTGCATCAAACACTTTACTGCGCTGGCGGGTGTAGATGGAGCACAATGATGACTCCAGCATCACTGCCACGCCTGCCACATCAAGACTGACAAAATGCGGGCACATCAATATGGTAGGGCCTTCAGCCATCGCTGCCATAGGCACGGCGGGTTCTATCTGTATCAGCCGCTTCAAACGTGCTTCAGAAGCCCACCAGAGTATGCCGCGTTCAAGCACGCTACGGGCATAGACCTGGAAGTGGCGTTTGGCGATGGCATGCCTTTCTGCTTCACTCAAATGTGGCAGGCAAAGCGACAAATTTGTGAGCGTGATATGCCTGCGCTTGCGTATCAGCATAAACAATATGCTGCCTACACCCTCACCCAAGCGACCCAGCACCGACAAAGGCAACCAGTGCAATACCCACATCAGGACCAGCACTAACCTCATGCCGACTCCCTGTCCGCACCAGCTTCAGGATCATCGACGCCGTCCGGTTTCTTGTAGCGGTTATAACTCCAGAAATATTGCGCAGGGGACAGGGCGATCAGTTTTTCCATGCCACGGTTGATGGCAGTGGCTTGTGCAACCGGGTCAGTACCCAGCTCTTCTTCAAAAGGCACGAAACGAATCACATAGCCACGTCCGCCAGGCAGACGTTCAGCAAAAGTCAGGATAATTGGTGCATCTGTCATGCCATGCAATTTGGCAGACAGGGTCATGGTATAGGCACGCTTGCCAAAGAACTTGGCCCAGACGCCCTCGCCTTCTTGTGGCACCTGGTCAGGCAGCAAGCCTATGGCCTCGCCTTTTTTCAAGGCCTTGGCCATGATCCTGACACCAGAGAAATTTGCAGGTGCCAGCAAAAGATTATCCCGTGCACGCGCACCTTCTATCAAGGGCTTAAGGGCAGCCTTGCGTGGCGGACGATATAACACAGTCAGGCGGGTGCGAACGGCGATACTTTGGGCGACGATTTCAAAACAGCCCAGATGGGGTGTCAAAAATATCACACCCTTCTTGGCATCCAGCGCAGCCTGCACCAGCTCCCAGTTCTCTATTGTTGCGGTCTTCAATACCCTGTCCGGCTTGGCGCACCAGATAAAGGGCAACTCCAGGATATTCTTGCCTGCCTCACGCACGGCAACATGCAAATGCCCAGGGAAACCGGCGCGGGTGATATTTTGCTTCAGGCGGCGGCGATACGATCCTGACAGCAAATAGACGAGCCAGCCCAGCGCGGCTCCAGAAAAATGCAAGACCGACAATGGAAAGATAGATAGGAAACGAAACAAAGTGACAAGCATGACGCCGCTCAAGTATCAGTATAATAATAAGGGTATATTCGACAGACTACGCAGAACGAGCGTAAAATATCACATATTGGCTAGCTCTGACCTGCTTAAGGGCAGGATAAACACAGAAGGCAAGCCACCGCCGAGTTAATGACAACTTGCGAGGCGGTTAATAAAACTCGCTAAAGCGTCGCAGGACTCTTCCGACTGCGGCATAATTTTTTACGGTCAATTTTTTATAGGAGCCTGCGATGGCTAATGATTTTCTTTTCACCTCTGAATCGGTATCTGAGGGGCACCCGGACAAAGTCGCCGATCAGATTTCCGATGCGATTCTGGATGCGATCTTTGAACAGGATCCCCGTTCCCGCGTTGCCGCTGAGACCCTGACCAATACCGGTCTGGTAGTTCTGGCTGGTGAAATCACCACAAATGCCCACGTTGATTACATACAGGTAGCACGCGACACCATCAAGCGCATCGGTTACGACAATACTGAATACGGTATTGACTACAAAGGTTGCGCAGTGCTGGTTGCTTACGACAAGCAATCCAATGATATCGCCCAGGGCGTAGACCAGGCGTCTGATGACCACCTCAACACCGGCGCTGGCGACCAGGGCCTGATGTTTGGTTATGCCTGCGATGAAACACCAGAACTGATGCCTGCGCCAATTTACTATGCGCACCGTCTGGTAGAACGTCAGGCACAATTGCGCAAGGACGGCCGTCTGCCTTTCCTGCGTCCTGATGCCAAGAGTCAGGTCACCATGCGCTATGTCGATGGCAAACCGCACAGTATCGATACTGTTGTGCTGTCCACCCAGCATCACCCTGACCAAAGCGAAACCTCCACCAAGATGAAGCAGTCTTTCATTGACGCCGTCATTGAAGAAATCATCAAACCAGTCTTGCCCAAAGAATGGTTGCTGGACACCAAATTCCTGATCAACCCGACAGGCCGTTTTGTTATCGGCGGCCCGCAAGGTGATTGTGGCCTGACTGGCCGCAAGATCATTGTTGATACCTACGGCGGTGCCTGCCCTCATGGCGGTGGCGCTTTCTCTGGTAAAGATCCTACCAAGGTTGACCGTTCTGCCGCCTATGCTGCCCGTTATGTCGCCAAGAATATCGTCGCTGCCGGCATTGCCCGCCAATGCCAGATCCAGGTTGCTTACGCAATTGGTGTCGCTCGACCTATGAACGTGACTGTCTATACAGAAGGCACAGGCGTCATCCCTGATGACCAGATCGCCGCATTGGTGAACGAGCATTTTGACCTGCGTCCAAAAGGTATTATCCAGATGCTGGATCTGCTGCGTCCTATCTATTCCAAGACAGCCGCTTACGGCCACTTTGGTCGTGAAGAGCCAGAATTCACTTGGGAACGTACTGACAAGGCAGCGATTTTGCGTGCCGCTGCCGGGTTGTAATTTATCTTCATTGTTTTAAGTAATAGGTAGCACTGGGAGTAGAAGCAAGAATGCCGGTTGTTCTTTTTAGAAGTAAGTTCTGTGCATCTCGCTGCAAAAAACTCAGTGCTTTGTTTGCGGTGGCTGGCCTGTTGGCCATGCCATCTGCAAACAGCCTGTCTGCCCCGCCAACGCCTTCGGCACCATCTATAGAACCAACTGCACCAGCGGCACCTCCTTCATCCACGCCAGCCAAATCGCCTGCAAAACCAAAAACCGTCAGCGACTGGTGCACACCACTGGTAGCACGCTTGCCTAAAGTCAGCCTGACTGACTGCAAGAACAGCAAACTCAGCCCTACGGGTGCAAATTCTCTCAATGGTTTCCCGGTATTGTTCCGCGACATCAAGGCAGATGCCAAGCATCCGCAAGCCATACGCGTGCTGCTACTGGGCGGCATCCATGGTGATGAACAGACGGCATCTTCCGTTGTGTTCAAATGGATGGAAACCATGCAAAAAAGCCCGTTGGAATTCAACTGGCGTGTAGCTCCGGTGGTGAATCCTGATGGCTTGCTGGCACCCAAACCACGCCGCGTAAATGCCCGTGGCATAGACCTGAACCGCAACTTCCCCACGCCCAACTGGCAAAAAGAAGCTCCAAGCTACTGGGCACGCGTGACCCGTAGCGACCCGCGTCGCTATCCCGGCAAGGCGCCGATTTCTGAGCCGGAAAGCCGCTGGGTCTATGAGACCATAGAAAAATACAAGCCCGACGTCATCATCTCTGTGCACGCCCCTTTTGGCGTACTCGACTTTGATGGTCCTACCACGCCACCCAACCGTTTTGGCCGCCTGATCTACAACCGTGTTGGCGTTTATCCCGGCTCACTCGGCAATTACAGCGGCCTGCACAAGGACATCCCGGTCGTCACCATAGAATTGCCGAATGCCACCCAAATGCCGCCGGATGCTGAAGTTCAGCGTATCTGGCAAGACATGCAGACGTGGATACGGCAAAACGTGGCAGCACCGCTGAAGACAGCGCGCAATCCCTGAATTGGCAAGCAGTTTGCCAAGGACGATTCAGATTGATTTCACAGCATCGCTGAGCCAATCTCTGAACTGCTGCGCTTCTTCCCTCATTAATACCTCGGAAGGGTAGACAAGGTAGTAGGCAATACCTGTCCTGATGGCTGTCTTGAAAGGCATGATCAGTTCACGGTTCTTCAACTCATCCCTGACCATGGCTTTTCTTGCCAGCGCTACGCCGTAGCCGCGCTTGGCAGCTTCAATTGCACCATTCGAATCTGCAAATACCAGGCCCTTGTTCCACGCTACATCGCTTGCTGCTGTCGCTTCCAGCCATAGCCGCCAGTCGTGCTGGTGTTCGTCATGCAACAGGGCGTAGGCACTTAATTCGTCGGGCGATTTCAACTGTTTTTTGCTTTTGAGCAGACGCGGGCTACATATCGGTTGCAGGGGATCATCGATCAGCATTTCTGATTGCAATCCCTGGTAATTTCCCAAGCCATGCCTGACTGCGAAATCCACGTCATCGCGAGAAAAGTCTGCCAGCCGGTTGGTAGTGCTGATCCTGATGTCAATGGCAGGATAGTTGGTGTGAAACTGCGGTAGTTGCGGCAATAGCCATTGCATGGCAAACCCTGGTGTGCAACTGATCGTGATCTTGGGCGGCGTGCGCTGCTCTTGCAAGCGTCTGGTCGCTTCTTCCATTTGCCTGAATGCTGTACGTATGCCCATGAAATAGCGCTCCCCCTCTACAGTCAGGGCGATGCCGCGCTGGTCTTTCTTGAACAGGGTCATCTGCAAATAATCAGCCAGCTTGCTCAGTTGCTGGCTGACAGCCGCAGGCGTGACATTTAATTCAGCCGCAGCGTTTTTGACGCTCAAATGGCGGCTCACACATTCAAAATATTGCAGGGCTTTTAGTGGCGGAAGGCGGTTCATATTGATTTAGTTTTTCTAAACCATGAATAGAAATGATGATTTGTCTTCTTCATTGCGTCAGTGGTTAAATCATGCAATACAGGATTTGATGAAAAGAATAACTTACTTCAAATCTGAATAGAAAAATTATTTTGCATTTGCAAGAACTTGATCAACAGGAGCAACATTTGAAAACTACTGACATCATCCGGCTCATCAGCCTCGCAGCCATCTGGGGTGCAAGTTTTTTATTCATGCGCATGATCGTGCCTACACTAGGTGCCATACCAACTGCATTTTTTCGTGTACTGTTAGGTGCCACGGGCCTGGCCGCGATTCTGCTCATCATGCGCGTTCACTGGAATTTTAAAGGCAAGCTGGGCACTGCCATGATGCTGGGTGTCATTAATTCCGGCATTCCCTTTGTCATGTTCAGTCTGGCGGCAAAGCTGCTACCCGCCGGTTATTCTGCGATTTTGAATGCAACAACGCCACTGATGGGCGTGATTATCGGTGCCCTGTTTTTTTCTGAAAAACCTGGCTTGTATAAAGTGCTGGGTGTTTGCATCGGTATAGCTGGTGTCGCAGTGCTGACCTCCACCGGCCCTGTGCAATTCAACACGCAATTGCTGATTGCTGCAGCGGAATGCATGGTAGCAACAGGATGCTATGGACTGGCCAGCTATCTGACCAGGAAATGGATCACCGCCAAAGGTGGGCTCGATAGCAAGCTTGTCGCTTTTGGCAGCCAGCTCGGTGCAGTTGCCTTGCTGCTACCAATTTTTTCTTATGGCGCAATGACACAAGCACCAGCCTCTTGGGGCAACAGCACGCTGTGGCTGGCACTGGCGGCTCTGGGCTTGATATGCACTGCGCTGGCTTACATCCTGTATTTCCGCTTAATCGCCGACATCGGTCCAGTAAAGTCACTGACAGTCACATTTTTGATACCGCCCTTTGGCGTCTTGTGGGGTGCACTATTCTTGAATGAAAGCATCACGCTGGCCCACCTGATGGGCGGCGTCTTGATCGGTCTCGCCGTATGGCTGGTGTTAAGACCGGAGAAACCACGTAATACCTGAAAGGAAGAAATTGCAGGCCATGCATGTCTGTCCTGATTAAGTTGTACAATTCATTGCTGTTTTATCCGGCGTTTCAAACATGCAAGTACATCCACAAAGAAATCTTACAGGAGAACACCATGCAGCTTCGCGAAGACTTTAATAGCCTGGTTGGTACTACCGAAGACAATACGACAGTCAACCGCCGCAGTTTTATCCAGACTGCCGTTGGTGTCGGCTTTGCCGCAGCAGTTGCGCCAGTGTGTGCGCAGACCATGATCAAGACTGACCGTACCGGTCTGACGGACGGCGTGGCCAAGCTGACTGTCGCTGGTGCAGAAGTGCCCTTGTACTTTGCCAAACCTGAAGGCAAGAGCAACTTGCCGGTGATACTGGTGATCTCCGAAATTTTTGGTGTACATGAACATATTGCCGATGTCGCACGCCGCTTTGCCAAGCAGGGCTATCTGGCGCTGGCTCCGGAGTTGTTTGTGCGCCAGGGCGATGCCAAGAATGCCGCCAGTGTCGCCGAATTGATGAAGGAAATTATTTCCAAAGTGCCGGATGCGCAAGTCATGGGCGATCTGGATGCAGCAGTGGCATGGGCAGGCAATAATGGCGGCGACACCAAACGCCTGGGCATCACCGGCTTTTGCTGGGGTGGCCGCATTACCTGGTTGTATTGTGCCCATAACCCCAATGTCAAAGCTGGCGTAGCCTGGTATGGCCGCTTGCAGGGCGATGCCACGGCATTGACACCCAAACACCCTATCGATATCGCAGCGGGCCTGAAAACACCGGTGCTGGGCCTGTATGGTGCCAAGGACCAGGGCATTCCGGTTGAATCTGTCTTCAAGATGGAAGTGGAACTCAAGAAAGGTAATAGCAAGTCAGAATTCAAGATCTATGAAAATTCTGGCCATGCCTTCAATGCTGACTATCGCCCCAGTTATAACGAAGCCGACGCCAAAGATGGTTGGGGCCGCGCCCTGGTCT
Organism: Burkholderiales bacterium; assembly: GCA_016200895.1. Lineage (GTDB taxonomy): Bacteria > Pseudomonadota > Gammaproteobacteria > Burkholderiales > Burkholderiaceae_D > Undibacterium. The sequence continues at coordinate 10,147 of JACQDX010000030.1, forward strand.
GGTTCAAGGCAAATGGCGTAGCCTGATCAGCATCCCTCGTCTGTCACGAGCAGGTCTGGTGTAAACATCAGCCGGACCTGCCTCATCCATTACTCTACCCAGGACCATCATGCACACTTACGACTATGATTTATTCACGATAGGCGGCGGTTCTGGTGGTGTGCGGGCCAGCCGCTTTGCGGCGCAGTATGGTGCCCGCGTTGCCCTGGCAGAATCCGGGCCGCTGGGCGGCACTTGTGTGAACGCTGGTTGCATCCCCAAAAAACTGATGTCGTATGCCGCGCATTATCATAGCGACTTTGAAGAAGCTGCTGGCTTTGGCTGGAAGGTCGGTGAGCAGCACTTTGACTGGGCTAGCCTGATCGCCAACAAGGATAGAGAAATCGCCAGACTGAATGGCATCTATAATCAGATACTGACGAATGCCAACGTGGATGTCATCGCTGGCCATGCCCAGATTGTGGATGCGCATACGGTTGTGGTTAACGGTAAAAGCTATAGGACGCATCACATCCTGATCGCCACCGGTGGCCACCCCGTCAAACCAGAATTGCCTGGCAGTGAGCTGGGCATCACTTCGGATGAATTCTTTCACCTCCCTGCCCTGCCGCGCCATGCCATCGTCAAAGGTGGCGGCTACATCGCCGTGGAACTGGCATCCATCTTGAATGGACTGGGTTGCAAGGTAACACTGGTGCAACGCGGGACGCAAATCTTGCGCAGCATGGATGCTGATCTGGGCCATTTCCTGATTGCTGAAATGCGCAAGAAAGGCGTGGACATTGCGCTGGATACCAGCATTGCGTCCATCTCTGCCCACGGCGACAGCAAACAGGTGACGCTCAACGATGGCCGCACGCTGGAAAGTGATTGCATCCTGTTTGCCACAGGCCGCAAACCCAATGTCAGAGGCCTTGGCCTCGACAATGTGGACGTACAGATGCGTGAGAATGGCGCGATTATTGTCGATGAACACTTCACCACCAATGTCGCCAATATCTATGCCATAGGCGATGTCATCGACCGTGTGGCGCTGACCCCGGTAGCACTGGCAGAAGGCATGGTCGTTGCGGCCAACCTGTTCCAGCATGGCCGCAAACTGATGTCATATGAAAATATTCCCACAGCCGTATTCAGCCACCCGAATGTGGCAACGCTGGGTCTGACCGAAGCCAAGGCCCGCGAAAAGCATACGCATGTCAAAATTTTTAAAAGTGAATTCAAGGCACTCAAGCACACACTGTCAGGTTCAAGCGAACGTTGCCTGATGAAGATGATCGTCGATGCCGACACTGACCGTGTGCTTGGCATGCACATGGTAGGGCCTGATGCGGGAGAGATTATCCAGGGTTTTGCGGTCGCCATGCAATGTGGTGTCACCAAGGCGCAAGTAGATGCCACGATAGGTGTACACCCCACGATAGCCGAAGAATTTGTGACGATGCGGACGGCGGTGGCTTAGCTGCAAAAAGTTACCGTATCAAAGAAATGCTGCGTGCTGTTCGTAGTGTTCGCAGCATTCCTGATTTGCTCAATCGACGTAAGCCAGCGTAGGCGTCAATGGATCTATCTTTTCCCATTGCTCTTGTTTGGTGGCTGACGCCGCCCGCAACGTCAGGGCATCAGCCTCGGCAGGCTGGCCCTTGCGCCGGGTCAGTGCTGCCAGTCGCGTCAGCACAAGTGGCAATCTCTTGCCGGCTTTCTTTTCTTGCTCCAATAAGGACGCGCGTAATAGAGGTTCGGCCTGATCGTCATGTCCTAGCTTCAGATAAATGGCAGCTTGATCATCGAGAATGTCCGTTGGCTCCACATAGGCGGCCCAATATCCTCCAGCTATGGGTTCCTTCGGCATTTGCGAAATTGTTTGTGCGCGCCTGAGCTCCATAGATTGCAATAGGGTCAAGGCTTTTTCGTACTTTCCCTCTCGCATGAAGTGGGCGGCAATACGGCGTCCTGCGTCATAGGGGTTGACTGGTTCCAGCCCTAATGGATTAGCTTCCCACGGGGCTTGCCCGGAAAAGTTGAGTTTCTTTAGCATTTTTTCAAGCAAGACTTCGGCTTCCGCGCCACGCTGCAATCCTATCAGCGCGGCACAACGGATAAGTACAAGCTCTTCAGGCTCACCATCAGGTTCGCCCAGTTTATTCCAAATGGAAGAGTACTGGTCAAGATAGTCCAATGCCCTTGCATATTCATGCATGCTCAAGGCAAGATTCGCCGAATTGACGTTGATCATTATGCCAAAGAGACTAGTACCAAGATCTGCATCCCTTCCTGTAAATTTTCTTTTTTTGATCAGTTCTAGCGCAAGCCGGTTAATTTCTTTCGCATCAGAAAAATCCCTCGCCCAATAGGCCAATTTTGCCATCGTTATATAAGCGATTAGCTGATCGCCATATTCGTTCTCGCGCGCAGGCGGTTCCAGTTTTTCCAGATAATCCGCCAACGGTTTCCAGCATTTTGATACAGGTACTGGCGTACAAACTGGTGAATCAGAGAGTCGTAACCCCTGATCATCTTTTGCGTTGCTTGCTGCCTGAGCATCTCCAAAGGCCAGCAACAATATCAGGGAATATAAAATCCAATTTTTCATTTATCTATGTCTTTGGTGAAGGTGATGACAGGTCAGAAATATATCGATAAAACGCTAGCTTATCTCATGTTACGACGGTCCTGTGCATAGCCGCATAGGTGCAAACAGATCAATTGTTCAGGCGCAGGAGAACTTATATCCAATAGCTTTGTAGTAACAATACAATGGCCGCTCCTCGAAGCCGAACAGGATATAGCGATAAGTGTACATCCCATGGTTTCCAAAGAATTTGTGGCGACGCTAACGACAGTGACATACCCTTAAGTTAAGGCTAGATTTGCAGAAAACCCCACAATATGCTTTAATTTGCAACCTGGTTGCAAATTCCCGAGGCTTAAAATTCATTCCACGCTGTTATCCATCCTGTTTGCTACCACGATTGCTGGTGTCCTGAGCATTACTGCGGCTGCCATTTTTTCGTTTTCACTGCTCTCCAAAGTCGTGGAACGCATGGTCAGCCTGTCGGTAGGCATCATGCTGTCCACTTCTTTGCTGCATGCCTTGCCTGAGGCTTTTGAGTCCGGTGCGGACACCCGTACGCTGTTCGCCTGCTTGCTGGGCGGCTTGCTGGCTTTCTTCTTGTTGGAAAAATTCGCCATCCTGCGTCATTCACATCATCACGAGGGTGATGGTCACCATCATGAACATGGTCATGATGCGCATGAAGCGGGCAAGGCTGGCTGGATGATTTTGGTGGGCGATGGGCTGCACAATTTTACCGATGGCATTTTGATCGCCGCTGCTTTTCTTGCCAACCCCAAGCTGGGTCTGGTGACAGGCCTGGCGATTATTGCCCATGAAATTCCGCAAGAGATAGGCGATTTCATCGTCTTGCTGAATGCTGGCTTCAGCCGCATGCGCGCCTATATGTATAACCTGATCTGCAGCATGATGGGTGTGGTCGGTGGAGTGCTTGGCTATTACACGCTGGAAAGCGCAAGCGGTATGATCCCCTATGTGCTGGTGTTTGCGTCTTCGGGTTTTATCTATATCGCAGTCAGTGATTTGATGCCGCAGATGCAGAGGCGGGCGACACTGAAAGAAACGATACCGCAGATTATCCTGATATCACTGGGGGTGGTGCTGGTGTTGTTTGTGACTAGTCACAGGTAATCATTGAAAATTCGCAGGTTCTCGCAGGCTGGGCTGTGCTTCGTAGGTTGGGCTACGGGGTATCAGCCCAACACTCGGCGTTTAAATAACGTACACGTTTGTTGATGGTCAGTGTTGGGCTGATGAACCGTAGCCCAACCTACAATGCGTAGCCTAGCGAGGCCCGGCCCAACCTACGCGCAATCCCCGTCTGTTAACTCAACGCGCCACAGGTCTGTTCGCATCCGAACACCACTCGCTCCACGATCCCGGATACAAAGCCGCACCTGGCAAACCCGCCACTTCCAGCGCCAGCAAGTTATGACAGGCTGTAACACCTGAGCCGCATTGCATGATGGCCTGGCTGGCATCGCCCACTACGGCAGACCATTCCTGCTGCAATTGCTCTGCCGGTTTGAAACGGCCATCGGCTTGTAGATTGTCTTTGAAGAAGCGGTTTTTGGCACCGGGGATATGGCCGCCGACTGGATCTATGGTTTCATTCTCACCGCGGAAACGGTCAGCAGCGCGAGCATCCACCAGCGTCCTGGCAGCGCTGCTGATATTTGCCAGCACCTGATTGGCATCGACTGTGCCAACCAGAGCTGGTTTTTCGCTGATACTGCCGCTGCGTGCAGCAGGCACGTCCGTTGTTGCTGCTTGCTGTGCTGCCAACCAGGCTGGCAAGCCACCATCCAGCACCGCCACGGCCTTGTGACCTACCCAGCGCAACATCCACCACAGGCGTGCTGCAAACATGCCGCCATGGGCGTCATAAACCACGACCTGGCTATCGTCGTTGATGCCCAGAGCTTGCAGAGTGGCGATGAAGTCAGTTTTTTCAGGCAGGGGATGGCGGCCACGAAAAACACCGTCTGCGCCAACTTTGGCAGCCGACAGGCGCTGGTCCAGATGGACGAATTGCGCGCCAGGGATGTGGCCGTGATCGTAGGCCGCCTGGCCTGCATTGGTATCCATCAAGTCATGGCGGCAATCCAGCACGACCCAATTCTGGTCGTCGACATGTGGGGCCAGCTCTGTTGCACTGATCAAACTTGTGTACATTTTTGTCTCCTGAAAAATTAAATGGGATGCGGCTTTTATTCCGAACTGATGGGGTCACTGGGTATCAGCGTACGATTGGTTCTGGCATTATAAAAGGTCGCAAGCAAACCGCTGCACAAAATCACACCTATGCCGACCCAGCTTAACCAGGCCAGGCTTTCTTTCCAGATCAGGACATCCCATAGACTGGAAAAAATAATACCCACATATTGCAGGTTGGCCGTGACCAGGGTATTACCAAGACGATAGGCGCGCGTCATGGCCATTTGTGCAGAGGCCGCCGTCACTCCTATGGCCAGCAATAGCACTGTGCCTCTGGCATCCAGATGATGCCAGACTATGTTTGGCGCATCGCCGCCAAATGATTTAACCAGCACCGCACCAAGCAGACCAGCAATCGCACAGGTCATGGAGAAATAAAACACCACGCGGTATTCTGGCTCACCCATCAAACCCATTTGCCTGACTTGCATATAAGCCCAGGCTGCCAGCATGCCGGATAACAGGGCTATGATGCCGCCTGCGACCTGGTCAGCATGTATACTGGGGCGCAACAGCAAGACCACGCCAACAAAGCCCAAGAGGATGGCAGCGATGGGTTGCCAGGTCAGGCCGCGCTGCTTGCTCCACCATGCGCCCATCAGCAGGATGGCGGCAATCCAGATCGGCGACATGTAATTCAGCGTAACAGCCATCGCCAGCGGCAATCTGCCTATGGCATAAAACCATAGCCACAGTGAAACCACACCGACCGCGCCACGCACCAGATGGTGATAGGGCATGCGCGTTTTCAAGGTGCCGCCCTGGAATTTGACCAGCATGGCGATCATCAGCATACCTATCACACCGCGATAAGCGACAATTTCCGAAGTTGAATAATCAACCGATGCCAGCTTGACGCAAACACCCATGATGGAAAACAGAAAGCTGGCAACCAGCATCCATAAAGACTGCATAAAAGCACGACTCCAAAAGATAAGGGAGGCACAGGCCTCCCATATTTACTCTACCATCACTACACTGCGATTTTTCTTCGATACCATTCATGGAAGTGCTGCATGCCATCTTCCATCGGTGATTGGTAAGGACCAACTTCATTGACGCCACGGTCAAACAGAATCTTGCGTCCGGCATCCATGCGCAGGCCAATTTCATCATCCTCGACGCAGGTTTCCATATAGGCGGCACGTTCTGCCTCTATGAATTCACGTTCAAACAAAACGATCTCTTCAGGATAATAAAACTCAACCACATTGCGGGTCTTGCCGGTAGCTGTGGGCCACAGGGTAGATACCACCAGCACATGTGGATACCATTCAACCATGATGTTGGGGTACAGTGTCAGCCAGATTGCGCCGTACTTGGGTGTTTCACCATTACGGAACTTCAGCACCTGCTCTTGCCAGCGCTGGTAGGTGGGCGAGCCAGACTTTTGCAAACCCTTGTGCACGCCTACGGTTTGCACGCTGTAGTCTTCACCGAATTCCCATTTCAGGTCATCGCAAGAGACAAAGCTACCCAAACCAGGATGGAAGGGTTCGACATGATAATCTTCCAGATAGACTTCAATAAAAGTCTTCCAGTTGTAATCACATTCATGTACTTCGACATGGTCGAGCATATAGTCAGTGAAATCCAGGTCCTGGGTGACACTGAGTTTGGACATACGTTCCATGACGTTGTAGCCGTTTTGCTCGAACAGCAGGCCATTCCAGTTTTGCAGCGGCGTGCGTTGCAAATTCAGGCAAGGAGTGTCGGCAAAATGCGGCGCACCTATGAGCTCACCCTTGAGGTCATAGGTCCAGCGATGCAGCGGGCAGACAATATTATTGGTATTGCCGCGCCCATTGAACATCAGTGCCTGGCGGTGACGGCAGACATTCGACATCAGCTCTATGCCTTGGGCGTTACGTACCAGCATGCGGCCTTCGTTTTCGGCAGCAAGCGTGGCAAAATCGCCGACATTGGGCACCATCAATTCATGGCCGACATAACGTGGGCCAGACTGGAATAAATCTTTGATTTCGCGCTGTAACAGCGTTTCATCAAAATACACGTGAACCGGAAGTTGCGCGTCAGAACGCGCGAGTGTAGACAAAGAAGCCAGATCGGACATCCCCACCCCCCAAATTAATTTGCACCAACCTAAGAGAGAAAGAATCCACAAAAACCTGTTCCGTAAGGACTTTCAATCCAGACGAAAATTCAAACGATCAAACGACTTGAAGAGGAAATTTTGGACAGAACCGGGGATTATACCTGAACTTAAAAAAAATGGCCTGGAATGATGATGAAATGATATAAAAATGTTAGGGCTTGCTGGATTTGTTTTGTGCTGCGTCAGGCATTTCTGCTGCTGGACTTATCTACAGGCAAGCGAGACGCCCAGATTAGAGATGCATTCTGGTTAATTGCCGGTAAATGGATTTACACCATTAAGTCATTTCTATCTCCAGCTTCGTCTTGAAGATGAGGGATCAAAACCATGCCGAAAGATATTCTACAAAACTCCCTTGTCCTGCTGCAAAACTCCCTGTAACTGCCGCAATGACAAGGCGGATTCGTCTGCAATACGACGGCGCAAGAACAGGAAATTGAGAATTTTCAACATCAAATTTGGCAACTCGTAATACAGGTGCCTCTCAAACAAAGTGCCCGTAGAAATTACTGACAAATGATAGCTGACCGTCAGGCGGGCACCGTTATCGACCGTGGCCTGCCCGGTCCAGCGGCGCTGATCTACGCATTCTGTCACATTCCACAGCAGATGCCCGGTGCGGCCACCGGCACGCACGTCTTCTTCAAACCGGGTTCCACTGGTGGCGATGCCCGCATGATCCATGTACAGCTTCAGGGATGAGGGATGCCAGTCCGGCCAATGCGTGGGTGTGCAGGCGTAGTCAAATACCTGCTGTATGGGACGCTGGATTTCTACGGCATTGTAGATATGTGTGCTCATGGCGTTTTCTTGAGTCCTATTCAACTTCTGTCGAGGGCAGCGCGGGTATAGGCTTCGACATTGTCGAGCAGCTTTTCAGTGGCAGCGACGGCTGCCTCTGCATCGCCGCTGGCAATTGCATCGGCCAGGTCGGCATGGGTCATGGCGGTGACATGCAGGATGTCTTCAAACTGTGACTGTATCTTCCAGAAGCGACGAGACAAGGCGTGCATGCGCTGCAAGGCCGAGACCAAAAATTCATTCCCGGCCACTTCAAACACCAGTTGATTAAAGTCGCTATCTGTTTCGCTGAGGATGAATTCATCAGCCTTGTCAGCGGCCTCAAGGAAGCCTGCGGCCAAGGTGCGAAACTGTTCGCGTTGACCCTTGCTGGCCTTGCGGGTAGCGATGCGTATCAAGCTGCCTTCCATCGCACGGCGGGCCTCTATCAGGCGCATCTGGCATTGCAGGTCAACTTCACTGACGATCATGCCGCGCCTTGGCAAGACCTTGACCAGCCATTCTTGTGCCAGTCTTTGCAGAGCTTCACGCACAGGTGTACGGCCAAGATCGAGGTAATCACAGAGTTCACTTTCAGTAATCGCCTGGCCGGGTTTGAGGTCCAACGAAACGATGCGCAATTCCAGCAGCCGATAGGCACGCGCCGCCTGTGATTCGTTTTTAATGATAGGAAAAAGCTTGCTGAATTCTGTTTTATCCATGGTCTGCTGATGAGGTAGATAACTGTTGTTTCACAGGGTTTATTTGGCGTCGGGAGACATCATCGCCACATCGGCTGGCTCCAGCGGCGCTTGCGAACGCGGCACCGGGGGCTGCATGCCCAGCTCCCGATAACGCCGCGCCACTTCCGGTTTCAAGTGCTGTGAACCATAGCCATTGAAGACCGTGCCCAGCAAACTGCGCTGTAAATCTGAAGTACCCAGCAACCAGTCAGCAAAGGGAAATGTCAGATTCATATTGTAGTCGGTCATCAGCGCCTGGGTGTGATGCACCATGTGATTCCTGCGCATGGTGTTCACCAAGGGCAGATGTCTGACCAGACTGTTTTCATCAACGTGACAGAGAAAATGCATGGCTTCATACAGGAGATAGAAAGCGATGGCAGTGGCAAAAACGATATAGCCAAGATTGCGCCCCGCCACCAATGTGCAAGCCAACCCCAGCAAGACACTTTGGATAGCGATCATGACAAAGGCATAGGCCGGGAAAAACACGATACGGTATTCCCGCGTGCTTGCCACACGCATTTCTTCATGGGTGAAATAATGATGATGTTCCTTGGTATGCCGGTACCAGATCAATTGCGACAAGCGGTTTTTGCCGCGTTTGTGCAGACGGTTTTTATGCACATACCATTCATTCAAGTTGGCAAACAGCAAGGTCGCTGGCACACCTAGCCAGGCCCAACCGGCGGCCTGCACCTGGATCAGCGCCGCTGCGATCAGAGCAATACCCAGCCCAAACACAAACAAGCCATGCAAGATCCCATTGTAATAAGGACTGGTGGCAGCCTGATACTGGCTGCGGAACAAACGCTGCTTGTCATCCATGTTGTCATCTCCAGATAGTTAAGACTTACGCAAAACCGCCCCAAAGCGTTGCAGCTCCTCTCTAGGAGCCGCGTACTAAAGTACTGTCTTCGTCGCTGTCGGTGTAGTCGGTGTTTCAGGCAACATGTTGGCTGCCGACGTAACGGACTTCCCTTACAAGCGAAGTTTCCTAAAGCGATAGGTGTAGTTGGGGTTTCAGACAGCATGTTGTCTGCCAACGTAACGGACTTCCCTTACAAG
>JACQDX010000031.1 GCA_016200895.1 Burkholderiales bacterium
AGTGACTTCATAGCTTCCCTGAGTAAGTATATGGATAGATAAAAGACTTTAAAGACTTTGCCCAAGCAAATTCAATGGTAAAGCGGTGCACCGATTTGAATCTGAGTATTCAACATAAAAAATTATCGTAGCAACCGCGCACGACAAAAAGCTCAATGCTTTACAACAATATAGCGCCGCAGACTAAGCAATGTGAGAAAAAGTTTATCTAATTTACCAGTTTGTAAAACAAGTTCACAAGTGTGTGGGATTGCTGCATCAGTACTACTCAGATGATTTGTTTCAATTCCTTGCTGCTGCCAGGGAAACTCACTAGCCTTTTTCAATGTGCAGTCTTAAACTGCGCATTTCCCTGGAGATAGTAATGGCCATCATCATCACAACAGAAAGACTCAATCTGCGCACCATCACAACAGATGACGCCGCTTTTTACCTGGCACTGGTGAATGATCCCGCTTTCATCGTAAATATACGTGACAAAGGCATACGCACGCTAGAAGAAGCCCGGACAGATATCCTCAATGGCCCGATGGCAAGCCAGGAAAAAATCGGTTTCAGCTTGTATGTGATGGAACGCAAGGAAGATAGGCAGGCAATCGGCCTGTGTGGCCTGGTCAAGCGGGAAACTTTGAAGAATGTGGATATAGGCTATGCCTTGCTGCCCCAATTCACGGGACAGGGTTATGCGAGGGAAGCTGCCCAGGCAACCGTGGAATATGCCAACCAGCATTTGCGCATCACCAAACTGGCCGGCATTACATCGCCGGACAATCACGCATCCAATAAACTGCTGCAAAGCCTGGGTTTTCAATTCGAAGCTGTCGTGGTGCTGGCAGGTGAAAGCAGGGACACTAATTTATATGGGTACGAGTTCTAAATCGGTAGCCTGACAGGCTTCTTTTGTAAATAGGGCTTGCACAAAATTGTCCCAGCAAGGCTGTCGCTTTAGCCCCCCCTTGCAAGGGAGGTTCGTTACGTCGGCAGGCAACATGTTGCCTGAAACCCCGACTACACTGCAGCGACGAAGACAGTAGTTTAGTACCGAATTTTGTTAAATGCGGGAGCTGCAACGCAGTTGGGGCGGTTTTGTGCAAGTCCGCTTCACAGGAAACGGTCGAGTATTTTGCGGCTGTGCTTGTCTATCTCATACATATCACGTATCAGGAATTGTATGCCGTGATTATCGGTAATCAATAACGATGTCTTGCCGATGCGGCGTATGTCTTCATCACCCTTGAGCACGAAATCAGTCTGGCCGCGGTCGGTTGCTACCTGCCATGTACATGGCAGGGCAAAGCTGGTGACGCTGATGATGCTGCTGATCTCAGGCATGAATTCGCGCCCTTCCAGCTCTTCCATAACCAGTTCACGCACATCTGCAGCCAGATCATCGAGTTGATCTATCCATGCTACTTCACGTCCATCTGTCATAACCAGGGACATGCCCGCCAACGGTGATTGAATCGGAAATGCCCGCACCGGGCTAACACCTTCGAACACTTCGCCAGCCTCATTGCCAAGTACCAGCTTGCCGAAAGAATTGCGGGTCAGGGTAAATTTTGTAGTTGTCATCTTTTTTTACTCCTCAACCAGTTCTGCATTACGGGCTTGCGCCTGATACAGATTATAGTAAGCGCCTTCTTTGGCCATCAATTCATCATGGCTGCCCACTTCTACTACCTGACCTCGGTCCAATACCACCAGACGATCGGCTTTGTGCAGAGTGGAAAGTCGATGGGCAATCGCTATGGTAGTACGGCCTTGCACCAGGTTATCAAGGGCTTTCTGGATTTCTTTTTCTGTTTGTGAATCGACAGAGGAAGTCGCTTCATCCATGATCAAAATGCGTGGATCAATCAGCAAGGCACGGGCAATCGAAATACGCTGACGTTCACCACCTGACAAGCCCTGACCACGTTCACCGACCATGGAATCATAGCCTTGCGGTAGACGCAAAATAAACTCGTGGGCATGGGCAGCGCGCGCCGCCGCAATGATTTCATCGCGTGTCGCTTCTGGCTTGCCATAGGCGATATTCTCGGCAATGGTGCCAAAGAACAGGAAAGGCTCTTGCAAGACCAGGCCGATATTTTGCCGGTAATCAGACACTGCAAATGAGCGTATATCGACACCATCGAGCAGAATTGCACCCTCCGAGACATCATAGAAGCGGCAAATCAGGTTTACCAGGGTACTCTTGCCCGAGCCACTATGACCAACCAGGCCTATCATTTCACCTGGCTTGATGTTCAGGTTAATACCACGGTTAACCGCACGGTTACCATAACGGAAGCCCACTTCGCGCAACTCTATCTGGCCTTTGACTTCTTTAACCTTCACAGGATTTTGTGGATCAGGTACGCTGGACACATGGTCAAGAATATCGAAAATACGCTTGGCAGCCGAAGCAGATTTCTGCGTCACAGACACGATACGGCTCATGGAATCAATACGGCCATAGAAGTTACTGATGAAAGCCACAGCAGCCACCAGAGACCCGACAGTAATATCGCCCTTGGAAATCTGCCAGATACCAAAACCCCAGACCACCAGAATACCGAGATCAGTCAGGAATGAGACGGTAGGAGAAAACAGCGACCAGACCTTGTTGAGCTTGTCATTGACCGCCAGATTATGTTTGTTCGCTTCACGGAAGCGCCCTGCTTCGCGCTGTTCCTGGGCGAAGGCTTTGACCACGCGTATGCCTGGAATAGTGTCCGCCAGGACATTGGTCACCTCGCCCCATACCCTGTCTATCTTTTCAAAGCCGGTACGCAATTTGTCACGCACCAGATGGATCATCCAGGCAATGAATGGCAGCGGCAACAAGGTCACCAGTGCCAGCTTGGTATTGATCTGCAACAGAAAAGCAGCAGTCATGATGAACATCAGTACGTCAGTCGCAAAGTCCAGCAGATGCAGGGACAGATAAACACAAATACGGTCACTTTCACTACCTACGCGCGACATCAGGTCGCCAGTGCGTTTGCCACCAAAATATTCCAGCGACAATTTCAGCAGATGTTCATAGGTCGCGGTACGCAAATCTGCGCCAATACGCTCTGACACCAGTGCCAGGATATAAGTCTTGCCCCAGCTCAGTAGCCACGCGATTACCGCAGATCCGAGCAAACCACCAATGTAAAACACCACCAGTTTGGGATCGACATACGCACCGTTTTGGTAAGGAATCAGTACTTCGTCCGTCAGCGGCTTGGTCAGGTAACGCGGGATCATATGCGCAGCCGTACCCAGCAACATCAACGAGAAGCCGATGAACAGTTGCAAACGGTAAGGATAGGCAAATCGCCACAGGCGTAATAGTGTCCATGTGGATGGCGGTGTATACGTGACTTTGGTGCACACCGGACATTCTTCCTGGTCCGGTTCCAGCACGGCTTTACAGCTAGGACAAATATTTTGCTCTGCACGTACTACCGGCATGCCTGTGACATGGCTTAGCAATTGTTCCTTGAAGTGGTCCAGCAGGCGTATGGCATGCAAATTCTGGCCCAGGGTAAAGCGCCAACTGGCCTGCAAGCCCTGTTCATCGACCAGTTCCAGATGGCCGACACCGGCATGGTCATGATGACTTAATTGCAAACCCTGGCGAAAACGCCATTCTTTCCAGTCAGTTTCGCCTGGCGATTTGGTTAGCAAACGCTGGTCTGTCACCACCAGCAAGCCCTTGCGGAAGCGAAGTTTGTTGTCGAGGTCAACCTCTAGGGCAGTTAAAACGTTCTCGCCTCTGGCGACCTGACTATTGAGGTCAGACTGCCAGGATACTGGAAGTGATGTAACAGGCTGTTCGGGGCTGAATTGTGTTGTGGTCATCGTGAAACGAACTCCGGCTCAAGAGCTGGTCCCGAACAAAATCAGGACATAAATTTTAGTAAAAGAGATCACTTGGTTTCCGTTTCCGGCATAAGCCATGTCACGGAAGCAGCAATTTACGGTATTCTATCGGAAGAAAAATAATCAGATAACTCTGATCAAGAGGATGAACTGCTTTTGCGCTGGCGCGCAAGTATATCAGCAAGCGTGCCTTTCACAGCCGCTTTCAATATGATATGCAAAGTAACATTGTGGCTATGGCAAGATTTTCAAGACATCAGAAAATCTTACTTAGTCTGGCCAGCCCAACATGTTGCGCATTCAGGGAAAACGAAGAAACGCTCTAAAATGACAAGACCTGGTCTGCATAAACCCGGCTTATAAAAGTTTACATACATGACAACAAACAAGAAAGACATCCGCATTCTCAGCGCAACGCACTTGCGTGGCCCGAATATCTGGACTTACCGCCCTGTCATTGAAGCAGTGCTGGATATTGGTGCGCTGGAAGAATTTCCATCGAATAAAATTCCCGGCCTGTATGAGCGCCTGACGACCTGGTTGCCGGGCATCATAGAGCATCGCTGTGGTGTCGGTGAGCGTGGCGGATTTCTGGAGCGCCTGCGTGAAGGCACCTGGTCTGGTCACATACTTGAACATGTCGTACTTGAGTTGCAAAACCTGGCTGGCATGCGCACTGGTTTTGGCCAGACCCGCTCTACCAATGTAGTCGGTGTCTATAAAATGGCCTTTCGCACCCGTGAAGAACAGGTAGGTCGCGCAGCGCTGCAAATTGGTCGCGACTTGCTGATGGCGGCGATTGAAGATCAGCCTTTTGACCTGCAGACCAAGGTCACCGAATTGCGTGAACTGGTAGATGACCGCTGCCTTGGCCCGAGTACGGCCAGCATCGTTGATGCCGCCACCGAACGCCGCATCCCCTCCATACGCCTGACAGATGGCAATCTGGTGCAACTTGGTCATGGCGCAGCGCAACGCCGCATCTGGACAGCAGAAACTGACCGTACCAGCGCCATTGCTGAAAGCATCGCCAGCGACAAAGACCTGACCAAGACCCTGCTGCAATCTTGCGGCGTGCCTGTCCCCGAAGGTTCCCTGGTGCGCAGTGCTGAAGAAGCCTGGGAAGAAGCACAGGATATCGGTCTGCCTGTCGTCATCAAACCTTATGACGGCAACCATGGTCGCGGTGTTTCACTCAACCTGATGAGCAAGGAAGACGTGATCGCAGCCTATGAGCTGGCTGCCCGCAAGGGCGACAGCAAGAGCGTCATCGTTGAGCGTTTCGTCACTGGTGATGAGCATCGCGTACTGGTAGTCGGCAACCAGGTGGTCGCTGTTGGCAAAGGTGAATCGCTGTGGGTGACTGGCAATGGCAAATCCAATGTCACTGAACTGGTCGATGACCAGATCAATACCGACCCGCGCCGTGGCACGACAGAAGACTGTCCGCTGAATGCGCTGGACCCGGCAGCAGGCGCAGAAATCATTCTCGAATTAAAACGCCAGGGCATGGATGCCAATTCCATCCCGCTGGCGGGGCAAAAAGTATTGATACAGCCAAACGGCAACGTCGCCCTCGACGTCACCGATAAAATCCATCCTGATATCGCCTATGCCGCGACCCTGGCTGCACGTATTGTCGGCCTGGATATCGCTGGCGTTGATCTTGTGGCAGAAGACATTTCCCGCCCTATGGCAGAACAAGGTGCGGCGATTATTGAAGTCAATGCCAGCCCTGGTTTACTGGCCCATATCAAGCCAGCCAATGGTGAAGGCCGACCTGTCGGCAAAGCCATCATCAATCATTTGTTTGCACCTGCCGAAAGTGGCCGCATCAGCATCGTCGGTGTTGCCGGCACCAAGGGTTGCAGCCTGATTGCACGCCTGATCGGTGCGTTGATTAATATCAGCGGCAAGGAAACTGGTGTCGCTTGCGCCCAGGGTCTGTTCCTGAACAAGCGCCTGGTAACAGATGGCGATTGCGCCAACTGGGAAGCCGGCCAAAGACTGCTG
This sequence comes from Burkholderiales bacterium, assembly GCA_016200895.1. Classification (GTDB taxonomy): domain Bacteria; phylum Pseudomonadota; class Gammaproteobacteria; order Burkholderiales; family Burkholderiaceae_D; genus Undibacterium. Next base: position 5,869 of record JACQDX010000031.1, read on the forward strand.
ATCAACCGCTCAGTGCAAGCTGCCGTATTTGAAACCAATGCCAAAGCCATGCTCAGCGATGGCCTGGCCTATGACAAGTGCGCTGTTGGCGTGGTCACAGATATGGATGGTCACGCTGATCTGGGCGCTTATTACATAGACAGCCCTGATCAGATGCGCAAAGTCTTGCGTACTCAGGTTGATGTGATTTTGTCTGATGGCGTAGCGGTCTTGAATGCTGCCGACCCCGACGTGGCAGGCCTGGCCGAGCTCTGCGATGGCAAGGTGATTTTTTACGCCAAAGACCCGGCACTGGAAGCCATCGTCAATCACCGCGCTCTCGGTGAGCGCGTGGTATTTTTGCGTGATGACAATATCGTACTGGCTGATGGCGAAACTGAGACCGCCCTGTTACCTCTTAGTACGCTGAAACCTGCAAAAGTCGCCCAGGCAGAAAGTGTACTTGCAGCAGTTGCAGCAGCATGGGCATTGAACATCACGCCAGAACTGATAGGTGCTGGTCTCAGGACTTTTGACTCCAGCAAGAAAGCACCTTACTGACCGTATTGACCATTGAACCGGTACCCGATCTGGTACCAGCAAAAATACAAGATATATTATTTACGTATTTTCTTAGAATTTGCTATTTATCTGATGGTGTGATTTTTGGTGCTTGCATGCTCAGGCTGTAAAAACCAGCACACCATCGTTTGACGCCTTTTTCAACAGGACTAAGTTTTATGGAAGTATCACGCATCCGTGCCCTGCGCGGTCCCAATCTCTGGAGCCACCACACCGCCGTAGAAGCGATTGTTGCCTGCACAAATGAAGAGCGGTCAATTGTTGGCCTGAACGGATTTGAAGACCGTTTGCGCGCCCTTTTCCCGCAGCTCAGCATTTTGCAACCTACCGGACATGATGATGCCATTCCCATGGCGCATGTGTTTGAATTGCTGACTCTCGGCCTGCAGGCAGAAGCTGGTTGCCCGGTTACTTTCAGCCGCACCACGCAAACCCTGGAAGCAGGTATTTTCCAGGTGGTGATTGAATATTCGGAAGAAGCCGTTGGTCGTCTCGCTGTAGAACTGGCAGAGCAACTCATCAATGCCGCATTGAAAGACCAGGTCTTTGACCTGGCTGCTGCGCTTGATCAATTGCGCGACCTTGATGAAGACGTGCGCCTGGGGCCATCTACCGGCTCCATCGTGAATGCCGCCGTTGCCCGCAATATTCCTTACCGCCGCCTGACAGATGGCAGCCTGGTTGCTTTTGGCTGGGGTAGCCGCCAGCGCAAGATACAGGCAGCAGAAATGGATGGCACCAGCGCCATTGCAGAAGCCATTGCGCAGGATAAAGAACTGACCAAGAAGCTCTTGCATGCTGCTGGCGTGCCCGTACCTTTGGGCCGCTCAGTATCTGACCCTGACGATGCATGGCGAGCCGCCCTGGAAATCGGACTGCCGGTCGTTGTCAAACCCAAGGATGGCAATCAGGGCAAAGGCGTGACTGTCAACGTCACGACGCGCGAACAACTGGATGCGGGCTTCCATGCCGCCAGCGAATTCCGTGACGATATCCTGGTCGAGCGCTTCTTGCCGGGCAATGATTTCCGCCTGCTGGTAGTGGGTAACAAACTGGTAGCTGCAGCCCGACGTGACCCGCCGCAAGTGGTTGGCGACGGCAAGCAAAGCGTGCGTGAGCTGGTTGAGCAGGTAAATAAAGACCCGCGCCGTGGCAGTGGTCACTCCACATCCCTGACCAAAATACGTTTTGATGACATCGCCCTGGCCAGTCTGGCCAAGCAAGGTTTTGTGGCTGATTCCATTCCGCCCAAGGGGCAGCGTGTGGTATTGCGCAATAACGCCAATCTCTCTACTGGTGGCGCAGCAACAGATGTGACAGATGATGTGCACCCGGAAGTTGCCGCCCGTGCAGTCGCTGCCGCACAAATGGTGGGTCTCGATATTTGTGGCGTTGACCTGGTTTGCGACAGCGTATTAAAACCAATAGAACAGCAAAATGGCGGCATCGTCGAAGTCAATGCGGCGCCAGGCTTGCGCATGCATCTATCTCCTTCTTTTGGCAAAGGCCGCCAGGTCGGTGAAGCGATTATCGCTTCCATGTTTGATGATAACGACGATGGCCGCATCCCTGTCATTGCAGTCACTGGCACCAATGGCAAAACCACGACCGTACGTCTGATAGCCCATTTGCTGACAGCCAGTGGCTTGCGTACAGGCATGACCAATACTGACGGCGTATATGTTGCTGGTCGCCAGATCGATAGTGGTGATTGCAGCGGCCCGCGCAGCGCCCGCAATGTCTTGTCGCACCCTGATGTAGATGCAGCCGTGTTTGAAACAGCACGTGGTGGTGTCTTGCGCGAGGGCCTGGCTTATGACCGGTGCCAGGTCGCTGTCGTCACCAATATAGGTTCTGGCGACCATCTAGGCCTGAATTACATCACCACGGTAGAAGACCTGGCCGTATTGAAGCGCGTCATTGTGCAAAACGTTGCTGATAACGGCTATGCCGTGCTGAATGCGGCTGACCCCATCGTTGCAGTCATGGCTAGCAATTGCCCGTCTGCAGTGATCTTCTTCGCTACGGACCATCAACACCCCGTCATGGCTACCCACAGGGCCCAGGGCAAGCGCGTCGTGTATATAGAGAATGGCCATTTGATCGCAGCAGAAGGCAAGACACGCCATAGCGTCCCTCTCGCTGACATCCCTATCACCCGCAATGGCAGCATAGGCTTCCAGGTCGAGAACGTCATGGCATCCGTGGCCGCCGCCTGGGCCGTAAATACTGACTGGGACAGCATACGTGCAGGCTTGAAGTCTTTTGCCAATGAAGCTGACAACGCACCTGGCCGTTTCAATGTCTTCAACTTCCGCGGTGCGACCCTGATTGCTGATTACGGCCACAACCCGGATGCGATATTGGCACTGGTACGCGCTGTAGAAACCATGCCTGCCAAACGCCGTTCTGTTGTCATCAGCGGTGCTGGTGACCGCCGTGACCAGGACATACGCCAGCAGACGGAAATCCTAGGTGAATCCTTTGATGACGTGGTGCTGTATCAGGATCAATGCCAACGCGGACGTGCCGATGGTGAGGTTGTCGCCCTCTTGCGTGAAGGCCTGAAGCAGGCAACAAAAACCACGCGCATAGATGAAATCAACGGTGAATTCATCGCCATTGATCTGGCCATGGACAGGCTGGAAGCAGGTGACCTGTGCCTGATCCTGATTGATCAGGTAGAAGAAGCGCTGAAGCATATCGCCACACGTGTTGCAGCAGGTTAAGCTCACAGCAAGACTATAGAAACGAAAAAATGCCGGGTCAGTTCATATACAGAACTGACCCGGCATTTTTTATTCCTGATTTCTTCAGGTATTACGCCCCGCCATCACGCCACCATCCACATCCCAGATTGCGCCAGTTACCCAGGAAGCCTTGTCCGACAACAGGAAAGCAATAACTTCTGCCACATCCTGCGGTGTGCCTATACGCCCTATAGGGTGGAACGCATTGAAGCCTTGTAAAGCAACAGGAATATCCGCCTTGGGTATAAAGCTTTCATAGACCGGGGTTTCCACCACCGCTGGCGATACTGCATTCACACGTATATTGCTGGCAGCAAGCTCCATGGCCAAATGCTGGGTCAGAGAATGTATGCCTGCCTTGGCCATGGAATAAGCAGATGATGGCGTCGCCGCAATCGCCTGTTTTGCCCACATCGAACCTATATTCACGATAGACCCAGGGTGTCCACTGGCTATCATATTGGCAGCGATTTTTTGGGTAATAAAGAACAAGGCCTTGTTCAAAGCCTGGTACTGATCATAGTCATTTTCGTTATGTTCAAGAAATGCCTTGGGGGAAAATATGCCCGCAGCATTCAGCAATAAATTGATGTCCTTATGCGCTTCATCGATTTTTTTCAAGAGTTGCTGTACTTCTTCTGCCTTGGATAAATTCGCGGTCAATGCTGTTACTTCGCCCAATACTGACAATTGCCTCTGTGCCGCTTCTGCCTTGTCCTTGCGATTACCAACAATGACAACCTTGCCACCTTGGGATAAGACTATGCGTGCTGTTTCCAGACCCATGCCGCTGGTGCCGCCTATTACCAATAATTTCTTGCCTTCAAAATTAGTGTTCATTGTGTAGCCTTTCATTTATCTACCTACTAATTGGTAGTTTTCATTTGCAAAAAAAAATGTCAGCCTCAGACCGACACAGTGGAAAGAAAAGTTTGCGCTATATCTGCCGGCCCTTGCACGGTACGCATGCCACGTCCCAGTACCATAGCCCCCTCCAGTGCACTCAAATAGGCTTGTGCCAACGACTCTGCGGCACAATTCTTTTTG
>JACQDX010000027.1 GCA_016200895.1 Burkholderiales bacterium
CCTTGGGCCATCCAGTACGTCAGACCATTTGGGTCTGCAGGACGGTTGAAATAAGCGATGTAAAGCTTTTGGATATCAGCAGCTGTATTAGCCATTTAAGAACTCCTAATTTAATTAATTTAAAAAGTGCGAAGCTTGCTTTTTAGGCACTTACTCGCGTTACGGCAAGCAGATAATCGCAGAAGCACCCAATCGAAGATGTGACTGCAATCACATTTTCAAAAAAAAGCAAAACTTAACAACATTTGGCTTGTATTTCGAAATTTTTCATTTGCTCTGCAGAAACAGCTTTCAAATGAAAAGCCTAGATATGACTTTGCCAACCTACAATTATAAGGCCTGACCCGAAGTAAACCAAAATGAATATTTCGTTACGTCAAATAACAAAATCATTTACAGACTTAAGTATTCTCACTGATGTAGCAAATCAACCAGGTCAAGACACTGACCCAAACGGAGCTTTTAAGTTCAAGCCATATATATGGACAATAAAAGGCAATATGGTTCACGGACTTTATCGTGCTTTCTTTACACAAATACAAAAGGGCCTCCGCAGAAGCCCTTTTGTATTTCAAGACAGAATTAAGCAATATTTAATATTACTTACTGCTTACCCCAGTTTGTCACGCCATACACCATGCGAGTGCCATCTTCATTCAGTTTTGACTGGAATATATAAGCTGCTGTACCGCCTTTTTCATTAGTCACAACTCCTTGTATCGCCATATTCGCGGCTGGGACATATTGATTTGTGCCATATAGGATACCCGTACTGGTAACAGTTCCTTCGCCTTTCAAGGTGAACTTTTCGCTACCAGAGATCACATCAAATCCCGTGGTAAATGTTGCCTTGGCAAAATCCAGCTGCAATTTGGCATTTTCCAGCTTGGCTGCTGACTCCAGACTCTTGATATTATCCACGACAACAGCCTGACTATCCTTCAAGGCAAAGCCCATAGAACCTGTAGTTGGTACTTGCCACTCTGTATTTTTAGCCTGGAAAATAGCAAAATAAGCATTGGTGCCACGTGCTGAAGCCCCATTCTGGTCTTGCTTGGTAATATCAAAGTCAGCTTTTTGACCGAAAAGCTCAAACCAGCGTCCCCAGATAATGGTGTTCGTCAATGCCGCATTATTGCCATTACCTACACCAGTGTTATTTGGTGTTTTATTGGCATTGGAAGCCAGGGTCTGCTTGACGCCACCAACCTTGCTGGGATCAAGATTAGGATCAGTTGCGGCAGGAGCGACCAAAGTCGCACTACTATTATTAGCTGCAGTTTTGCTACCTGGCTCGTCTGCCCTTGGAGGGGCAATAGTATCTGGCGTCAAGCCAGGGGCTGATTGCAATAATTGCGGCTTGTTCTGGCCTTTGTTGATCTGCAATAAAACACCTTGCTGACGAGCGAATAACTCGGCGGCGGCAACACCTTCACATGGGCCGGCGCCTTGCGGTGAGCAAGAACCACTAAAGCCGCTGACAACGATGCCGCCATCCACTACGACTACACGCGTTGTATCCTTGTCAGTAAAGACCGTGAAGTCCGTACCACGCACACCGATAGCAGCAACCGGCGTATTAAAGCGGAAATTCTGCCTTGCCTGTTTTACAGCATTACCCGACACACTACGTGCTACACCAGAAATCAACTCCAGTTTGACGCGGGTATTGGCAGGATTCTGTTTATCAACATGATAATTAACGATGCGCGCTTCGCTATTCGGACGCACAATCAACAAACCATCATCTATGGTTTTAAAATAAATGTAACCATCAGCCCCGGTTTTAATACTGGCACCTTCCGCGACAGCGCTATCAATAATTGCCGGCTTGCCATTAATTTCAACTTTTCCCCAAACCTGAGAAACCTTCACCGCGTCCTCTGCAAATGCCATCGCAGGAATCGCCAGCATGAATGCCAGCGTCCACCGGACCAGCTGGCCTAACAAATTCTCTGTTTTACTCTTCATATTCATTCCTCGCTTGCCTGAGAAACCGGCAAAGACTTTCGCACCGGGCACACATTGCTCCGGCTTATACCGATTTACACCTGCTCATATTTTCATCATTATCCACTGATATGCAAAAAATATTGTGACGGCGATCACAATTTACAATTTCAGGCTACTATAACAGTTTTTTGCTAAGACACTGAAACCAGAAGGATTATCATGGATGCGGAAAGCGATAGTGAATAAACAATTATTTTCGTCCAGACTATGCTTTAATTTATTGCCCCCACGCAAAAAGATGTTCAAGTTCTAACACACTTTATTTAATCCGGCTTATGATGCTGCCAAAATCATTTTGATTGATATGAACTTCCCGATCGCCTCATTGCCCAGTGAATAATTCAACGGACCATCTTACGCAATCATGAGGCCAGTATCTGAGTTTTTTTTGCGTATTTCTGCCACTACTTATTTGTGGCTGATGATCGCCATCATGGCTGTTGGCTTGTGCGCGCTGAATGAGTGCCTGCCTGAAAGCCGTCGCCCATTACCGGGAGATGAATGGCTCAGGGACCAGTTCGTGCAACTGCGCGCAAAACACCAGGCAGAAGACCGTCTGGCATTGATTGATATTGATGACCATAGCATTTCCGTGTTAGGTGCAGTACCGTGGCCAAGGGAACGTATTGCCGATCTGATAGAAAAACTTATTACTGAGTTTGATGTACGCGGCGTCGCCCTGGATATATATTTTGAAGAACATAAAGATACAGTAGGAGACCAAAGACTGGCAGCTCTCGCCGCACATGGCCCGGTAGTATTGGCTCAGGCATTTGATTTTGACAAAAACAAGCAGACCCCAGCGCGCAACGGCCAACTGACAGGTGGCACACCAGTCACGGCATTCAGCCCGGCAGAACGTGCCAGCATGGCGCAAGCCACAGGCTATATTGCGAATCATTCTGGCCTCAGCAATGCGCGTTACATCAGCAATATTGGATTTGTGCCTGACCCGGATGGAACTTTACGGCGAATTCCGGTTCAGACTCGCTTCGAGGGAAAAGTGTATTCTGAATTATCACGTGTCTTGCTGGAATGCTGCTCAAAGATGCGTAAAGATCAGTTGTTTGCACACAAGAGCCGCTTTTCAGATGTAGATGAAAATGGATTTTCACGTGTTGAGTATAGTCGCACACTGTCTTCGTATGAAGTCGTACCTGCCCTGAGTGTATTGCAAGATACGACCCCGCTGGAGGCTCTGCGCGGTAAATATATCATCATAGGCTCGTCTTCCCTGGCTTTGGCAGACAGGGTACCGACACCCTTATGGTATTCGACCAGCGGTTTTCTGGTACACGCTCAGGCGCTGAGTACGATGCTGGACGAGCATGAAGGCAGAACTTATGTAAAGTGGCCAGGGCGCTTGATGTCCATCCTATTTACAGTGTTAACTGCAGGAATGGCGATGTTCATGTTTCCACGCTTTTCTGCCTTGTCAAATACGCTGATGCTGGGTCTGGCTTCAGTGGCGTGGGTAGCACTGGCTTATCTGGTAGTAGACCATGATATGTGGTTTTCTCCGGTCGGCCCTTTGGCAGCGAACTTTTTTTTATTGGCAGTTGCAGTGCCTTTTGGCTGGCAGACTGCACAACGCAAATCGAGAAGATTATTAGGAACCCTGCAACAATATGTCGCCAAAGCAGTTGTACAAGAATTATTACGCAGTGATTTGAAAGACCCACTGGCACCAAGGCAATTGCATGTCACCACTTTAATTGCAGATATGGAAGGCTACACCAGTCAGGTAGAAAACTTGCCCATGGAAGAAGCTGCCAGTCTGACGCGTGAATTTCTCGAATGCCTGACTGGCCCCGTGCTGGCCAAAGGTGGCACACTGGATAAATACACAGGCGATGGCCTGGTGGCTTTTTGGGGAGCACCGCTGCCAGTAGAAAATCATGCGGATCTGGCCGTGGACGCAGCAATAGAAATTGTCAGGAACGTCAGAAATTTGAGTGCCCAATACGAACAACAGGGGAGAAAAAAGATTAGAGTCAGAATCGGAATAGAAAGTGGTATTGCGATTGCAGGAGATTTTGGCAGTTCCTTCCGCAGCATCTACACCGCCGTTGGCGACAGTGTAAATACAGCTTCACGCCTGGAGGATGCGGCACGTCACTACCCGCATGACATCATCATCGGCAAAGGTACCGTCGATGGTTCAACCAGACATCAGTTCCAGCCTCTGGGCGAACGTCTGCTGAAAGGCAAGGAAAAACCGACTACCATCTACACGGTAGAGGTCACTGCATGAGGAAAATTCACAAGACAGTATGTCAAATACCAATGCTAATGCTGTTGCTGGTCTTTGGCAGTGCTGTCGCAAAAGCGGACAATGAAGCTCAAAGTGAAGACCTGTATCTGGAAGCCTTGAAAGCCATCAGCGAAAAACGCAATGATGACGCCAAAGCCATGCTCAGCACCCTGATAGAGAAAAAGCCCCTGCACGCAGGCGCATGGCTGGATCTGGCGATGCTACAGTGCAAACTGGGCAATAAAGAAGAAGCCGATAAAGTTCTGCAAAAAATGCGGCAAAACCTGCCTTTATCAGAAGATCAGCTATATAAACTGGAATTATGGCAGCCCAAAAACTGTATTCCCGCAACACCAGAGAGGCGCATCGCTGTATCTGTAGAGGCGGGATATGACACCAATGTGAATCAGGGAGCCAGCAATCCTTTTTTCACGTTCGGAAGTGGCACTGAACAAATAACCTTGCAGCTTTTGCCTGAATATCAGCCCAAAGCAGACCGCTTTGCCAGTTTGTCTGGCAATGTATCGCAAGAAATCAGTAATAACGGCACTATAGGTTTTGCCCAGATGCGTCTGCGCAGCTATGACAGCCTGAGCGCATATAACACGCTGGCGCTTGCCGTCGGCGTGGAAAAGCCATGGAAATGGCAAGACTACAGCATCAGAGGCATCGGTCTGGTCAGCGCACTGAGCCTGGGTGGCAAGCTGTATCAAAAACAGGAAATTGTACAATTGCGTCTGTCACCTCCAGTTGGACAAGGCAGCCCCTGGCGTTTCAGTACTATTGCCGGATTAACCAATGTGCAATATCCGACCCTGGGAAACTTCGACGCGCATACTTGGGAATTACGTGGTTTGCTGTCTTATGAAACTGAAAAATACCAGTTGCAAGCTGGTTTGGCAGCAATGGCAGACCGGGCTCATTCAGATCGTCAAGGTGGTCACAGGACTGGTTACTATGGAAATTTGAATTTGAGACGGCAATTATTCCAGCAAAGCGAGCTGGAATTAGGCTGGAGCAAACAAATATGGCAAAGTGCTGATATTTACTCGCCCAACCTGATAGATGTAGCAAGGCGACAAGATCTTCAGATCATCAAAGCCGGACTGAATTGGTATTTCACAGACAAGCAGTCACTGCAACTGGAATTCCGGGCGATAAATAACAAGGAAAATATCTCCATCCTTCAATACAATAGCAAGTCGGTACAATTGAGCTGGCAATGGCAGAATTTTTAAATTTGAATTTTCATGTCAGCATCACCATTTGTCATCTATGAATCAGGAAATATTGAAAACGAATGAGGGGCCATCACCATTGCAAGTCATGGGTTCTTCACAATTGGATTGACCAATGACGGTATCAAATAACGAAGTCGCTGTTATTCACAACAAGGCACCGGGCGGAGAGTCGCAAGCGCCCTTGCCTGGGCAATTGCAATTAAATATACCCATTCAGACCAAAGTACAGGTCAAAGTCAACCAGATCACGGTCAACTTGCGCAATATCCCCCTGTTAATGGGGCTGAGCGATGAAGACATGAACAAGGTCAAGAGTGACATGCGTGTGCGTCACTTCAATAAACGGGATGTGGTATTACAAAAGGGTGGCATCGGTGACAGCCTGTTATTTCTGCTCTCAGGACAATTGCAAGTGGTTGATGTCACTGAAGATGGCCGCGCCATCGGCCTGCGCATGCTCAAGGAAGGTGATTTCTTTGGTGAAATCGCCATCATCAATGGCACCCCGCGCTCTGCCTCGGTAGTCGCTTTGAGCAATGTGTTGGTCGGCTTTTTGCCCAGTGCCACGGCACTGCATTTGTTTTCGCACTCGCCAGCCATGGCAAACATGATGCTGCGCCATCTGGCTGAAAAAATCCAGCGCGATTCTGAATTCCGCGCCTTGCTCAGCATAGGCAATACTTCACGTCGTATCTACGCCTTCATTGCCTTGTTCAAAAAAATCATGCCTTGCAATCTGGAAGTCATAGAAAACTTGCCTACCCATCAGGACATCGCCATGATGATCAACACCAGCCGCGAAACCGTTACCCGTGCGCTCTTGCATCTGGCCCAGCAAGGCATAGTCGAAAAAGACTTGCATCGCCTGATCATACGCAAACCTGACGAACTGCAAAAACTGGCGCTGGGCGCTACCGTGTGACCACAGCCGCACATCTGATACAGTGCCAGGCTGCCCGCCATGTTATTTAATTCCTTTGGATTCCTGTTCCTCTTCCTGCCGATCACGCTGGCAGTGTGGTGGCTATGTAAACATCAATGGGGATTAAGACCGGCCTTGGGTTGGCTGGTGCTGGCTTCACTGGTATTTTATGCCGTCTGGGATGTGCGTTATCTGGCGGTACTCCTGAGCTCGATCAGCATCAATTTCTGGCTCGGTGGCCGCATCTTGAAGGCCAGGCAGCAAGCGCTGGATCTACATGCCGCCAGATGGATGAAGGCAGGCATAATCTTTAACCTGCTGGTGCTGGGTGGTTTCAAATACACTTATTTTTTGCTGGCCAATTTGTTTGCTGCATTCCATGCGGTGCCACCGATAGACCCCATCGTTCTGCCATTGGCAATTTCGTTTGTCACCTTCCAGAAAATCGCCTATCTGGTTGATTGCAGGCGTGGCGACGTGCACAGGCATAATGTGCTCGACTATCTGTTTTTTGTTTCTTTTTTCCCGCAACTGATTGCTGGCCCCATCGTGCATCACAAGCCCCTGATTGCGCAAGCCAGGGAAAATGACAATCCCCTGTTCAGACAAAAAGAAGCACTCATCACCGGTGCCTGTTTTCTCGCAATGGGCTTATTCAAAAAAACCATATTGGCTGACAGCATGGCACGCTATGCCAGCCCGGTATTTGAACTGGCCAGGCAAACAACACCGGGTGGCGAAGCGGCATGGCAAGCCATGCTGGCGTATACCCTGCAATTGTATTTTGATTTTTCTGCGTATTCCGACATGGCGATAGGCCTGGCGCTGATGTTTGGCTTCAAGCTGCCTGTCAATTTCTTCTCTCCTTATAAAGCCACTTCCATTATCGATTTCTGGCGGCGTTGGCATATGACACTGTCCAGTTTTTTGCGCGATTATTTGTACATACCTCTGGGTGGGAATCGCCACGGCCAATTCATGCGTTACCGCAATCTGTGGCTGACGATGCTGTTGGCCGGTATATGGCATGGCGCGGGGTGGAACTTCTTTTTGTGGGGTGCTTTGCATGGCAGCATGCTGCTCATTAATCACTTCTGGCACCATGTACTGGAAGGCAGCTCAGCACTAAGCAAACTCTGGGTCAAGCTGCCGAAAACAATTACTATCGCAGTAACCTTCATTCTGGTGGCCTTTGCCTGGGTGTTGTTCCGTGCGCCTGATATGATAAGTGCGGTGAACATGTATGCCGCTCTGTTACAACCTGGCTCAGGCGTGCATCTGCCCGCCCTGCCCTGGCAAAATATCTCCCAAGTGTTTGAAGACATGTTAAGCACAACGCCAGATGTGGGCTGGCTGTGGATAGGCATAGGTATGGCAGTCGTCTGGCTCTTGCCTAACACTACAGAATTACTGAATTACGATCCCAGTCCGAATGTCGCCATCACACCACTTAGCGAAAAAAGACAAATCGCTTTGGGCATCACTGCTGGCATCTGTCTGTGGTTTGCACTGAAATGGATGGCAGTCAGGCCAGCCACAGAATTTTTGTATTTTAATTTTTAGGCGAGCGAGGATATGAAAAAATTCTGGCTCGCATTGACTGGCAGCTTCCTGGCTATCAGCCTGTTATGGGTAGTCGGCATCAAATACCAGCTTGGCTCGCCGACTGCCAGTTCACGCTGGGTTTATGATGCTTACCAATATAAGATCCACGCGGCACAAGAAATCAAAACGCCACGCGTATTGATCGTGGCAGGTTCAAATGCCATGTTTGGTATAGATTCAGGCATGCTGGAAAATTACTGGCAAAAACCTGTCATCAATCTTGCGGTGAATGCCGGGCTGGGCCTGCCTTATATACTGGATGTATCGCGTCGTGTTGCTCGTCCCGGTGACACCATGCTCATGCCGATGGAATATGCACTGTATCTCGATGATGGCAAAGCCAATTCGCAGATTATTGATTATGTCATGGCCAGGGATCTGGATTACTGGCGCAGCCTGCCACGCATCACCCAACTTCAATATGCTGCAGGACTGGGAGCAGAACGCTGGCTCCATGGCCTGCGGCATTTACCTGACGGCCCGGTCACCAGCGGCACTTATGGCGCCCATCATCTTGATGCAAGAGGCGACCAGACTCACACCAGTGCGGCAGAACGCAGTGCTGGTGATATCGCCGCAGTCAAAGCCACCAGGGCCTGGGATTATGCGCATAGAGCAGCCACCGAGACCGGTGGCTGGAAGCTCATGGAAAATTATGCGCAATGGGCTAAGGGCAATAACATCTGCCTGATCGCCATGCCCACCGTCTTGCTGCATCATGCCAAATACGATACAGATGCAGAAGACCTGGCCTTTTACACCGAACTGCCAGACCGTATGAATAAACTAGGCATAGAATATCTGGGGAAGCCAAAAGACTTCATGTATCCGGAGAGCTGGTTCTTTGATACTGACCACCATCTGCAAGACTGGGCCAGGCAAAAGCATACGGCCAAGCTGATAGCGCTGTTGCAAACAAGAGGACAAGTTGCCTGTGGCAAGCAATAAAAAAACGGCGCTGATGTGAAGTAAGCGCCGTTTTTTTGTGCATTCAGATACGACCGATCTCAATATCCAATGCATTCGCAATGCCATCAATCGTATTCAACAAGCGTTGCGATAAAGCTGGCCATTGTCTGGTTGCAGTCCAGGCTTTCGCCTGTATTGCTTTCTCTTTCAGCCTTTGTGCATCATGCAAAATGGCAGTAATACCTTCCGCAATGTCTGCAGGTTCGGTGCCAGGCAAGACATGCACCGCATCCTTGACATCATCAAAAATCGACAAAGGCGTCACTGCTACCGGGCGGCCAGAAGCCAACCCCATCCGCACCGCTGCGCTCGAAGATTCCTGCGTTTTCTGATATGGATAAACAATCAGGTCTGCCTGCTGCAACCATGATTGACTGATTTCATCCGTCAGATAATCCGGCAGGAAAGTCACATGCGCATCCAGGCCGGATTCATATAGCAGGCGGCGGCACTGATGATATTCTCCTTCAGACAAGCCAACAGGATACAGTGACGTGACCAGCAGCAAATGATAATTTCCACCCTGACCTTGCAGTTGTGCAAACGCCTTGATCAAGGCTTGCACGCCTTTATGTGGCAATAAGAAACCATATGCAGCAATGACTGTCTTGCCTGCCATGCGTGAAGTATCTACTCTGGCCGAGGCGTGCTCCAGCGTTGGCATCAAGCCCTGCGGGAAGAACACAAGATTATCAGCAACTCCAATGCCTTTAAGCCGGTTCATGTCATCCAGGCCATGCACGAAGATGCGGTCAGCCAGATTCAATTCAGCCGCAATAGTCGACAGACTGATCAAGCCATCTTCCCTTTGCACGTCGGCAGTTGAATGGAAGAACACATGAATGGCTTTGCCATCTTCCTTGACACGCCTGATCAGGCGCGCCATGGCTGCCAGTGAAAAGAAACCGAAATTATATTGAATAACAATCACATCCAGCTTCTGCTCCTGGATCATCAGCCAGGTGTGTTCCAGATCCTCCTCCATGCTGGCATCCCAACTGCGGATGACATTGTCAGCATCACGTACCGTTCTTTCGGGGATATGGCTGCTCAAATAAACCACTCTGTCCTGCGGCATGCCAGCAGTCAGGAAAGATGAATAAGAAGCGATGCCACAACGCGCATTCCAGCTACTGATCCAGCCTATGCGTGGCTCCTTGCGTAACAACGGCTGCTGCTCAAGTGCAGCAATCGCCTGGCGGGTTCTGCAGGCGACATCTGACCATGCATAGTGCGTCGATATAAACGCATGCGCTGCCGCAGTTCTGCTGACGATGACATCTGCCGGGCTGGCATGTACTTCCCGCATCAATGCTGCCAGATGATTGACATCAGGGTCAGCCCAGGCAGAATGCGTAGCACTGAAATGCGAAGTTGATTTGCCATATTGATAGTCACATAGCCAGACCTTGCTATCGTCGCAGAAATCCATCTGCCCGCTCCATGCGGTAGCAATCACCGGCAGTTTCAGCCACATGGCTTCTGCAATCGGCAAGCCATAACCTTCGCCACGGCTAGGTGCAACCAGCACATCACATGCCTCATACAGACCACGCATTTGCGCCTGACTATAATCATCCATGATGATCAGCACATGCGGAAAATCAGGATCAGCAGCCTGCAGCGCCGCCAATTGTTCAGCCACATCATTATGCGGATTAGGGAAGGTCTTGATGACCAGGCTGACATCGTCACTGGCCCTGTAAGCCTGGCCATAGGCAAGCAACAAAGCATCCGGCCCCTTGCGCGGGAAGCAGGATGAGACGTGCAAGAAACGGTAAGTTTTAAGACTATCTACTACAGACTGAGATACCGGCAACGCAGCAACGCGCATGACATGATCAACACCATTGCCAACAGCAGCAATCGGCACGCGTACGCCATTGTCACGCAAGACCGTGCCGACAAAGCGCGACACCACCAAAATCAAATCCAGCTTGCGGTTGAATTCATTGACAAACTCTTGCGGGAAACCAGTCTCTTCCCAACCATAAGAATTCACTATCCTGACCCGCGCCTGCATATCATCCAGCGTCGGTGGGTAACAATTGCGCAGAGTCAAATCAGGCATATTTACTGCCTGTTGCGATACGGTTTGCAATTCAGCGATATCGGGATTGGCGACCAGGAAATCTGCCGAAGCGACGAAATCGCCATAACCTTCACGGCTGCGCAAACCCAGTTGCACAGCCTTGTCCTTTTGGGACGCCAAAGCACGCGCCAGTTCACGGTTGACGATAGCCAGGCTATAGGTAGAATCGAAAGGCCCCTCTATCTGCCACAATGGCTTTTGCTGCTCACTGGTAGCTGATGACTCTTGAGGAATTTGTGCGCCCAGCTTTTGCAGGAATTGCTGCAAATCTGCCTGAATTTTCTGACGCGAGAATCGCTGGATATTTTGCCGCTGGCCCGCAATGATGCGGCGGCGCAAAGCCGGTTCAGTCAAGAGCATGTGCACATGTGCAGCACAAGTGGCCGGGGTCACGTCAGTATCGAGCAAGATACCTGCCCCACCCATGGTGGACGTGACACCTTCAGTGGCACGCGCAATCACTGGCACATCATGCAACATGGCCTCAATCAGGGGCATGCCAAAACCTTCATGCTCGCTAAGGCTGACATAAGCATCCGCACTACGGTACAGGGCCAGCAAATCCTCGTCAGTGATCTTGCATGTCATCAGCACCTGCGCATCCAGTTTCATTTCAGCGATGCGGGCATGTACCTCCTGTTCATACGGCATGCTGGTGACACCGCCCGCCAATATCAGGCGCACTGGCTGGCGCGAGAAATGGCGCAATTCATCCAGCATGTCGAGCAATTGCAACTGGTGCTTGTGTTCGCACAGACGACCGACAAAAAGAATATTGTGGGCACCACGCAAGCTGTTCATCAGCACCGTGTTATAGCTGTGATGCTGCCAGCGCGACACATCGACCAGTAAAGGGATGGTCGTTACATCTGTATGGCCCGCGGCACGCAACTCTGTACTATTCAAATCAGAGTCACCGATTGCAGCCTGAAAATCCTGCGCCCACAAGGCCAGTTGCTGTCTGCCCAGGATGCTTAATTCGGGCAGGCCATTGTCAGGTAAAAACTGCGGTGGCGTGATGTTGTGGTAAACCAGTACTTTGCGTGCCTTGATGTTTTTCAACCAGGCGCAATTCTCATAACCCAGGCTGTGATGCACCAGCAGGATGTCATTATCAGCAAGCTGCAATTCACTATAGTGCTGTACTTCATCACGCACTTCATCCTGCACCAGATCGCAATAAATGGTGGAAGTAAAACCCATCTCGCGCAAGAGCTTGCGGGTAAAGAACATGCCATTGCTGACGCCGTCACCTCTTCCGCAGGAAGGGCTGAATTGATGTATCTGCATCTTATTTACGACCTATGACTGCGTAATCCTGGGCACCGAATAATTCCTTATTGAGCAGCGCTTCAACCTCAGTGCCGCCGTGCAGCAAGTGATCATCAGGGTAAGGATGCAAACGCAGAATTTCTGCATGAGTAAAGCCGCGCTGCCTTGCCATAAATTCAGCCACCTGCGGCACGATAGGATGCAAATGGGTAGGGTCAAAATAGAAATTGCAGGCACCCACCTTGAGGTTTTCAGGATTCGGCGTTTCAAAAATAATGACACCACCTGGGCACAGCGCATGGTGTGCTGCATCAAACAGCGCAATCAATTGCTCGAACGGTAAATGCTCAATGATCTGGAAACCTGTCACTGCTCCTATGCTGCCTGCAGGCTGTTCGCGCAAATAGGCAATGGCGTCAGCATGGCGACACAGAAAGCCTTGATCCAGGCAGGCGTTGACCATGGAGAAATTCATATCCACACCCATGGCGGGTATGCCTTGCTCGTCCAGCAATTCCAACCATTCACCACGGCCACAGCCAACGTCGATGACCAGCTTGCGTTCATCTTTTGCCTGTTTGCTGATATGCGCCAGATAGGGCAAATATACGTTCAAGCGCTCCTTGATATCAGCGCGAGAACCACGGAACAAGGCTTCAAATTCCAGATAGAACTGATCCTGGTCAAAATCACTGGCGACTTTGGCCACGGGCTGGCTAGTGCTGGCAGAGATAACCGAACTTGCTGGCTCTGCGGTGACCGCAACAGCTTGCTCGATCTGCTTAGTACCGTTTTGCAAACCCGCACGAATCATCAGGTTCATGGAACGCAACTGGCGGCCTATATGCAGACGATCCAGCTCCATTAACCTGCTACCGATATCGAGTGCATCGTATTTTTCAAGCCGTATGGCGAGTTTTTGCTCTTCCAATTGCAAAAATTTTTGCTCCTGATTACGCAACTGCAATTGTAAGCTGTCAATTTGTCTTTGCAAATTTGTCAATGCAACTTCGTTCTGGAAACGGTTGCGGGGTAAAAACAAGAACGCCTGGCACCAGGCCAGTGCGTATCCCACACCTGGTATGGCACGCAGTTTCTGGCGCAGGCCTTTCGGCGCGGCTGGCACTTCAGCTTTTATTTCTGGAATATCTTGCTTATTCAACATAATTTCCCTTGCGTCACCCTGCCCTGCCCCCACCTCGTTGACAGGAATGTTAATGGGAGTTGAATGTCTTCTGCTTTTCAATATCAAACTGGTCTTGTCAGCCTGTTCTTGTGCTTCGCACTCAGATTTGTTCTGTATTGCCATATTCGCCATATAATCCGGGAGTTTTATTCATAATTGGTGGCAAATGATTAGTTTTTAGGCCGCTAAAAAGGTAGAAAAAGGGGTAGAAGTATAAATGATGATGTAAACTGCGACGAAATTATCAGCATCTGCAAATTTCCATATTATTTCAGTTCCCGTATATTCAGCTATTGTCAGCCTGAGTGAGACTTTGACAAACTTTGTTTGCCATTCAGGCATTACAAGTTTAGCCTATTCAGCATTTGCTCACACCTGTGCTGTCCCGCGTAGGGAAATTTGCCGCTGATTGAACGCACATTGCAACATATTAAATATTTTATAATGATTTGCCCGAGGGCATAAAGAATAAGAAAGTTATCCATGTTATTACAGCCTGTCATTCTTTCCGGGGGTTCTGGAACCCGATTATGGCCGCTATCGCGTGAAAAGCATCCCAAGCAATTGCTCGCCCTGATAGGCGAAGAAACCATGTTGCAGGCAACTGCAACACGCGTCAGGGACTTTTCCGGTGCCCTGGGCGTGACCAAGAGAATGATCGTGGTCTGCAATGAAGAATACCGCTTCATCACGGCAGAGCAATTACGTGTTGCGGGCTTCAATAACTGCAGCCTGTTGCTGGAACCAACCGGACGCAATACTGCCCCGGCATTGACGCTGGCAGCCCTGGCAGCGGTGGCATCAGACACTGATGCAGTCTTGCTGGTAATGCCAGCTGATCATGTCATCAATGATAAACAGGGCTTTCACCAGGCGATACAAGATGGCCTGCAACAGGCCATCGATGGCGCCATGGTGACCTTTGGTATCGTGCCTGACCGCCCTGAAACCGGTTATGGCTATATACAGACCGGTGATGTACTGCCAGGCCAGGCTGTACGCGAGCTGCAAGCTTTTGTCGAAAAGCCGGTATTGGAAGTGGCCCAGCAATATCTGGATGGTGGTCGTCATTTATGGAATAGCGGCATTTTCATGATGCGCGCAACCACCTGGCTCAAAGCCATACAGCACTTTCATCCCGCCATGCATGAGGCCTGCAAACTGGCAATGAACAAGGCCAGCATTGATAGTGACTTTGTCCGCGTCGATAAAGAAGCCTTCCTGTCTTGTCCTTCAGATTCCATCGACTATGCCGTCATGGAAAAACTGGCCAAAGACCAGGACTTGCATATCCCCGGCTACGTCGTGCCTTTCAATGCTGGCTGGTCAGACGTTGGTGCCTGGGATGCAGTCTGGCAAGTCTCGGACAAGGACGAAAATGGCAACACTGTCCATGGCGATGTCTTGCTGGAGGATTCACGCAATTGCCTGGTGATTTCTGACAGCCGCCTGGTCGCCTGCCTGGGTCTGGAAGATGTTATCGTGGTCGAGACACCAGATGCAGTGCTGGTCACCAACAAAGCCAATACCCAAAACATCAAGCGTGTCGTGACCCGCCTGAAAGATGAAAACTATACCCAGACCGATAACCATCGCAAGGTGTATCGCCCATGGGGGCATTATGATTCCGTCGACAGTGGCGAACACTTCCAGGTAAAACGCATCGTCGTCAAACCGGGTGGCCGTTTGTCCATGCAAATGCATCATCACCGTGCTGAACACTGGATCGTGGTCAGTGGCACGGCGCTGGTCACGCGTGGTGACGAAGTCATGTCCTTGGTCGCCAATCAATCTACCTACATCCCGCTGGGTGTCAAGCATAGGCTGGAAAATCCCGGTGAAACCGATCTTGAACTGATAGAAGTGCAATCCGGTACTTACCTGGGTGAAGATGATATTGTCAGATTCGATGATATCTATGGACGTGTTGCAGGCTGATCCCTGCTAAGGAAAACCAAGCTTTGAAAGCTGTACTTATCTCATTGTGGCACTACCGCCACTTTATCCTGTCGTCCATCAAGGCCGAGTTTGCCGGGCGCTTTGCGCGCAGCAAACTGGGTGCTCTGTGGATGATTTTGAATCCTCTGGCGCAAGCAACCATCTTCGCCATCGTCTTGTCTGAAGTGCTGGTCACCAAGATACCAAATATCGAAAACAAGTCAGCCTATGCGATTTACCTGATGGCGGGTATGTCTGCCTGGGGTCTGTTTGCGGAAATCATGACACGCTGTACGACAGTGTTCATTGATTATTCAAACACTCTCAAAAAAATCGCTTTCCCCAGACTGTGCCTGCCCTTGATCGTCGGCGGCAGCGCTCTCATCAATCATTTGTTATTGCTGGCAGCGATAGCCGTGGTGTTTTTATTCTTTGGTCATATGCCAACAGCGGCATGGCTGATACTGCCGCTGGGCATGTTGTTGATCATTCTGTTTGCCTTTGGCCTGGGCATCATACTCGGGCTGCTGAATGTATTTTCACGCGACGTTGGTCAGGTCATGGGCATTGTTCTGCAACTCTGGTTCTGGTTCACGCCTGTGGTTTACCTGATGGACAACATGCCTAAACGTTTTGTCGCCATCCTGAATCTGAATCCGATGACGCCTCTGGTAAAAATTTATCAGAATGCCTTGTTATTTGACCACTTTCCAGTCATGGCTGACTTGTATATTCCCATTCTGATTTCATCAGGTTTGTTTTTATTCTCTTTCTGGATTTTCCGGCGTGCCAGCGCAGATCTGGTGGATGCGCTATGAGTCAAATTATATTGAACGTCGCTGGCGTTGGAAAATGTTATTCCAAATTCAGTGGCCTGCTATCACGCATGATGTACTGGGCTGGCCTGCCAGTAAAACCTGCTTATGAATATTGGGCTAATCGCGATATCAACTTCAGTGTGCCCGCTGGACAGGCGGTAGCCATCATTGGCCAGAATGGTGCGGGTAAAAGTACCTTGCTAAAAATGATTACCGGTACGGTACGTCCTACCACCGGCCATATTGCTGTCAATGGCCGCATTAGTGCCATGCTGGAACTTGGCCTGGGGTTTAATCCCGAATTTTCTGGCAGACAAAATGCTTATATGGCAGGCGGCTTGATGGGTTTGAGTGGCGATCAACTGGATGCACTCATGCCTGGCATAGAAAGCTTTGCCGAAATTGGCAACTTCTTTGATCAGCCGTTGCGCGTATACTCCAGCGGCATGCAGGCGCGCCTGGCTTTTGCTGTGGCGACTGCTGTGCGTCCTGATGTGCTTATCGTTGACGAAATCCTGTCGGTGGGCGACAGCTATTTCCAGCACCGCAGTTTTGACCGCATACGCCAGTTCAAGGAACAGGGTACCTCCATCATCCTGGTCACCCACAGCATGGGTGATGTGCGAAGCCTGTGTGACCATGTCATCCTGATTGACAAGGGCAGCGTACTCAAGCAAGGGGCTCCTGATGAGGTAGTGGATTTTTACAATGCCATGATTGCCCGTAAAGAAAATGAAAAGTTCAGGATAGAACAGCACCGCAATGAGCAGGGCTGGCTGCAAACGCGCTCTGGCACAGGCATGGCAACCGTCAGTAAGCTCACTTTGCGCGATCAGAACAGCGATCAGGTACTGGCAGCAGCGCACGTTGGGCAAAAGGTCAAGCTGGTTGCTGAAGTGCAATTGCGCGCCGATATCCCGGAACTGGTACTGGGTCTGATGTTGCGCGACAAACAGGGGAGCGTCATATGGGGCAGCAATACCTGGTATTCACGCCAGGTACAAAATGATTTGCGTCAGGGTGACGCGCTGGAATTTGTACTGCCCTTTGAATGTCCCTTGGGGCCAGGCTCTTATTCTGTCACCACCGCACTGACCAAGGCAAAAACACATCTCGACGAAAACTATGAGTGGTCAGATAATCTGCTGGTATTTGATGTCATCAATGTGGATCACACCGAGTTCATCGGCAGCAACTGGTTGCGTGGAGAATTTGAGATCAGGAAATTGACGGCAAGCTAGGCAAGCTTATTTGTGCCTTATTTGTGCTTATGCTCGTCGATGACTTGCTGGTAGAGTCGGGCATAATTGCTCGCCATTTTGTCGGCGGTGAATAAGTCGAGATAACGCTGGCGGGCATTGATACCCATTTGCGCCGCCTCCTGCGGATGCGCCAGCAGATACTCCATGGCCTGCCTGAAAGCCGCCGGATCACTCGGTGGCACCACCATGCCAGTCTGGCCCGCAACATTGATATACGTTGTGCCAGTGCCGATTTCGCTCGATATCATGGGCTTGCCATACATCGCGCCTTCCAGCAATGAAATGCCAAAAGCTTCCGAGCGCAGATGTGAAGGAAATGCCAGCGCATAACAGAGCGTGAGCAAAGCAATCTTGTCAGGTTCAGGCAAGGCACCAAGGAAGTGCACATTCTTCAGTTGCAGGCTTTCTGCCTGGCGCTTGAGTTCGATTTCTTCCGGCCCGTCACCAACGATGACGATGGGGATATCCGTACCCGCTGCCGCTTC
The DNA here is from genome assembly GCA_016200895.1 of Burkholderiales bacterium. GTDB lineage: Bacteria > Pseudomonadota > Gammaproteobacteria > Burkholderiales > Burkholderiaceae_D > Undibacterium. The sequence goes on from JACQDX010000027.1 coordinate 18,058, forward strand.
CAGCAAGATATGCAGGCCCTTGTAATAGCGCAGCATGCCTACAAACAGGAAAAAATTTTCGCCGACTATGGCACGCCATTTCGCCAGCAACTCTGCTGAAGGAACAGGATAGATGCTGTTGTCCAGGCCATAGGTAATCACCTCGGTCTTATCTTTATACAGCTCCAGCGTCGGGCTGGTGGCAAGGTAATTAGGCGACGTCGCCACGATGCGGTCTACGTCACGCAAGAACTGATGTTTGAGCGGCGAATACAGTTTCAGTAAATATTTTTGCCTGACGATATCCGAGTGATAGGTGACGACACTGGGTTTTTTGATACGTCCCAGGAAATGGGCTATATCCATGAAGGGCCAGGGGAAGTGATAGTGAATCACATCCACCTGCTTCGCCAGTTCAACAAAACGGGACAAAGCCGACCAAGAAAAGCCGGTAGAAGCAATTTCAAAATTCAAATGGGCGCGGTGTACCTTGTGGCCCTCAAATTCTATCAGCGGGCGGTCCGCATCACGCGTCAGGGTCAGCACTTCGTTTTCCACGCCCAGACGTGTCGTACCAACTGCCATCTGGCGTATGACTTGTTCGACGCCACCAAAGGTGTCCGGGTAATAGGTGCGGTAGAAGTGCAAAACTTTCACTGGGCGCCCTTATCCGGTCTGAACCATGTGATAAGCGGCGACTGTGTTATGCACACAGGCTTCCCAGCTCAACTCCGCTGCTCTTTGCAAACCACGCGCAATGGCTGTGGCACGCCACCCTTCATCTTGCAGCGCCTTTTGCAAACCATCACAGATGCTGTCCACATCACCCGGCTCGACCAGCATGGCAGCACCACCTGCCACTTCAGGCATGGATGAGCAATTAGACGTCAGCACCGGAACGCCGCTGGCCATGGCCTCGGCAATCGGCAAACCAAAACCTTCGTACCAGGATGGATAAGTAAACAAACGGCAACCAGCATACAAAACCGGCAGCCAATGCTGGTCAATAAAACCCAGATATTTCAACCAGCCTTCGCTCTGCCCTTTGGCGATCTCATCATGGATATCATCACTTTGCCAGCCAGCACCACCCGCCAATACCAGGGGCCAGCGCTGGCGTATATCCACAGGCAAGGCACGGTAAGCTGCCAGCAAATTGCCGAGGTTCTTGCGTGGTTCTATGGTGGAGACAAAAAAGCTATAAGCATTTGGCTGCAAGCCGATTTGTTGCAATACTGGGGCGGTTTCTTCCGCGCTATAAGGATGAAACAAGTCATCCACACCAAGAGGAATGGCAACCACCTTTTCCGGTCCCAGGTTGAAATGCTGCATGACTTCCAGACGTGTTGCCAGTGAATCGGTCAAGACCAGATTGGCACGCTCCACAGATTGCGGGATGGAAGCGAGAGCACGCTCTATCCTGGTCTTCGGATGCCACTGCGGATAACGGTAAATGGAAAGATCATGCAAGGTGACCAAGCTGGGCAAATTGCATTTGGGGACAAAATAATTGGGGCTATGAAATATCGCGTTGGACAAGCTGTTCAGGCGTTGCCCGGCCAGCACGGGCATGAGTTTGCCATACCATTGCGAAAAAAAGCGCATGCGGCCCAGTTGCTGGCGTAGTTTTGCCTTGTAACTGAAACGCACAGGCTCAAAGGACTTGACACTCAGGGCAGAATAATCGCGCGAGCCAGACAAATCATAATCTGGCAAAGTGCGCCAGAAACCGTCTGACAGATATCGTACCGAGTCAATATTTGCCTGCGCTGGCAAGCGTGTTGCCAGCTCCCAGGCATAGCGACCTATGCCAGCCAGAGGCTGGTTGATCGCTTCTATTGACAGCACGATATTCATGCGGCGGCCTCATGTCGCAGCATCCATGCCAGTGTCTCGCTCAAGGCAATTTGCGGCAACTCGCCTATGCAAGCCTGCAAGCGGCAGCCATCGCCCATGAGTTTATGCACATCATTGGCGCGCACAAAGGCCGGGTTGACGCGGACCTTTATTTCATAGCCAGCCAGTTCACTGGCCATTTGCAAGATTTCACGCAAGCTATAAGCCGTGCCTGAACAGATATTGAATGTCTCGCCAGCAGGTGCTTTTTCAAGCAAGCGTGCATAGGCTAAGGCTACATTGCGTACATCAGAAAAATCCCTTGCCACATCGAGATTGCCCAGCTCGATTTCGGTGGCCTGGCGACGGTAATGATTGATGATTTTCGGCAGCAGAAAATTTTCAGTCTGGCCAACCCCGGTGTAATTGAAAGGCCGGGTCACGATGATGGGCAGTTTATCCATCCATAGGCGCGCCACATGCTCCATCGCCAGCTTGCTGACTGCATAGTCGTTGGCTGGCATGGCTGGCTCACTCTCGGCCAGTACTTCGGCGATGGAATTACCGTAGATATTGGCACTGCTTGCCACCAGCACGGCGCGTGGTTTCTTTTCGAGCGCCACCAGGGTTTCCAGCAAATTGCGCGTTCCCACGATATTGACGCGATAGATTTCATCAACATCACCATGCACGACCGAGGAGATGGCAGCCAGATGGGCGACGACATCAGGTTGTATCTCTTGCAGAGCGACGCGCAAACCCTGCTTGTCGCACAGGTCTACCGCATAGTGACCCTGACTTTGAGTTTCTGTGCCATGGGTAGTGCCGAACACCTGGTATCCGGCCCTGCTCAATTCCTGCACCAGATAACGCCCTGTAAAACCTTTAACACCTGTTATCAGGGCACGTGGAGTAGTCGACATTTCAGAACGATGCGCCATTCTCATTGCGGCGCAAATCGGCCTCGACCATCATCTGGCACAATTCTTCCAGCGTTGTCTTTGGTTCCCATCCCAGCACATTTTTTGCCTTGGCCGGATCACCAATCAAAAGCTCAACTTCAGCAGGGCGGTAGAATTTTGGATTCACGCGTACCAGCACTTTGCCGGTTTTTGCACAGGTAGCGGTTTCATTCTCGCCCGCGCCCGACCATTGCAGTTGTATGTCAGCCGCCTTGAAAGCCATGGTGACAAAGTCACGTACTGTTTCTGTGCGATTGGTCGCCAGTACGAAAGTATCTGGCTTGTCAGCCTGCAGCATGCGCCACATGCCTTCTACGTATTCCTTGGCAAAGCCCCAGTCGCGCTTGGCGTCCATATTGCCGAGTTCCAGCACATCGAGTTTGCCGAGCTTGATCTTGGCGACAGAATCAGTAATTTTGCGCGTCACGAATTCGCGGCCACGCAACGGTGATTCATGATTGAACAAGATACCGCTACAGCCAAAGATGCCATAGGATTCACGATAATTGATCGTCATCCAGTGCGCATACAATTTGGCCACGCCATACGGGCTACGTGGATAAAATGGTGTCGATTCTATTTGCGGCACAGCTTGCACTTTGCCAAACATTTCAGAAGTCGAGGCCTGATAAAAACGGATCTCAGTATTGACGATGCGAATTGCTTCAAGCAAGTTCAACGCGCCAATGCCAGTAATTTCTGTCGTCGTCAGTGGCTGTTCAAACGATACACCCACAAAGCTTTGTGCTGCCAGGTTGTATACTTCAGTCACGCCTGTCGTTTGCAACAGACGTATGCTGGCCGACAAATCGGTCAGATCATATTCGACCAGATGCAATGCCGGATGGGTATCTATACCCAGCTCTTCTATGCGCCAAAAATTGACTGAACTGGTACGGCGATATGTGCCGTAGACGGTATAGCCTTTTTCCAGCAGCAACTGAGCCAGATAGGCTCCGTCCTGACCAGTAATACCAGTGATTAACGCTTTTTTACTCATTCAAGAAAACCTCTTCGCAGCAGCGAACATTCAAAATTCTTCTTTTAACCAGATATTGGACCGCCAGTTTGAAATTATCTGTGACAGCGGTCACAATCTGTCTACAGTTGAACAGTATACAATGAGTGCTCGCCGCACTGCGGAAAAATAATGAAAGCGCTTGTAAAAGATAGGTTTTTTACAATAGCTTACCTCCACCTCAGTGCCTCAGCATCAGTTCTGCCTGTACAGAGCTGGGCAATACCATTCAGGGTATTGCCGTTTGTGCCCTATTCCAGGCTATACCGCCCCATAGCGCTGACGATATTGCTCAACAGCATCTTTATATTGAGACAATTGTTCGCCTGCTTCTGCTATTGACAGGTAATCAAATAAATCATTTAGATTGGCAATTGCCGCCACTGGCATGTCGTAAGCCAGACCCACTTCCTGTGCGGCAGAATGCGCAGACAGGGCATCGTCCTTGCCGGAGCGTTCCATGCGGTCCAGTGCAATCAATACTGCGCAAGGTGTCGCACCTGCTGCACGTATCATTTCTACTGATTCACGCACAGAAGTACCCGCCGAAATCACATCGTCAATGATGACAACTTTGCCAGCCAGCTTGGCACCGACAATACTACCGCCTTCGCCATGGTCCTTGGCTTCCTTGCGGTTATAGGCAAATGGCACGTTGCGTCCCTTGTAGGCAAGCGCCACTGCGGTGGCCGACGCCAGCGTAATACCCTTGTAAGCCGGACCAAACAGCATATCAAACTCAATACCAGAATCGATCAGGGTTTGGGCATAAAAATCAGCAATGCGCCCCAGATTGGCACCATCATTGAACAGACCGGCATTAAAAAAATAGGGAGAAGTGCGTCCGGCCTTGGTGACAAAACTGCCAAACTTCAATACACCGGCACCCACCGCAAAGTGTATAAATTCCTGCCTCAGATTATTTGACATATACTTGCCTTAACATTAACTATGAAATAATGACGCACATGCTTATCCAAGCATAGCACGCTATAAAATGCCTATTGTGCGAGAATTTTCTGCCACCAGCTACTTACCAATTCATTAATACCGTTACTGCCAGTGGCAAGTGCCGTTATGTACGCAGGATCAAGACTTATTTCCAATACCGGTATCCCCATTTCAAGCATCAACTGCCCGGCCGGGGAGTTGCCTTTGTCTTTTTCGCTGGGCTGCGTCTCAGATGAAGCCAGCACTTTGATATAGACATCGGCAGGATGCAAATCAATCGCTTCGTCAGGATTTGATAAAGATGGCAACTCTAGCAATTGACAGGCAAGTTCATTGGCATAGCGCAGTACTGACTTGTCTGACTTATTGTCAGACTTCAGCAACTCGCAACGCCAGTAAGATGGTGTAGCAGTAATCAAACGGCTCAGTACCAGCTTCAATGCTTGTTCCGGCAAAGCGGCTTTCAGGGCATCAATATCAAACAGGGCGCGGGCGCAGGCAGGCTTGGCCTGGTTGGAAACCATATTCCTGGACAGTGACATCAAGTCAGCCTCAGTCGCCGGACCATCCAGTGCAGCAATCCGGTTCAAGCTTCGTTCAAAGCGGCTGGCAGGTGCATTTCTATGCGCAAGCTCCACAAAATCAAAATACTGCCGTCCGACCTTGTGGGCCACGTGATACTGATGCATATACTCAACAGCCCTGGCACCCAGATCTTTTCTCAGTTGAGGAGTGGACCTCAGTTCCACCATGCTGGTAAGCAGGGTGGCGATATCCACCTCATCAGGCAGCTTGACCAAGGCATCGCCCGGCAATTCTGCCATGGCACCGTTGCCATTGATGATCGTTGGTATGCCATAGGCCATGCAATCAAGCACGGTATATGAAGATTCACCACGCGAAAGGCCGCGTAATTGCACGCCTGCATCGGCAGCATGCAAATAGGTCTGGAATAATTCTGGATCAGCAAAACCGGTAATAGTAATGCGATCAGCCCGGCCACGGTCCTTGATATCCTGCAGCAATTGCATGCCGTATTTGCCGCCATCATTTTTACCAACAAAGACCAGATGGCAGTGACTATCTTTTGCCATAGGCGATTGCAGCCAGGCTTCCAGCACCAGATGATTCAACTTGGTCGGGCCCATGAGACCGAAGGAACACATCAGGAAATCATCTTCACCCAGTCCGAGACGATGGCGTGCTGCGCTTCGCTCTGACTGGTAGGGCAACTTGCGCATATGGGGGATGCGCGTCCAGTTCTGCGTCGCCTGTTCGCCGTACCATTGCCTTGCCAGCTTCATGGAAAATTCAGAGTGCACGATCACAGCCTGGGCCGCATCCAGCATCTCGTAATTGCATGGATACTTCCAGATGATCTGGCTCAGGTCTTCGGTATTCTTGGTTTCCAGCAAAGCTTGCAAGCCATGCGATTCATACAAGGCCTGTGCCCAGATCTGCGGGCGCTCACCCGTCATGTCCAGATGTGCGAGCAAACCGCTCAGGAAAAAATCATGCAACACCACGATACCCGGATACCGCGCCAGCATATCCAGCATATAGGTGTGATAGGTGGAATTGCCGAGGTTATACAAGACTCGTTGATAGCGTTCTGCATGCTGTTCAAACCATTGCCAGGAGCGCACAGGGAAATTGGCCGCCAGCCAGGGATCACCAATTTCTTGCTGATCAACGATCAGCTCTATATCATAATACACAGCCAGTTCAGGCAAAAGTTCGGCGCTAAAATCCGCGATACCTGAACGCTCGGGCGGCAAAGGCGAAAAGTAGGCCAGGCGTGGCTTGATCTGGTCTTGCAACTGGCTGACAAACACAGTCTGCCTGCTGCGCTGATATTCATGCTGTGCCTCGAATGCGGTGATAGCAGTTTTTGCCGATGCATCCCAGGAAAATTTCTTCGCCTGCTGTACACCATGTTCACGCAAACTCTGTAAATAATTTTCGTCTGTCAGGGCGCTCAGCATCTTGCCGGCAATGGCTTGTTCATCGTAAGGATTGAACAAAGCGTCCTCACGCCCTATCACTTCGGGCAGGCTGCTAGTGTTGGAGGCAATCACCGGTGCGCCGCAAGACATGGCTTCCAGCGCAGGCAAGCCAAAACCTTCATGCCAGGAAGGGAAGACAAACAATTTGCAAGCGTGATACAGCAATGGTAAATCTTCATCAGCAACATAGCCGGTCAGGATAACGTCATTGCTGTCCAGACCAGAGTCCGCCGCCAGTTTTTGCAAGCGTACACGATCTGCATCCTGTACGCTACACACTATCGCCAGTTGATAATTATTGCGTACATCGCCCGGCAGTTTGGCAAAGGAGCGTATCAATGCTTCCACATTTTTTCGCAAGTCGATGCCACCAGTATACATCACATAGGGGCGCTGCAAGCCAAAACGGTTTTTGATTTCCTGCAAGACTTCAGGGTCAGGGTCTTGCACATAAAACCTGTCATCGACTGCCGATGAAATATTCACGATGCGTTCAGGTGGCAGATGCAGGCATTCCAAACCTTCGCGTCTAGAGGATGCAGAGATGGCCAACAGCAAATCGGCACGTTTGAGTGCCTGGATTTTCCTCAAATACCAAGCCTTCACCTGCTCGTTTTCCAGATACGGTTTAGCATTGATGAGGGGGATCAAATCGTACAGGGTCACTGCGGTAGGCTGGTACTCACCATTCAAGCCCACGCTGGTCAGTGCATCATCGGTCAGGCCTTCAAACAGGCTGCTGACGTGGACGATGTCAGGCCGCCATTCTGCCAGCGCCTGTTCGCGCACCAGTTCACCAGCGCGGGTGCGCCAGCGATTGCGGTGATCCAGTTCGCTGACCGGGTCCGGGCTTTTCCAGTAATGGATATGCTCTGGTGCTATCAAATGGGTAAAGGCTTGCCTGACGGGCTCCAGACTATCGGCAAACAGGCTGTTTAACAGCAAGTGCATTTCATGGTTGCCAGCGTTGCTTGCCATCGCCTGCGCCAAGGCCAGCGAATATCTGCCTATGCCGCGATGACGGCTGCCAGTTGACTGGCAAGCTTGTAAATCAATGAGAATACGCATCTGGTAACCTGTTTATTCCTGACGGATTATTTCTGTTTGAAGCTTGTCGAATATGATTTGGGCTTTTGCTGAGAGGCGGGCATCACCAGATCTTTTCGATGGCCTGTGAACCTGCTTTCCTGCAGAAACCTGAGGTGCCAGACGCGGTTGCAAACCCTTTCTTACACGGCGTTCTATACCTGGAAAATATTTCAATATCCTTAATGCCAGATTCTTAATGGCAGTAATCGCAACAACCCGACGCACTATTCGCCCTGGCAAGCTACGTACACTGAATTTGATGGTTTTTATTGAAGATATTGTTCTTGTTACACATCTGAAAGGGGCAGTAATTTTCCAGGACAGGCTGGAATACACAGCATCAAGTTCTGCTCGCAATTGCTTTTCATTCATGATGTATCAAGAAAATGGTTCAGAGGCTAAAAAGAACGCAAGTATAAACCAAGCGCCTTGCCTGACCCTGGCAAACTTATTCAAGGCTTTGTATATCTGCTATGCTGGCAGGAGTTTTTGACTCTTTCCGCAAAAAAATCATGACAAAAATCATCTCCGCGAATCTGAATGGCATACGCTCTGCCGCAAAAAAAGGTTTTTTTGAGTGGATGCAAAAGGAAAATCCTGACGTCGTCTGCGTGCAGGAGCTGAAAGCCCAGGAAGCGGACATGACGCCAGACTTCCTGAATCCGCACAAATATCACGGGCATTTTCACTATGCCGAGAAGAAAGGCTATTCTGGCGTTGGCGTATATAGCAAGAAAGAACCGGATGCGGTCTATATCGGCTTTGGCAGCCCGGAATTCGATGCCGAAGGCCGCTATGTACGCTGTGATTTTGGCAAGTTATCGGTGATTTCCCTGTACTGCCCTTCCGGCTCATCCTCGCCTGAACGGCAGGAAGCCAAATTCCGTTTCATGGAATTGTTTTACCCACATCTGCAACAACTGATTGCAGAAGACAGGGAAATCATTATCTGTGGTGACTGGAATATCGCCCACAAAGAAATCGATTTGAAAAACTGGAAGAGCAATCAAAAGAATTCCGGCTTCTTGCCGGAAGAACGCGCCTGGATGACGCGTTTGTTTGACGAACAGGGCTGGCTGGACGTCTACCGCCATCTGCATCCTGAAACGACAGGAGATGCCTATACCTGGTGGAGTAATCGTGGCCAGGCCTGGGCAAACAATGTGGGATGGCGTATCGACTACCATGTCGCTACCAGCGGCATAGGTAAAAAAGCGCATGCAGCATCAATATACAAGGAAGCGCGTTTCTCTGATCACGCACCACTGATCATAGAGTATAAATAATGATAATTTCTTAAAAATTTATTTCTTGACTCATTTAGTTGATAAAATATATTTAATGAAGAACAACAAGTGCAAATTGGCAATTACTACAAAAAACTGCCAGCACTAAAAATGCTCCAGTTTCTGTGCGTGATTGTGCTTGCATCGTTAGTCTTCATTGATTTATTTATCTTAACTAAAGTAATCATGTCAAAAAAAATATCGAAAATTTTACTCTCGTCGCTTTTTGCGATCAGTTGTGCAACTGCAAGTGCCGTCAATGTTCAGTTTGTGACTGAGACAAATTATGGCGTTAGTCAGATATATGCAGATGGTGTTCCCTTGCTCACAGGATGTGGCTTTGGGTTCATAGGAAGCGCTACATTGAGCGATACTCCTGCCAATATTACGACTTGTAACCACAATAACGGCGGCATCATGTTCCCGTTCACTCAAGCACAGACCCCAAACTTACCTTTCAGACTGCAATTTGCTCAGGACGGGCTTGATCCGACCAAGCTCAACTTTGGCGGAGAGTTTGGTCCATCGGCATACAATTTTGCGACTCTGAGCATGCCTATGGATGCGAATAAAAATGTATTCCAATATTTCCGCGTAGCCGGCTCGCCGCTATATAAATACACAGACAATCCATTTGCCTACTCAATTCCGGCAACAGGCCAGCCTGTGTATATCTTCAATGCTGGCGGGAATCAAACATGGGGTGAAATCATTTCACCAGACTATACAATTCGGGTCACATTAACAGGCACAACAAGACCTATGAATTTGTATTTCGTTAATCATCCTGATACAAGAAATGTTGAATTCTCCTGGGGTGGAGTAAATCAGGGTGACAGGGCAAATGTTACTGGTTACATTCAAGTGAGTAAAACAGATCCTTCACTGCTACCTGGCTTAACATTCCAGACAGAAGAATCTGCATATCATCAGATAGGCAGAGCTGATGGTGACGGCTGGAGCGTCAATGTCACAAATGACTCTCCAGGGCAGTATTTAAATTATGGCCCATACACCACCGGTGTAGGTGGCGGTAGCCATAATGCTGTATTTACATTGCTGGCAGACAACGTCAGTGCGGACAATAATGCAATCGTTGTTTTAGAGGTCAATGACGCCAGTACAGGTTCTGTTCTGGCAAGCAAACAAGTCCGTCGTAGTGAATTCCGGGGTCCATTCACTTATACAGACTTCAGTGTCCCATTTACTTCGGCTGCTGGCCATTCATTGGAGTTTCGTACAAGATGGCTGGGCGGCTCTTATATAAAACAAGATAAAGTTATTGTCCGATAAAATCTTTATCGCTACCCGCATTCTCTTGCCACAGAACATGAGAATGCGGTTTATCAGCGCTTTACAAATCCTACTTTGAATTTGTAGAAATACCTTCTTGTATTCGCTTCACACGGTCACGTTTCACTTCATTCAATTTACTACCCTGTTCACGCACGTAGGACTCGAACGCTTCCAGGTCACGGCCTATCAGCTCTTTGTCTTTCGCTTGCTTGAGAACGGCAAAACCATCACCGCCATCGGCCATGAAGCTGTTGACTACCACACTGTATTGCTGGTTCATATCGAGAGGCTTGCCCTTGATTTTGACATCTTTTACCCGCGCATCAATTCCGGCACGCGGGTCATAACTGTAGCTAAGCGTGTGAGATACAAACAATTTTTTAGGATCATTGACTTCACGGCCCAGCCATTGTTGTTGTAGCAGAGTCAGGATTTGTGCGCCTGTCAGTTTCATGCGGACCAGGTTATTGCCAAATGGCTGCACCGCATACAAATCACCATACGACACTGCCACCGGGCCAGTTGCCTTGCCGGAAGGCAGGTCACTGCGTATGCCACCGGCATTCATGAAGGCGACATCTGCACCGCCTGCGTGCTGCCCTTGATGGAGTTGCGAGTCAGCGATGATATTGCCCAGGCTGCTGTCAAAAACACCGGCTTCACAATTCCGCGATAAAGGCGCACTCAGGTTGACGATAGGACGTTGGCGCAAACTGGCGGTTTGTGTCGCTACCTGATCGACGAGTTGCTTTGCTGCCGGATCTGCCTGCAGCGCCTGCTGGTCAATCAGATGATTGACGGCGACCGCATTGATCACCTGATTGGTTTTGCGGTCTATCGTCAGGGTTGATTCTGTCAGGAAGGAGCCATAACTACGCCCCTGTACGACCAGCCTGCCATCGATCTTGCAGGTGTAGCCCTGGTGCGAATGGCCAGAAACGATCAGGCTGATGGCCTTATCGAGTTTTTTGCTGATCTCGATAATCGGACCTTGCAAACCTTCGCAGCGATAGCTGGAGTCATTCTCTGATCCTTTATAGATCGCCCCTTCATGTATCAGCACCACGATGGCAGCAACACCCTGCTTTTGCAGTTCTGGCACATAGCGGTTAATCGCAATTGCTTCATCTTCAAAACTCAGATGTTTAACCGCATCACCTGCAACGAGATTTGGCACATCGGAAGTCACCGCACCAATGAAACCTACCTTGACATCACCGACCTGGCGTATCACATACGGCGTCAGCCATGGCTTGTCACTACCCAGTTCATGGATATTGGCCCCCAGGTAGGAAAAGCGGGCACCCTTGAAGTCTGCATAGGCACAACCAGTGACCGGGCATTCGCCTTTAATCTTGCGCATCAGGTCGGCGGTACCATTGTCAAATTCATGGTTGCCAACGGCTGTCACTGACAAATCCAGGCGGTTCAAGGCTTCGATGACGGGTTCATCTTTCATCAGTGCTGAACCCATGGGCGAAGCACCGATCAAATCACCGGCACCGACAAAAATGCTGCTGCCTACAGCCTGGCGGCGCTCTTTCAGCTTGGTGGTGAGGTAAGCATACCCACCTGCCGGTACCGAAATTTTTTCACCGGGTCGTGCAGGGTCAGTTTTTGTGGCGACGTAGGGCACAGGCTGGTCGGCTTGTAAATTGCCGTGGAAATCATTGATACTGAAAATCGTTATATCGGTTGTTACTGGCTTTTCCGCTTTGTCAGTACTGGCACAGGCAACGAGCACTGCGGCAGCGATAGATATGCTGATGAATTTCAACTTTTGCATAAGATATATTCTTGCGTTAAAAAGAATGGTTCTTCCGACTTTTCTGTGGGTACTTTTTGGGAAAAAATTGTTGCTCTTGACCCAGTAATTTTCTTCCAATACTCTGAAATACGCGCCAATACTGCGCTTTGCAGGCGTCCCGCTGCGCGGCAAGGTCGAGCATGAAAATCAAATAGCGTTTGGAGTTGACTCAAATTTCGCCCTTGACCCACAGTAAACTCGGATGAATCAAAAGAATAAGGCCTGCAACAATGTTCTTGTTGCAGGCCTGAATCAAGTCTGCGTGGTGAGTTTTTGCTTCACCACGTCATCCCCTCAGATTAGAAATCTGCCTGGAAAGTGACAGAACTAAAGCGTGGTGCACCCAAGTAGTAGAACACACCTTTCGCAGTAACACCACCTGGATAAGCTTGTGCGTTAGTGATGTTGAAGCTGGATGGGTTACGATACTTTTCGTTGGTCAGGTTACTGACGCTCAGACGAATTGTTGGTTTTTTGAACCAGCTGGTGTTCGGGAATTGATAACCAGCATCAAAGCCCAGCAATGTGTAACCAGGTACGAATTCATCATTCGTCATGGTTGCAAACTGACTGCCTGTATATTTCATTTTCAGACGTGTGTACCAGACTGCTGTTTCATACTGGGCGCTCAGTCCAGCTTTCCATTCTGGCGTCAAAGTCATTTGCTTGCCAGCTGTAGGAATATAGACCCCTTTTGACACTTGCAGGTCGTCCTGGATTTCGCTCTTCGCATAACCAAGAGAACCGTAGAAAGACCAGCCGTTGACAGGTGTGTTACCCAATTCAACTTCAAAGCCTTTGGTTTTTACTTTACCAATATTAGTTACCGAACTTGTTGCTGTCGTTGGATCAAAAGCGGTGGCTTGACGTTCAGAAAAATTAACTGTGTAGACCGTTGCCTGTGCAGTCAACCTGTCGCTTTGCAGGCGATAACCCAAATCCAGATTGTAAGAGGTCTCAGGAGGTACTTCTGCGTATGTCAGTACACCATCTTTGATCTGGACATTGTTTGTTGCAGAATATACAAAATTTGGTGGCACCTTCATATTACGTGCAAGACTGGCAAATATCTGATTATTATTATCTATTTGATAACGCGCACCCAATTGCGGTAAAGCCTTGGTATAAGTACGCTCAATCGTATAATTCGTGCCAGAATTCGAACCTTCATTCGCATAGTTTGTGAAGTTACGTTTCATGGTTGGCACACGAACACCAACATTAATGCTCAACTTGTCATTCAACAGACTGATCGTGTCTTGCAAGGAGAACTGGTAAGCAGTACTGATAGTTTTCCAGTCACGGCTTTGGAAAGGTGTGCCATCAGGACGAGTGATACGGCCTTCTTTCAACCAGATGTCTGCTGCATTACCGTTTGCATCGACAGCAACCATAGGGCCGAACTGCTCATGCGTTGCACGTTCATACCAGACACCAGCCAAGATCTGGTGGTTATCGATAGTATGAACGACGGAAGCTGTTACACCAGGGCGGTTAGTACGTGTCACGCTACTATTGGCAACAATCACTTTGTCCAAAGTATCGCCGTCACCATTCAGGTCAACACCAGCAGTCAGCTTGCCAGTTGTCGGATTCAGGAAAGCAGATTCAGTCTGCAGACGTTGTTGTACACCGCCTGTACCATAGCCATACCAGTAGTAAGGGACAACTTTGACATCAGTGTTTTCACTAAGACGGAATTTACCAGTCACAGAGAAAATCGCGTTTTCAAACGGATTTTTTGTCAACTGATAGAAAGTGTCAGCATTAGCCTGACTAGGATCGTTATCTGCCTTGCCCTTGGTTGGCGTGACATGACCAATGAACTTGGTCGAATAGTCATAGTAGTAACCATTTTTCGCCAAGTCAGCCAGGTTGAATGTACTGATGTTCTGGTTGATGGCGCGGTTATACAACAGGATTGCATTGATAGAATTGAATTTGTCGAAATCGATGCGGTAACCAGTGTCTACGTGGTTACGGTCAGCGCCGCCTTCGCCTTTCCATTTGTCAGCTTGCGCATGGGAAGCAGAGATAAAGAAACGTGAACGGCCGTCGGCCCACAGGCCAGTGTCGTAACGCATATAAGTCTTGGACAGTTTCAAACCACCCAGTGTTTGCATGACGCGGAAACGTTTTTCTTTGGTTGGATCGCAGGTAGTGATACCGAAGTTACCACCAGTTGCACCAATTTGTGGGGAGTCAACGTCAGTTGAACCTTGAGTCACAAATTGTGTACAGGTATTTTCCTGATCTACGAATTCTTGTGGAAACACAGAAAAACTACCAGAATCATTGACTGGTACGCCATTGATGGTGGCACCGATCTGGTCGCTGTTAAAACCGCGCAGTGTCAGACCGCCACCAAACAAACCGGTTGCGTCATAGTTGAAACTGTTAACCGCAGGCATCAGTTCCAGCGCTTCATAGGCATTGCCTGTAGGCCGCTGCTTGGCCAATTCTTCAGCAGTGATCGTGCTACGTGCTTTTGGCGCATTTTCTTGCACCATCAAGCCCATACCAACTTTTTTGCCAGTAATGGTGACGCGGTTTGCATCAGGCTGCTCATTGGATTCTGTCTGCTGCGCGTAAGCAGTGGACATGCTCAGGCATACCAGTTGGCATGCGACTGCAACCATCGACAAACGCGATGGAAATGCGGACGATTTGTTTGATTGTTTCATTGAAGCTCCCGAATCATTTTACAAATGGAAATAAAAATTAGTGCAAAACCCCGTTTATCATCTCAAGCCACCGCAACTGCCTGATGACATTCCCTTCACCGCTCGTTCTATTGCCAAATTTTTTGGCTTTTTTTTGTAACTGGTTGTAATTCCACAACAAACACCTGCGATGACATGTCACATTAGAAATATTGTTGGCCTATTGAGCCGCGCAAACGATTGCTTTTTTTGAAAATTGAAAATTTTCAATGACGCAAACGATTGCTATTTCTAAGCAAAAAACAGACGGACTTTTTTACGGTGCGTCTATCTCCTAGTGACATCTTTAAACTTGAGCAATTTGCCAGGGCAAATGTCTGTCGATCAGATATTTTGATATGTGAAAATAGTCTATCACATAAAATTTTGAACTTGCAGAGTGTCCCATCCAATTATTAAAGGATAATGACAAAGTGGTTTTAGCGGCAAGATTTTGTCACAATTGCGCGACAAATTGTCATTAAGATACTATATTTTGTTTGAAAAGTGCTTACTTTCCCGAATATACGACGGGTGCAATGCCTTTGACATTGGTTTGGTAAGGGGGCAAGGCGCTGATACTTACTCCTTTGGCATGCGCATATAAAGGCATGACTTCAGGGAAGTGGTTGCGGATTTCAGCGATACGGGTAGTACCAGCAGGATGAGTGGACAGCCATTGTGGTGGTGCACCTTTGCTGACCATGCCCATTTTTTGCCAGAGTGCGACACCAGCACGCGGATCATAGCCAGCCCTGGCAGCAATATCGAGACCGACGATGTCAGCCTCGGTTTCATCCCCGCGGGAAAACGCCAGCATACCAAACTTGGCAACACCGCCAGCTACTCCGCCCGCAAGGTTGGGGTCATAACCCTTCGCCCCAGCCCACAGTTCGGCCAGTTTGATACCTACGTTCGCAACCGCCGCCTTGCCAGCACGTTCTGCACCATGTTCACGCAGTGCATGAGCAATTTCATGGCCCATGACGATGGCAACTTCATCGTCGGTCAGTTTCAGGGTATCAAGGATGCCGGAGTAAAAAGCGATCTTCCCGCCTGGCATGCAATACGCATTGACCTGCTTGGAACCGATAAGATTGACTTCCCATTTCCATTGCCTGGCCCGCTCATTCCATTTCAGGGCATACGGTATCAATTTGTCAGCAATCGCACGCAAGCGGATGACCTGCGGATGGTTAGCTGGCCCCAAAGCATGTTTTTGTTCTGCTACCTGCATGGTCTGAGCATACTGCGCCGCTGCCTGGCTTTCCAGCGCACCGGTTGGCGCCAGTTTTCGCAAGACGGACATTTCACCGACCTTGACACCATCTTGCTGCTGCCCATTGTTTTGCGCACCAGTGGCAGCGGTAACAGCAAACAGGCTGGAAAATACAAGGGCAAAATGGCTGAGTTTCATGTTCATGCGAAAACCTTGGGGGCTGGATATTCAATCCAGTAAATGGTAGCAGTAGCGATCATTTAAAGGTGTGAATCTTTCAAAATTTTGAATTTAATAAAACTTAAAATTCATCCCGGTTTTTTACGCAAACGGAAAACCGCCAGGCTACCGCGTAAATTTGGCAACCAGGTGACAGGATGCCCTTCATGCAAGGCGACACATTCCAGAACGTCCAAACCAACTTCCGTGGCCAGATCAGAAAAATCGAGTATGGTCGCGCAACGCACATTCGGCGTGTCATACCATTCATACGGCAGTGATTTTGACACTGGCATCTTGCCGCGCAATAAGGCGGTGCGGTGTGGCCAGTAACCAAAGTTGGGGAAAGAGACGATGGCCTCATGCCCTACCCTGGCAATGTCGCGCAACAGCGGTTCTACATGCTTCATCATTTGCAGTGAAGACAAACACATGACCGTATCAAAGGCATTGTCTTCAAACATGCCCAGACCGTTTTCCATATCCTGCTGTATGACATTCACGCCACGGCTGGCGCATGCAAGAACCTTGTCGTCAGCGATTTCTATGCCGTAGCCGCTGCATTGCTTGTCGCTTTGCAGGTAATCGAGCATGACGCCATCACCACAACCAACGTCCAGCACTTGTGCCTGCGGCTTGATCCAGTGAGCGATGAAAGCCAGGTCTGGCCGCAAGACGTTTAATTCAGAAAAATTCATGCTGCTACTCCCAACAATTCGGCCTGCAATTCTGCATCTATACGCTGGTAATAAGCAGCCACCAAATTCAGGTAGCGCGAGTCATCCAGCAAGAAAGCATCATGGCCATGTGGCGCATCGATTTCTGCATAACTGACTGTTCTTTTATTGCTGACCAGGGCCTTGACGATTTCGCGGCTACGTTCAGGTGAAAAGCGCCAGTCAGTCGTGAAAGAGGCGAGCAGGAATTTGGCCTTGGTGTGCGCCAGCGCCTTGGCCAGGTCTCCACCGGTATGGCGGGCAGGGTCAAAATAATCGAGCGCCTTGGTGATCAGCAAATAAGTATTGGCGTCGAAATAATCCGAGAATTTATCGCCCTGATAGCGCAGGTAAGATTCGATTTCAAAATCTACACCAAAGCCAAACTGATAGTCGCCCCCCTTCAAGTCGCGGCCAAATTTTTCTGCCATGTCGTCATCCGACAAATAGGTGATATGTCCTATCATGCGTGCCACCCTCAAGCCGCGACGCGGTACTACACCATGGGCATAAAAATCACCCCCGTGAAAGTCGGGATCAGTCAAAATCGCCTGTCGCGCCACATCATTGAAGGCGATATTCTGTGCTGACAATTTGGGAGTGGATGCCACCACCACGCAATGACGCAAACGGTCTGGATACAGGATACTCCATGCCAAAGCCTGCATGCCGCCGAGTGAACCGCCCATGACGGCAGCAAATTTCTCTATACCTAGACGATCAGCCAGCCTGGCTTGCGCATTGACCCAGTCTTCCACTGTCACGACGGGGAAATCTGCCCCATACGGTTTGCCAGTCGCGGGGTTGGTATGCATGGGGCCGGTAGAACCAAAACAGGAACCCAGGT
This sequence comes from Burkholderiales bacterium, assembly GCA_016200895.1. GTDB lineage: Bacteria > Pseudomonadota > Gammaproteobacteria > Burkholderiales > Burkholderiaceae_D > Undibacterium. The sequence goes on from JACQDX010000027.1 coordinate 35,991, forward strand.
TATTAACGCCGATAACAAAAAAACGATTGGTATCGACTGGCTTGCCTGGTCCCACCATATTGTCCCACCAGCCTACATTCTTGGGCTGCTCAGCATATACGCCAGCCACATGGTGAGATGCATTCAGGGCATGGCAAATCAGGACTGCATTGGATTTGGCTGCATTCAGGCTGCCATAGGTTTCCACCATCAGGGTGTAACCAGCTATTGAAGTACCATTTTGTAAAGCCAAAGGCTCGTCGAACTGAAACGCTTGTGGCGTGACGATTCCAACTGATCCAGGTGAGGATGACATACACACTTCCATCGGGAGCTAACCCGTTATCAAAAAACTCAGGAAGGCTAAAAGGTGGGCTGAATGTGAGGAGGGGGATAGCTGCATTCAAGCTCGCTTTAGCCGTATTTATCATTCGGGATATTTTCCGAAACGCGCCCGCAAGCTGATTTTCAAATCGGCGCAATAGGAGAAGGATAAACCAAGTCTGGCACCAAGGTCAAACCCTGGTGCCGGGACTGTCACAATTTTAATGCAAGCTTGTTAATTAGGACTTACGAAAAATTGTCCCAGCAAGGCTATCGCTGTGGGAAACATCCCTTGCTGGGGATGTTTGTTTCGTTGGCAGACAACATGTTGTCTGAAACCCCAACTACACCGTAGCGACGAAGACAGTACTTTAGTACGCGGCTCCTAGGAGAGGAGCTGCAACGCAGCTGAGGCGGTTTTGCGTAAGTCCGATTAATGCAAAGTGGGCGACTGCGCCCCCATGGCAGCCAAGGTTTCCCGGATCGTTGCCGAATCATAGCTACGCAAGATTTTTTTCACATGTCCTTGCAAGGAATCGAGCCGGGTGTTCAAAATCTCTTGCTTAATTTCTGGCAACAGCGCTGCCGGCATGGACAATTCGCGGAAGCCCATGCCCGCCAGCAAGCGTGTCAGGCGGATATCGCCAGCCATACCACCACAAATGGACACTGGTATGCCTGCCCTGTCGCCCGCTGTAATAATCATTTGCAAGAGCTGCAAAATAGCCGGATGCAAATCATCATACAAGTGGGCGACTTCATGATCTGCCCTGTCGATTGCCAGCGTATATTGAATCAGGTCATTGGTACCGACAGACAGGAAATCGAGTTTCTTGACAAACATGGGCAGCGACAAGGCTGCCGCCGGAATTTCTATCATGGCGCCAATGGCAATCTCTGCATCGAACTCTTTACCTTCCTTGCGCAATTCAGTCTTGGCCTGCTCTATCATGGCCAGGCTTTGGTCAATTTCAAAACCGTGGGCCATCATCGGTATCAGGATCTTGACCTTGCCAAAAGCCGAGGCCCGCAAAATGGCACGCAATTGCGTCAAAAATAATTGTGGCTCAGCCAGGCAATAGCGTATGGCACGCAAACCCAGTGCCGGATTAAGGATATTGTGTTCTGTCGTATCCAGCGGTTTATCCGCACCGACATCGAGTGTCCGTATCGTCACTGGCCTGCCCTTCATGGCTTGCACTGCAGTACGATAGGCTTCGAATTGTTCTTCTTCCGTCGGCAGTTTATGTTGCTGACCACTGCTTTCCATGAACAGGAATTCTGAACGGAACAGGCCTACTCCGCTAGCACCTGCCTCCAGGGCATGGGCGGCATCTTGTGGCAATTCTATGTTTGCCAGCAAAGTGATTTCCACGCCGTCCTGGGTAATCGCAGGCGTCTTTTTGAGTTTGTGGAGTTTTTTCCTGGCTTTGGCCAGTATTACCTGACGTTCGCGATATTGTTCGAGTACCAGGGTACTTGGCGCAACAATGACGACACCGGCGTCGCTGTCGATAATGAGCCAGTCATCCTGCTCTATCAGACGCGAGGCATTACCCATGCCGACCACCGCTGGTATGCCCAGGCTGCGCGAGACGATGGCAGTATGGGAATTATGTCCACCTTCATCCGTGACAAAACCAGTGAAAGCAACGTCGCGGAATTGCATCATGTCAGCCGGTGAAATATCCCTGGCGACGACGATCATATTGGCATTGCGTTCGTCAATACCATCTGAACGTATGGCACCGCCTGCGGTGCCAGTCAGTACCTTGAGTACGCGCTCTGCCACCTGCTGGATATCGGCCTTGCGTTCACGCAGATAATCATCCTCGATTTCATCGAACTGGGCCGACAATTCATCGATCTGGCTGACCAGTGCCCATTCAGCATTGTAGTGACGAGTACGTATGATATCGAGTGGTGCTTCGGAAATCATGGGGTCGGACAAGATCAGTACATGGACGTCGATGAAGGCACCGAGTTCAGTTGGCGCATCTGCGGGCAAATCCGACCAGATGGCCTGTAATTCCTTGTGTACCTGGGCGATAGCCAATTGCAATCTCTGCACTTCGGCCTCGACCTGCTCTTGCCCTACCAGATAGTGTTGTACATCCAGTGCCGCCGGACGCAGCAAGTGGGCGCGCCCGATTGCGATACCGCGAGAAACGGGGATGCCTTGCAGTGTAAAAGATGCCATGCTGTGTCCCCCAAAATACTTTATCTTCGGGCGCCATGATGCTGCTGCCCTGTCTTATTTCTATTGTCGGTACTAATGCATTGCTTAGTATAAGGCCTCATGCAAGCTTGCACGCATGAATGAATGATTTTGCTGATTCAATCCAAGACAGACAAGGTAAACGAATAGAGTCAAAACGACAATGAGAAATATGTTGCGATATGTTGCCATTTGTTTCGTTGGCAAATCGCGCTTACAAAATCATCGTCGCAAATGATTACTACTGTCCGATCAAATTTTCGTTTATTCACCTTCACCAAACTTGTCATTGATCAGCGCATGAATGGCTTCAAAACAAGCTTGCTCATCCGCGCCATCTGTCTCTAATAAAACTTTACTACCCTTGCCAGCTGCCAGCATCATCACACCCATAATGGACTTGCCATTCACACGGCGGCTATTGCGGGTCAGCCATACTTCAGCTTTGAATTTACTGGCGGTTTGCGTAAACTTTGCCGATGCGCGTGCATGCAAACCCAGTTTGTTGACGATTTCAATTTCCTGTTGAATCATGCTTCACTTTCTTTCTCAATTAGTTGGGTGATAAACGCACACGATTATCGAGACGTATGGCGCCATTCTGGCCACCAGCCAGCGCCATTTCCACCACGACATCGAGCACATCACTGCGATAAGTTATCGCCCGCAATAGCATGGGCAGGCTGATACCGGCGATAATCGCCACCCGGTCCGGGTCACCCAATTGCCGACAGCAATTGGAAGGCGTACCACCCATGACATCGGTGATCACGAGCACGCCAGAACCATCGTCCAGGCGCAGCACTGCTTCACGTGCGAGGCGATTGACTTCATCAATATTCTGGTCGGCGATCACGTCTATTGCTTCAAAGCGCTCGGGCATACCACGAAAAACGTGAGCCGCAGCCTGCATAAAAGCTGTCCCCAAGGGTGCATGCGTCATTAAAAGTATGCCAACCATCGTTCTTTAACTCTCTTGTAACGGCCAGCGCTGGCTCACCGTCTTCCATTTATTTATGCTACAAACTCAAGCTGCAACTGCCGTTTCAAGGGCATCAATGAACATGGCAGCCACATTGAAGCCTTTTTGCTGGGTAATTTCCTGGAAACAGGTGGGGCTGGTCACATTAACTTCCGTCAAGTTCGCCCCAATAACATCTAATCCTACCAGCAACAGCCCTCTTTGATAAAGTTCGGGTGCCAAAGTCTGCGCAATCTCAAGATCACTGGCAGATAACTCCTGCGCCACACCCAGGCCACCTGCAGCCAGATTACCTCTGACTTCACCGTTTTGTGGGATGCGGGCCAGTGCAAAGGGCACGACCTTGCCACCGATCAGCAATATTCTTTTGTCACCATGGACGATTTCTGGAATGTAGCGCTGCACCATGATAGTACGACTGCCATTCACAGTCAGTGTTTCGATGACAGAACCCAGGTTCATGCCATCTTCGCGGATACGGAAAATACCAGTCCCCCCCATGCCATCCAGAGGCTTGAGGATGATGTCCTGATGTTCTTTCTGGAAAGCACGGATACGTTGCTCATCCCGCGTCACCAGTGTAGGCGCAGTAAACTGGCTAAACTGAGCAATGCTGAGCTTTTCATTGTGATTGCGGATGGCGGCCGGTTTATTGAACACTCGCGCACCTTGCTGCTCTGCCAGCTCCAGCAAATAAGTCGCATAGATATATTCCATATCAAATGGCGGATCTTTACGCTGCAGGACGGCATCAAAAGCACTCAGGGCCAGAGATTCAGGTTCAGACAACCTGAACAAATCCTGGCTATCTCCGGTCAGGGTGATGCGGCTGATATTGGCAATTACCTTACCGCTTTCCAGCGCCATATCATCCGGGCCAAAAGCGTAGATCGCGTAACCACGCTTGTCTGCCTCCACCATCATGGCGTAAGTGGAATCTTTATACGTCTTGAAGTTCGACAGTGGATCGGTCAGAAAAGCGATTTTCATGGATATACTCAGTATTTGTAGATAAATAGGAATCAATGGAGCTCAATAAACCTCAGGATTCGGATCAGTTTTTTCCAGCTCCAGTGATGCCGCCAGCAAAGCCAGGCGAGCCACTACACCATACATGTAAAAACGATTTGGTGCTGCCGTGCCCGGTTTTGCCTTCATATCCGGCACCGCATGTTGCTGGGCAAAGGCCAATGGCACGAAGTGCATGCCGGGTGCGTTGAGGTTTTCATCGACACCACGGTCTTCATGCACGCGGTAGAAACCGCCGACCACATAGCGGTCTATCATATACACCACTGGTTCAGCCACGGATTCATTGATTTGCTCAAAGGAATACACGCCTTCCTGAACAATAACGTCCCTGACTTCCATGCCATCCTTGACGACCGACATCTTGTTGCGTTGCTTGCGGTTGAGATCACGCACTTCACTGGAATCATGCACGGTCATGATGCCCATGCCATAAGTACCGGCATCGGCCTTGACGATGACAAAGGGTTTTTCCTTGATGCCATATTCCTTGTATTTCTTGCGTATCTTGGCGAGTATGGTATCCACTGCGGCCACCAGCGTATCTTCACCAGTGCGGTCATGGAAATTGATATCCTTGCACTTGGTAAAAAACGGGTTCAGCATCCAGGGGTCTATATCCACCATCTTGGCGAATTTCTTGACCACTTCATCATAGGCAAGGAAGTGATTGCTCTTGCGACGCAAAGCCCAACCTGCATGCAGCGGTGGCAGCAAGGTTTGCTCATTGATATCTTCCAGAATTGCTGGTATGCCTGCAGACAAATCATTGTTCAGCAAGATAGTGCATGGGTCGAAATTCTTCAGACCCAGACGACGGCCATTAGCAGAACGCTCCAATGGTTCGAGTGTCAACTGGCTGCCATCTGGCAAATCTATAGGAGTCGGTTCCGTAATATCTGCTGACAGCGAACCCAGGCGCACGTTCAAACCAGTCTGGCGGAAAATCTGCATCATGCGTGCAATGTTTTGCAAATAAAACACATTGCGGGTATGACTCTCAGGTATCAACAAAAGGTTTTTAGCATCAGGACAATATTTTTCTATTGCTGCCATTGCCGCCTGCACTGCCAGCGGCAACATTTCTGATGCCAGATTATTAAAACCACCAGGGAATAAATTGGTATCAACAGGTGCCAGCTTGAAACCCGCATTGCGCAGGTCAACAGAGCAATAAAATGGCGGCGTATGTTCCTGCCATTCAAGACGGAACCAGCGTTCTATTGCGGGTGTCGCTTCAAGTATCTTTTTTTCAAGATCAAGCAGGGGGCCGTTGAGAGCGGTGACGAGATGCGGAACCATAATGACCTTTTGGAGAGCAAGCTGTTGCCAAAATTGAACGCCGACCTCAGCGCCACAGGCAAATCATGACTTGATAAGCTTGGGATGAAATGCCGGTAATCAAGTCGGAATTATCCCAGGCTACACAAAAAAATCACTCAGACTTGGCTAAAAGATCAAAATGCTCGACAACAGGGGCACTGGCAAAATAAGGGCCGACAATGGCACGCCAATCTGCAAATGCCGCAGATTCACGAAAGTCTACAGTATGGTTCTCCAAAGTTGCCCAATAAATCATGAGCAAATAGCGTTCTGGCGACTCTATACCCTTTTGCACCTTGAAACCAAGAAAGCCCTTGGCATGGCGTATCACTTCTTCAAGCCCACGCTGTATAGCAACATCAAACTCGGCTTGTTTGCCAGCTTGTATGCGTAGATCGGCTAATTCCAAAATCATATTTACCTCTTGATAATAATAAAATTACTTTTTATCCCTTTTTTTGTAGATCAAACCAATCCTCTGTCACTCAACTCTTTCTTGATATAAGCATAAAACACCGGAGCCGCAACAACACCAGGAACGCCGAACAAGGTTTCCATGACCAGGATGGCCGTCAGCAATTCCCACGCCCGGGCGTTCACTTGTGCGCCAATGATACGTGCATTCAGGAAGTATTCTGCCTTATGGATGACGATCATGAATACCAGTGAAGCAATGGCCACATTCAATGATTGTGACAAACCCACAATCACGATGACGGTATTGGAAATGATATTGCCCGCCACCGGTATTAAACCCGCCAGAAAGGTAATAGCAATCATGGTCTTGGTCAGCGGCAAATGTACGCCAGCCATAGGCAAGACGGCAGCAAGGTAAATTGCCGTAAACACTGTATTGATCAGGGAAATCTGTACCTGGGCAAACACGATTTTATGAAAAATCTGGCTGAGATTGCTGATTCTTTGCTGCATGGCGGCGGCAAAGGGTTTATGGTTACTGTCACCAGTGACATCTCGCAGGGCAACCATGCTGCCTATGATCATGCCTAGCAATAGGTGCACGATGAGATGACCAGCTTCTGGCACTATCTGCTTGGCCTCACCGGCATGCTCGCGCAACCAGTGTGTCAACATCCCCCTTAAGGATTCCACGTCTTCTGGCAGGTTAGTGCTTACCCACTCAGGCAATTGATGGCGGGAAGCTTCAATGATATCCGCCAGCCTTTGCAGCAGGTTTTGCAAATTCCCGGCATCGCTGCGCAAGAAAGCATGGATGCCCCAGCCTATCAGGATCAGGCCAGTAATCAGGATGAAGGATAAAACCACCACGGCGATCATGCGCGGCTGTTTGTGTCGAAAACGCCGGGCGATCGCCGGTGCCAGCACATGAATGATGGAAAATACCAATAAGCCGGAAAACAGGGCAACCAGCAAACCTGCCTTTAATACCAGCAACAGGGCGATAGCCACCAGGATATATGAGGCATACACAGATGGCGTTAGCGGCTGGTTAGGTTGACCAAGCACATTGGCAGGACGGGCCGAGCGGGAAAGAATTTTGTCTTTCATTTCAACACCCCGCTCAAACCGACAACCGTGCCCAACAGCAAAGCCACTGCCGCCAGAGTAGAAATCAGGAAACCCATGGAGCGCTTACTGGCATCTTGCAGATAGGCCAAAGCATACATGATGCGCCCGACCAGCCACACCAGGCCTAGCAAAGCGGCCGCTATATCACCGCTCCAGGTGGCGCATAACCACAGGGCTGGCAAAAAGAAAACCATTTGCTCCACCGTATTTGACTGCACCCGTATGGCACGCAAGAACTCAGGTGGGCCATCCATGGCTGGTGCCTTCACCCCAAGCTTCATGCGAAGACGCCCAACTACCATTACATTCCAGAAATACATGCAGAGTACGGCAAGCGTTAACCAGGATGTCCATTGCAAGTGCATAATTTCTCCAGTAAAGGGTACATGAGGGGCATGCCAGCGGCATAGATGAGGCCAATGATGTAAAGTACAAGAATACAGTACCAAAAGTACATTGAAACAGACACTTACATTTTCATGTCTTCTATTTTAAAGGCTTAAGCGTTATATAGAGACTATCACAGGATGCATACAGAAATACGCATAACCCGGCTGTCCTTCTATTGCCTTATTTGCATACTTATTTATACAGGCGAGCTTAGAACCTGTTTTCGATCTGTAGCGAGCGAGCGTCAGCGGGGTGAAGAGCAGCGCAGAAAGCGGAATGTACTCAGGTACATGAGCATTTTGAAGCAGCACATGAGCCCCGATCACGCTCGCGCAGTAAGATCGGGAACAGGTTCTAGAGGCCAAGGTGATGTTTATTACTTGATCCATATCGAAAGAGGTAAAAAAAATGAAATTTTCATTCTCCACATTTTCTAAAGCAGCACCTGTGCTGGCCCTGTTGGCCGCTACTGCTGCTGTTTCTTCAGCGCAAGCTGCTGACTTTGATGATTTTGCCCGCGTCGTCAGCGTCACTCCGCAAGTTGAGCAAGTCAATGTGCCGCGCCAGGAATGCCGTACCGAATATGAAACCAGCCAGCGCAATTATCCACGCCAGCAACAGGCTGAGCGCAGCAATGGCGGTGCCATCATAGGTGGTCTGGCTGGTGGTTTGCTGGGTAGCCAGGTGGGCGGCGGCAATGGCCGTATCGCCGCCGCAGCCGTAGGTGCTGTGACTGGCGCCATCGTTGGTGACCGTGTTGAAAATAATGGCAATAATGGCAATAACTACAATAATCAACCTGTCTATGAGAGCCGCCCTGTACGTCAGTGCCGTAATATCGACAGTTGGGAAACCCGTACCAATGGTTATGCCGTGACGTATGAGTACCATAACCGTACTTATACGTCCGTTATGCCCTATGACCCAGGTTCACGCCTGCGTATCCATGTGTCTCTGACACCACGCCCTTGATCTGAAATACATCATCTGTACTCAAAAATGCCGCTGCAAAGCGGCATTTTTTATGCTGACAGTTTAAAAAATCCCTGCGCAGCACCCGAAATCCTGCCACTCTGCACAAAACATAAATGCAATGCAGGCATTTTGCACGCATACATGGACAAAAATCCACGAGCAAAATCGGCAAAACCAGCTAATTACCATGAGTTTGCCGCCAAATTGACCGGAATTTGCATGGGTTTATAGTATTATCTTGCGGCAAACCTCACGCTCATGCTCCGTCTCTCATTCATGCAAAAAATGTTAAAAAAATACGGTCTGCTGGTCTGGCTATCCCTGATCCTGATTGCAGGTTTTGTTTCCACGACCGTGGCATCTTTTGTTGTTTCCCGTGATGCCATACAACAAGGCATCGCTGAGCAAACCCTGCCTATCACCGGTGACAATGTCTATTCTGAAATCCAGAAAGACATATTACGTCCGGTATTTGTGTCTTCACAAATGGCGCATGATACTTTTTTGCGCGACTGGATTATCAATGGAGAAGAAGACAAGGACCAGATCGTTAAGTACCTGAAAGAAATCAAACAAAAAAACCATGCGATTTCCAGCTTCCTGGTGTCGGACCAAAGCCGCAATTATTATCATGCCGACGGCGTCCTGAAAACCATCAGCGATACCGAGCCACGCGATCAATGGTTCTTCCGGGTACGTGGCTTGAAAAGCGAATATGAAACCAATGTCGATGCCGACATGGCCAATCGCGACACCATGACCATCTTCATTAATTACCGCATCCTTGATTACTCAGGAAAATTCATCGGCGTCACCGGCATAGGCATGACGCTCGATACCATGAAAAACCTGATAGACAGTTATCAGACCCGCTTTCGCAGGAATATCTTTTTCGTCGACCAGAAGGGCAATATTGCCCTGGCTGGCAATAATATGAAAAAGATACGCAGCAATCTGAGCAATATGCCAGGACTGAGCAGCCTGGCACAGACAATCCTGGCGAATCGCAAGAGTGAATCCCAGCATCTGGAATACAAGAGCGAGAATGAAACCATACTCGTTAATGCACGCTTCATCCCCGAGCTGGGTTGGCATTTGCTGGTGGAACAGGAAATGGGCGGGGAAATCAAACCCCTGCAGAATATCTTCCTCATCAACATCGCCATCAGCGCTGGCATCACACTGGTCATCATGGTGATTTTATTGCTGACAGTCAGACGCTATCAAAAGCGCCTTGAAAAATCAGCCTCTACCGACACCCTGACCAATTTGCTGAACCGCCAGGCTTTTGATTTCGTCTTCCAGCAAGCCCTGCTCGACAGTGAACGTTCGCGCCAACCTATGTGCGTGGTCTTGCTGGATATTGATTTCTTCAAGAAAGTGAATGACAAGCAAGGTCATCTGGTGGGTGACCATGTGCTCAAGGAAATATCCCAGATATCCAAGCGCTCGCTGCGTGAAAGCGACATCATTTGCCGCTGGGGTGGTGAAGAATTTTTGATCTTACTGAAAAACTGCACACTGGAAAAAGCCACTTCAATTGCCGAGAACCTGCGCAATACCATTGCTAACAATGATTTCTCACGCACCACCGACCTGACACGCACCCGACTGTCAATTACAGTCAGTATGGGTGTCGCTGAATGCAAAGATAAGGAGAGCGAAGCCAGCGTCTTTGAACGTGCCGACCTGGCTATGTACCAGGCCAAGGAAAATGGCCGTAACAGTGTTTACTTCTCTGAATGAGGGTTAGTAGACTGTAACAGTGAAAAGCGAAGTGCCTGCCATGCGCGCGCCAACCATGGCTGCGTTGCAAATGCGCGCGATAGCCCTGGTACGCCGGGGACATGTCCTTCACTTACGCTTCACTATTACGGTCCGCTAGAAATGCGTGCTGCTGCAGCCAAGTCTATGGTTGGCTGCGTAAATGCCTGATACAAGTCCCCCGCCAGTTGATCCCAGTCGTTGAGCCTGCTTTGCTGTAAAGCGACTGTCTGCATGTCGCCACGCGCAATAGGACCAGTCAGCGCAGCCTGCGTGCCCAGGTTGAAGACATTTTCCAGTGTTTTCCTTGCCAATGGCGCAGCCATCTTTTGCGCCACATCTGCTGGTATGCCTGCCGCCTGATAGGTGCGCAAGGCCACCTCCATCAGGGTCACCAGATAATTGCTGGCAAACACAGAACCTGCGTGATACAGCAATTTATTGTCTGCATTGATGATCACGGTTTCTGCACCTGTCGCCTGCAGGGCAGGGACTAAAAGGGCGAGTGCAGTCTCATCGCCTTCCAGGCTGCAAATGGTGCCAGAAAATTGTTCTGCCAGCATATCAACATCGGCAAAACTGCGCACAGGGTGGACACTGGCGACAGCCGCGCCTGCCAGTCTGGCGGACTGCAACTCCGTCGATGCCTTGGCACCGCTGCAATGGAAAATAACACTGCCAGCCTTCAGCAAACCGGCATCAGCCAGTTGCCTGCAGACGCTGGCGATCTGGTCATCACTGACGCTCAGCATGATGACATCAGCTGGCTGTAATTGTGAGATTGCATCGACAGCCTGCCCTGCCCCCAGCCAAGCCACGGCATCGCTGGCACTGGTCAATGTGCGGTTCAAGACCTGTTGTATGACAAACACCTGCTGGCGCCGGAAATTTTTGGCCAGTACCTTGCCGACTTTACCGGCACCGATGATATTCAGGGTTTTCATGCTTCATTCTTCCGGGAAGCGGCGCAGGCCTTCAAGATCAAGTATGGTGATGCCACCATAATCCACACTTAGCAGATTTTTCTTTTCCAGCAGTTGCAGCGCCTGGTTGGCCCGCTGGCGCGAGACGCTGGAGATATAACCGATTTCTTCTTGCGATATCTGGATTTGCATGCTGCTGCCAGCTTTCAAACCGGGATTCAAATACGGGTGGAACATGGCTGCCAGACAACGGGCGACACGGGTGTCAGGATCAAGCATGCGGTCATATTCAACCAGGGATATAAACAGGCCCAGGCGCTCATTCAACTGATGCAGGAGAAAGCGGTTAAACGGGATGCTGTTATCCAGCAAGTGTGTAAAAGTAGTACGCGGCATATAGGCAACGCGGGTGTCGCGCAATGCCACCACATCATAACGGCGCAGCTCAGTCTTCAACAGCGAGCCCTCACCAAACCAGCCACCCGCCAGCATGCAACTGAAAGTCACGGTCTTGCCATCTGGCGAAATACTGCTCATCTTCAGGAAACCTTCAATCACCCCCATCCAGTGCTCCACCGGATCGCCCTTGCGGCAGACATAGCCACCGGCAGGAACGAAGCGCTCAACGACTTCTTCTTCCACTTTTTGCATGTGTTCTGGCGACAGCATGCTGGCCCACAAGGACTTGGCAAACCGTTCTTTAGGGTCGCTGATTTTTTTTGTCATATTTGTGCAACGCACCACAGATAATTGATTCAAATTTTCAGATTGTCGGTCGAATGACAACCACCGGCGCATGAAGGGTCTACTATCCCATCAACAAAAAGAATTACGGAGACATTGTAAGCGAGTTGCCCACTACAGCGAAGACTGTAGACACTCAAAGGCGATTCATTAAATCTTGCCACTACAATACCTACCGTAAAAGTCCCTCTGCACAAGCATGGTAAACAAGCAGTAAGGGCGTATCAGGACACTCACATGAAGTAAGCCCAAAAACAATAGGCTGGTGGAGACATGAATCAAAAAGAAGCAGCGAATTCGACTTTTCCCCGGTTGTTATTGCAGCACGGGAAAACACGGCCACAACATCCGGCTTTCCGTGAAAAAGACCTGGGTATCTGGCAGACCTGGAACTGGCAGCAAGTCAACGCAGAAGTGCGCGCCCTTGCCTGCGGCCTGGCTGCACAGGGTTTTAAACGTGGCATGAACCTCGCCATCATAGGCGACAACCGCCCACGGCTGTATTGGGCCATGGCTGCAGCACAATGCCTGGGTGGCATACCCGTACCTTTATATCAAGATGCACCGGCTGCCGACATGGCCTATGTGCTGGAAAATGCCGAAATCGTCTTCGCTATCGTCGAAGATCAGGAACAAGTTGATAAGCTGCTGGAGATCAAGCAACAGTATGCAGGTATACAACATATCGCCTTTGATGATGACCGTGGCATGCGCCATTATCACCAGTCTGAACTGACTTCCTATGCCGCGCTGCAAGAACTGGGGCGCGCTTTCGATATCGCCCATCCTGAGTTTTTCATGAAAGAAGTGGAACTTGGCCAGCCCGATGACACAGCTGTCATGCTGTACACCTCAGGCACCACGGGCAAACCCAAGGGCGTATGTCAATCCCACCGCTCTTTCATGACAGCGGCAATGGGCGGCATGGAATTTGACCAGCTCACTGCAGACGAAGATATCCTGTCCTACCTGCCCATGGCCTGGGTAGGGGACCATTTATTTTCTTTCGCCCAGGCCATGGCTGCTGGGTTTACTGTAAATTGCCCCGAATCCAGTGAAACCGTCCTGACGGATTTGCGTGAAGTTGGTCCCACGTATTATTTCGCCCCGCCGCGCGTTTTTGAAAACATGCTGACCACGGTCATGATACGCATGGAAGATGCGGGCAGCATCAAACGCAAACTGTTTGCCCACTTCATGGACCTGGCACGCCGTGTTGGTTCTGACATCCTCGACGGTAAAGCCGTCAGCGGTATGGACAGATTGCAATATGCACTCGGCAATCTGCTGATTTATGGTCCATTGAAAAATGTACTGGGTCTGTCACGAGTTCGCGTCGCCTACACGGCTGGTGCCGCTATCGGCCCTGACCTGTTCCGCTTCTATCGCTCCATCGGTGTCAATCTCAAGCAATTGTATGGTTCTACCGAAACCTGCGCCTATGTCTGCCTGCAGCCGGATGGCAAGATCAAGTTTGACAGCGTAGGCGCGGCTGCACCCGGCGTTGAAGTCAAGCTCGCAGCAAATGGTGAAGTACTGGTCAGGTCAGATGCGATGCTGACGGGTTACTACAAGCGGCCCGATGCGACAGCAGAAGTCATGGATGAGCAGGGTTACTTTCACACCGGTGACGCTGGCATCTTTGACCAGGATGGTCACCTCAAAATCATAGACCGCGCAGCCGATGTCGGTAAGATGAAGCAGGGCGATATCTTCGCACCTAATTACATAGAAAATAAACTCAAGTTCTTCCCCTTCATCAAGGAAGCCGTGGCCTTCGGCCATGAACGAGATATGGTATGTGCCTTCATCAATATCGATATGGAAGCCGTCGGCAACTGGTCAGAAAGACGGGGCATTGCTTATTCTGGCTACACCGATCTGGCTGCCAAGGCCGAAACTTATCAACTGATATTGTCGTGCATAGAAAAAGTCAATGCAGACCTTGCCAGTGAAGACTTGATGGCAGGCACGCAGATACACCGCTTCCTGGTGTTGCACAAAGAACTCGATCCCGATGACGATGAGCTGACCCGCACCCGCAAGGTCAGGCGCAAATTCATTGCCGAGAAATACGCAGTGCTGATAGACGCCCTGTATTCAGACAAGCGTTCGCAATTCATAGAAACCCTGGTCAAGTTTGAGGATGGTCGTCAGGGAACAGTCAGTGCCGATTTGCATATCAGCGATGTCAAAACATTTTCTGCCCAAAAGCTGGCTGCGTAAGGAATATATAAATGGCAGATAACAGAAAAATCGGTGAAGTCATCCTGGACTTGCAAAACATCTCGCTCGCTTTTGGGGGTGTCAAAGCCCTGACCAATATTTCCTTCAACGTCAGGGAACATGAAATACGCGCCATCATAGGTCCCAACGGTGCTGGCAAAAGTTCGATGCTCAATGTCATCAATGGTGTATATCGCCCACAACAAGGTGACATCACTTATCGCGGCCAGCACCGCAAGGACATGAATACCTATGCGGCGGCAAAAAGCGGTATCGCCCGTACCTTCCAGAACATCGCTTTGTTCAAAGGCATGAGCGTGCTTGATAACATCATGACGGGCCGTAACCTGAAAATGAAAAGCAATTTCCTCATGCAGGCTTTGTATTGGGGCCCTGCTCAAAAAGAAGAAATCGCCCATCGCGAAAAAGTAGAAGAAATTATCGACTTCCTGGAAATCCAGCATATACGCAAGATACCGGTAGGCCGTCTTTCTTATGGTTTGCAAAAGCGCGTGGAGCTGGGCCGGGCACTGGCAGCCGAGCCTGAGATTTTATTGCTGGATGAACCCATGGCTGGCATGAACGTAGAAGAAAAACAGGACATGAGCCGCTTCATCCTCGATGTCAATGATCAGCTGGGTACCACGATAGTTCTGATCGAACATGATATGGGCGTAGTCATGGATATCTCTGACCGCGTGGTCGTACTCGACTATGGCAAGAAAATCGGTGACGGCACACCTGCCGAGGTGCTGGCGAATCAGGAAGTGATTAATGCTTACCTTGGTGTCGCGCATTAATGAAAAATCTTAAGACCACTCAACACAGAGACACGGTGACACAGAGGAAAAACAAGAGGAAAACCGCTTTCTTTTCTCATGACTTTCTCTGTGTCTCTG
Source organism: Burkholderiales bacterium (assembly GCA_016200895.1). Lineage (GTDB taxonomy): Bacteria > Pseudomonadota > Gammaproteobacteria > Burkholderiales > Burkholderiaceae_D > Undibacterium. The sequence continues at coordinate 51,315 of JACQDX010000027.1, forward strand.
TGCCTCTGTGGTGAAAGGTCTTCAGTGTTTGCTTAACGTAAGCTGAGAGCTAGAAATGAATATTAGTTTTTTCTTTGAAGTATTTATCGGCGGCTTGCTGTCCGGTGTCATGTATGCGCTGGTGGCGTTGGGTTTTGTGCTGATCTACAAAGCCTCCGGCGTCTTCAATTTTGCGCAGGGTGCGATGGTATTTTTTGCAGCCCTGACCTGCGTAGGCCTGACCGAGAAATTTGAAATGTCATTGTGGCTGGCGATACCGCTGACCATGCTGGTGATGGTGGCGCTGGGTCTGGCAATCGAACGGGTAGTATTGCGCCCACTGGTCAACCAGCCTGAGATTACCCTGTTCATGGCGACCATAGGTCTGACCTTCTTTATCGAGGGCCTGGCGCAATTGCTGTGGGGTTCGCAACCGCACAAACTGACGTTGCCTATCGACGATGTGCCCATAGAATATTTCATGGAAAAATTCAATATCCTGGTGTCGCAATTCGATGTCATCGCTGCCTTGATTTGCGCCCTGCTGGTAACCGGTCTGGCCCTGCTGTTTTCAAAAACCAAGATAGGCCGCGCGCTGCGTGCGGTGGCAGATGATCACCAGGCGGCGCTGGCGGTTGGTATTCCGCTGCAACAGATCTGGGGCATAGTCTGGGCAGTTGCCGGTTTTGTCGCCCTGGTTGCTGGCCTGCTGTGGGGTGCGCGTAATGGTGTGCAGTTTGCGCTGACCTTTGTTGCCCTGAAAGCCTTGCCGGTATTGATACTGGGCGGCTTCACGTCCGTCCCCGGCGCGATAGTCGGTGGCCTCATCATCGGTGCATCTGAAAAACTGGCGGAAGTGTATATAGGTCCACTGGTGGGTGGTGGCATAGAGGGCTGGTTCCCGTATGTTCTGGCATTACTGTTCCTGCTGGTCAGGCCTGAAGGTTTGTTTGGTGAAAAAATCATACGCAGGATTTGATATCCCGCAGTTCAGCCCAATAAGGACTTACGCAAAATTGTCTCAGCAAGGCGTAGCGACGAAGACAGTACTTTAGTACGGCTAGGAGCTGCAACGCAGCTGGGGCGGTTTTGCGTAAGTCCCAATAATCAAACGTAATTAGCAGAATAGAGGAACACCATGTTCTACCGTGAAGCAGGTCAGTTTAAAACAAGCTATCAGGCAGATAACCAGATATTCCCGATACGGCAAGACCGTATCGGTATTGCCATCGTCCTGATCGCGGCATTTGTTGCCGTACCGGGGCTGGCAACCGATTATGCATTTTCTGCGATTTTCATCCCCTTCCTGATTTTTTCTCTGGCGGCACTGGGCTTGAATATCCTGACAGGCTATGCCGGGCAATTGTCACTGGGTTCAGCAGCCTTCATGGCCGTAGGTGCCTTTGCTTCTTATAATTTTGTCTTGCGCATACCCGGCATACCTGTCTTGCTGGCTTTTGTACTTGGTGGTTTGTCAGCAGCGATGGTGGGTATCGCCTTTGGTTTGCCATCACTACGCATACGCGGTTTTTACCTGGCGGCAGCGACACTGGCAACGCAATTCTTTGTGGTCTGGTGCCTGACCAAGATACAGTGGTTTACCAATTACAGTTCTTCCGGCGTCATCACGGCACAGGAAATGGTGATCATGGGCATGAGCATCAATACCCCGGTTAAAAAATACCTGCTGACCCTGACGGTCGTCTGCGTCATGGCCATGCTGGCTAAGAATATGGTGAGATCGAATGTAGGCCGTTCATGGATGGCGGTGCGCGACATGGACGTGGCGGCAGAAGTCATTGGTTTTCGCCTCATGCGCACTAAATTACTGGCCTTTGCAGTATCTTCGTTTTATTGCGGCATCGCCGGTGCCCTGTATGCCTATGCCTATCTGGGTACGGTCGAGCCAGAGGCCTATAACCTGGACCTGTCTTTCCGCATCCTGTTCATGATCATCATTGGTGGTGTAGGTTCCATACTCGGTTCTTTTTTGGGTTCGGCCTTTATCATCCTGCTGCCCATAGTACTGAACCTGATTGCACACGGTTTGTCTTTGCCTACCAACGTGGCATCGAACCTGGAACTCATGGTATTTGGCGCACTGATCATTTTCTTCCTGATTGTAGAACCGCATGGTCTGGCGAGGTTGTGGCAAATCACCAAGGAAAAATTACGGCTCTGGCCTTTCCCGCATTGAGTGGCAATAACAAGATTAGTACCAACAGTAAAAGAGAGTTCATAATAAAGATGCTTCAGCTTTGCAGAAAATTTGTACAAAGAGCTAGAAAAGCATCAGGCAATATCCATCCAAAACCACAAGGAGACAATATGAAACTGCTTAAATCCCTGCTGATGGCATCGGCAATCCTGGGTGCTGTCAATGCGGCCCAGGCGAATGATCAATTCATTCCCATCCTGTCGTATCGCGTTGGCCCGTATGCGGCTGGCGGCTCAGGCTTTTACGGCGGTGCCATCGATTATTTCAATCTGGTCAATGCCAAGGGTGGTTTGAATGGCGTCAAGATTTCATGGGAAGAATGTGAGACTGAATACAATGCCTCGCGCGGTGTCGAATGCTATGAGCGTCTGAAAAAAACCCAGGGTGGTGCATCACTGGTAGAACCACTGTCTACCGGTATTGCCTACGGCATCCTGGACCGTGTTGCTGAAGACAAGATCCCTTTGACTACGCTGGGTTATGGCCGTTCTGATGCAGCCAATGGCAAAGTTTTCCCGTATGTATTCCCACTGATCACCAGTTATTGGAACCAGGCTGCGGCCATGACTAAATACCTGGGCGATAAATCCGGTGGTCTGGACAAACTCAAGGGTAAGAAAATTGTCCACCTTTACCATGATTCTGCCTTTGGTAAAGAACCTATCCCGGTACTGGAAGCACAAGCCAAACAATACGGGTTCGAGCTCATCAAGATCCCGGTTGCCCATCCTGGTAATGAACAGCAATCGCAATGGCTGCAAATCCGCCAGGCCAATCCTGATTACGTGATTCTGTGGGGCTGGGGCGTCATGAATGCGGTGGCCATCAAGACTGCACAACGCAATGGTTATTCACGCGAAAAAATGCTAGGCGTCTGGTGGGCAGGTTCAGAGGAAGATGCGATCCCGGCTGGTGATGCAGCAAAAGGCTATACCGCGATGACCTTCAATACACCAGGAAATTACCCTGTGCTGGATGAAATACGCAGCAAGGTCTATGCAGTTGGCAAGGGTAACCTGGGTGATAAAACCCGTGTCGGTTCTGTGTACCACATGCGTGGTGTAACTGCCGCCATCTTGTGGACAGAAGCCATCCTGAAAGCGCAGGAAAAATTTGGCAAGGGCAAGCTCATGACGTCTGAGCAAATCCGCTGGGGTTTTGAAAACCTGAACGTGGATGAAGCCCGCCAAAAAGCTTTGGGCGCGATGGGCATGTTCCCGCCTGTGAAAACTTCTTGTGAAGATCATGAGGGTTCTGGCGCTGTCAAGGTACAGCAATGGACAGGCGATAAATGGAAAGCTATCACGCCTAACTGGGTCACTGGTGACAAAGCTCTGACACGCGCCATGCTGGAAGAGTCTTCCAACAAATATGCGGCTGAGAAAAAAATCACGCCTGCCTGTTTGAAGTAAGCGGTAAGCAGTAACTAGCGGAGGCCAGGCTGTGCCTCCGCTCCCTTCGTACAAATCATTGCAGATCAAGATCATGAGCGTTCATAGCATCACGGCAGAAACGGCAGCGGCAGCGACCGATATCGCCTATCTCAGTGTCAACAATATCGAAGTCATCTACGATCATGTGATCCTGGTGTTGAAAGGCATTTCCCTGCAAGTACCGCAAGGAAAAATCGTTGCCTTGCTGGGTGCCAATGGGGCGGGTAAATCAACCACGCTGAAGGCGATATCGACGCTGCTGAGAAACGAGCGCGGCGATATCACCAAGGGTGATATTACTTTTCGTGGTCAACGCGTAGATCATCTGACGCCAAATGAACTGGTCAAGCGTGGCCTGTCACAAGTTATGGAAGGCCGCCATTGTTTTGCTCACTTGACGGTAGAAGAAAACCTGTTAACGGGTGCCTACACGCGCAGCCTGTCGCGCAGTGAACTCAAGGCTGAACTGGAGAAGGTGTATCACTACTTCCCGCGCCTGCGTGAGCGTCGTAATTCACAGGCAGGCTATACCTCGGGTGGTGAGCAGCAAATGTGCGCGATAGGTCGGGCCTTGATGGCCAAGCCGTCGATGATCTTGCTCGATGAACCATCGATGGGCATCGCACCACAACTGGTGGAAGAGATTTTCGAAATCGTCAAAAGCCTGAATATGCAAGAAAAAGTGTCGTTCCTGCTGGCCGAACAAAACACCAATGTCGCCCTGCGCTATGCCGACTTTGGCTACATCCTGGAAAACGGCAGGGTCGTCATGGAAGGCGAGGCAAAAGACCTCAGCAGCAATGAAGACGTCAAGGAATTTTATCTTGGTGTCTCAGGAGCAGGCCGCAAGAGCTTCAAGGATATGAAGTTTTATCGCAGGCGCAAACGCTGGCTGGCATGAGAACCTGCTTACGATCTTAAGCACGAGCGCAATTGGAAATAATTTGGGGCTCATGCGCTGCTCAAAATGCTCATGTACTTAAGTACATTCCGCTTTTTCCGCTGCGATTTTGTTACCCAGACCCCGCTGACGCTCGCTCGCTACAGATCGTGAACAGGTTCAAAAAAAGTCTTAAAAAAATGCAACAAAAAATAAATCAACCACTATAGAGCATGCTCATGAGTGACTATCTGGACGCCCTGGAAACCCGCAATCCACAAAGCCGCGAACAAGCGCTGGTGAACAAGCTACCGCAATTAATTGCTCACGCCCAGACTGCAGAAGGCTGGGGCAAGATATTGCAGGGCGTGGATGCGCATGATATCAAGAGCCGCAGTACGTTGGCACAATTGCCTGTCACCCGCAAATCCGACCTCAAGGATCTACAAAAAGTCCTGCCACCTTTTGGGGGGCTGAATACCACTCCAGTGCGGCAGATGGGGCATATCTTCATGTCACCCGGCCCCATCTTTGACCCAGAGGGCCGAGGCCAGGACTGGTGGCGCTTTGGCCGCCCCATGCATGCAGTTGGCTTGCGTGCTGGTCATCTCTTGCAAAACTGCTTTTCTTATCATTTCACACCTGCCGCCTTCATGGTGGAAAGCGCCGCTGCCCGTCTGGGTTGCGCCGTTATCCCGGCTGGCATAGGCCAGACTGAAATGCAGGTACAAGCCATGGCTGAATTGCGGCCTGATGCCTATATAGGAACGCCAAGTTTCTTGAAAATCATCCTGGAAAAAGCGCTGGACATGGGCGCAGATATTTCCAGCGTGCAGCGCGCCATTGTCGGGGCCGAAGCCCTGCCACCGTCCTTGCGCAAATGGCTGCAGGAACATGGTGTGGCACACGTATTACAAATCTACGCTTCTGCCGACATCGGCAATATCGCCTATGAAAGCATGACCAATGGCCAGGTCAATCCCGGCATGATACTGGATGAAGACTTGATACTCGAAATCGTGCGCCCTGGCACGGGTGATCTGGTGGCGGAAGGCGAAGTCGGTGAGGTCGTCATCACTTCTTTCAATCCCGATTACCCCTTGATACGTTTTGGTACAGGTGATATGTCAGCGATACTGCCAGACATTTCACCCTGCGGCCGCACCAACCAGCGCATCAAGGGCTGGATGGGGCGGGCTGATCAAACGACCAAGGTCAAGGGCATGTTTGTCCATCCTTCACAAGTTGCTGAAGTGGTCAAGCGCCATCCTGAAATCATCAAGGCCAGATTGGTGGTGACTGGTGAAATGGCAAATGATGTCATGAGCCTGCATTGTGAAACTGCGGCTGCTGGTGCTAACAACGCTGCCCTGCTAGCCGCGATTGTCGATAGCTTGCGCGATGTGACCAAATTGCGTGGTGACGTGCAGTTTGTTACTGCAGGTAGCCTGGCCAATGATGGCAAGGTCATCGACGATGTCCGCAAATACGAGTAAATAGGATTTACGCAAAACCGCCCCAGATGCGTTGCAGCTCCCGCAGTTACAAGAATCGGTACTAAGGTACTGTCTTCGTCGCTGCGGTGTAGTCGGGGCTTCAGACAACATGTTGTCTGCCGACGAAACGAACATCCCTTGCAAGGGATGTTTCCTAAAAGCCTTAGCCTTGCTGGGACAATTTTTCCGTAAGTCCTAACAAAACGTCCGCTTAATCACGGTACTCAATGAGTGAAATAAAACCACAGAGAACACCGCTTTTCCGTGGTTTTTGTTTGTCTTGCACCAACATCTCAAAAATATTCTATAGTAGCTAAGTAAACCAAATATGGACAAGCCTGCCTGCAGACTTCTCCACCCTGTTTTCCCCGCTTTTTTCCTGTTCCGCCCCTGCAACCACCTCACCGGATGGAGAACCGTTTCATGACTGCACTGAATATCAATAGCAAAGATCATCAGGTTGATGTTGACCCTTCCACGCCCGTGCTATGGGCCCTGCGTGACTCCCTCGGCCTGACCGGCACCAAGTTTGGCTGCGGTGCAGCATTGTGCGGTGCCTGTACCGTGCACCTGAATGGCCAGGCGATACGCTCTTGCATCACACCAATATCTTCGGTCGCTGGGCAAAAAATCACCACCATAGAAGCCATGAACCAGGACAAGGTCGGCAAGGCAGTACAGGCCGCCTGGATCAAGCATGACGTCGCCCAATGCGGTTACTGCCAAAGCGGACAAATCATGAGTGCCGCAGCCTTGCTGAAAACCAATAAGAAACCTAGCGATGCTGATATTGACAGTGCCATGGCAGGCAATATCTGCCGATGTGGTACCTATGTGCGCATCCGTGCTGCCATCCATGATGCTGCGTCCACTTTGGCCTGAGGAGAATAACCATGCATTTTGAAGCCCGCCTGGATGAGATGCCACGCCATTTGCAAGCTCTCTTGCAATCCGCCACGCCAGAAACCAGCTCTGCTGGCCTGAGCCGCCGCAGCTTTTTGAAGATGGCAACAGCCAGCGGCTTTGCCCTTGGTTGCTACCCCATGCTGGCAACCGCGCAGGATGCCGCTGCCAAAGCACCCGCTGACCTGAAGCCTACTGAACAGCCAGGTGCTTTCGTGCAGATCGCCAAGGATGGCACGGTCACTGTGACCTTCAACCGTCTGGAATTTGGCCAGGGTGTACAAACCAGCCTCCCCATGATATTGGCGGAAGAACTGGATGCCGACTGGTCCAAGGTCCAAAGCGCGAATGGTAATAACCACCCTGCCTATGTCGACCCCGCATTTGGCATGCATTTGACGGGTGGCTCGAACTCCATCGCTCATTCCTATACCCAGTACCGTGAACTTGGTGCCCGTACCCGTGCCATGCTGGTACAGGCAGCAGCCAACCAGTGGCAAGTTGATCCTGCAAGCCTGCGCACCGAGAATGGCAATGTCATCGGCCCCGGTGGCAAGAAGCTGGGCTATGGCGAGCTGGCAGATGCTGCCATGAAATTGCCTGTACCAGAAAAAATCACGCTGAAAGACCCAAAAAACTTCCGCCTGATAGGCAAACCCACAGGTCGCCTGGACGCAAAAGCAAAATCCACAGGCACGCAGGATTTTGGCATCGATACCCACCTGCCCGGCATGCTGACTGCGGTAGTCGCACGGCCACCGGTATTTGGTGCCAAGGTCAAGACTATTGACGACACTGCCGCCAAGGCCATCAAGGGCGTCAAGGCAGTCTTGCGCGTGCCAACAGACCGTGGTGGCGAGGGCGTGGCGATTATCGCGACCGGCTATTGGCCAGCCAAACAGGCCCGTGATGTACTGAAGCTGGAATGGGATACTGATGGTGTGGAAAAAGTTGATTCCGCCAAAATGCTGGCCAGCTATAAAGAATTAGCCAAGAAGCAAGGTGCCCTGAAATTTAATGATGACGTCTCAAAAATAGCGACAGCACCACATAAGCTGAATGCTGAATTTGTTTTCCCCTATCTTGCCCATACGCCGATGGAGCCGCTGAATTGCACGGTTGCCATCAAGGGCGACAAGGCAGAATTGTGGATGGGTACACAAATGCCTGGCCTCGATGGCTTTGCTGCTTCCAAGACCCTGGGTTTGAAGCCGGAAAATATCGCAGTGCATACACAATATGCAGGTGGTGGCTTTGGCCGTCGTGCAATTGCGACCAGTGATATGTGGTGGAAGCCTGCAATGTCGCCAAGGCGGCGCAAACAGCAGGGCTGGATGCGCCAATACGCACGCTGTGGAGCCGTGAGGACGATGTCAAGGGCGGCTATTATCGCCCCATGCATTTGCACAAGGCTGAGATAGGCTTTGATGCCCAGGGCAATATCCTGGGTTGGGATCATGTCATCGTTGGTCAGTCCATCGTCGGTGGCACACCTTTCGAATCCATGATGGTCAAGGATGGCGTGGACATTACAGCAGTGGAAGGTATGAAAGAGCCGTATGTAATGCCGATGCGCCTGTCTGTCCATCATCCCAGGATCAATGTCCCGGTCTTGTGGTGGCGCAGTGTAGGTTCTACCCACACCGCTTTTGTCATGGAAACCCTGATCGATGAAATTGCCCAGACCACCAAGCAAGACCCAGTGGCTTACCGCTTGAAACTCATGGGTGACAAACATCCAAGGCACAAAGCGGCATTGCAACTGGCGGTAGAAAAATCTGGTTATGGCAAGAAGAAATTGCCCGCTGGCCGTGCCTATGGTGTGGCTGTACATGAATCATTTTCGTCTGTCGTCGCATATGTTGTTGAAGCTTCCATGAAAAATGGACAGCCCAAGCTGCACAAGGTCACTGCGGGAGTGCACTGCAATCTTGCCGTCAATCCCAAGAGTGTAGAAGCCCAGGTACAAGGCGCGGCTCTGATGGGCTTGTCCATGTGCCTGCCAGGTGCAGCCATCACCCTCAAGGATGGTGTGGTTGAGCAAAGCAACTTCAGTGACTTTGTCGTGCCGCGCATTACCGATATGCCACAAATTGCCGTGCATATCGTCCCTAGTGCAGATGCCCCTACTGGAATGGGTGAGCCTGGCTTGCCAGCACTGGCACCAGCATTTGCGAATGCCATCGCGAGAGCTGGCGGCAAACGCTGGCGTGAACTGCCTTATAAACTCACATAAGCAAAGCTAATTTTTGTTACTTGCATGCAAGATAGGTAGTAATGACGCGCAGATAGTTGTATGTTGTGAGATATCAGATTCCAGGAGTTTGATGATACTGGAATTTGGTATCCCACAATAAAGGAGACTTATCATGCGTAGTTTCATTAAATTCCTGACACTGACTTTATTCAGCATTTTTGTCAGCCAGAACGTATTCGCTGCAGACCATGGTACGGCACAAGAAGCTGAGGCCATGGTAAAAAAAGCCATTGCCTATATCAAATCCAAGGGAGCAGATGCAGCCTATCCTGAATTTAATAATCCCAAGGGCAGTTTCAATGACCGTGACTTGTATATTTTTGTACTCGACATGAGTGGAAAAACTCTGGCACATGGTGCCAATCCCAAGCTCCTCGGAAAAAATCTCAGTACACTAAAGGATGTCGACAACAAGGCCTTTATTGAAGAACTCCTGGCAACCGCGAAGAGCAAAGGGAAAGGCTGGATAGATTACAAATGGCCAAATCCGACTACCAAGGCAATAGAATTGAAATCTACCTATTTTGAGAAATCTGATGATGTTGTTGTTGGCTGTGGCATCTATAAGTAAATACGGCTCAAGCTAATCTGATTGATGTTAAGCAGTATCTGAAAGGATGCTGTTTTTTAATTTTTGTTTGCGATGAACCTTACATCTACTGGATATTCAGGCACACCACTGGCAAAGAAACTGGGGATACGAGCAGACAGTCATGTTTGCGCCAGACATGCGCCTGAAAACTATCTGGATTTACTGGCCGACTTGCCAACTGCTGTGGTATTTGACAAGAAGACTACGCCTGCGACAGATATCGTTCATCTGTTCACCGACAAGAAAGCTGTCCTCGTCAAAGAATTGCTGGCCTGTAAAAGCAACTTGAGAAGTGATGCCGCAATCTGGGTATCCTGGCCCAAGAAAGCATCGAGAGTGCCGACCGACATCACTGAAGATACGATAAGAGAAGTTGCACTACCGATGGGTTACGTCGACATCAAGGTTTGCGCTGTCAGCGATATATGGTCAGGCTTAAAACTGGTAGTGCGCAAGGAACTGAGGCCGGACTGGCCGACCTCGTGACATAATAGATATTGAATACCGCTTAATTTGATTCCTTGATCAGACGACCAGAGTTCTTTTGTATGGGCCGTGCATTCATGGGATACAGACGACTGAATATCGTCAACTGGTCTGGTGAGATTTCTACCGGCTCTTTCATGACCAGCCACAACACACCTTCGCTGCAAGGTGGTGTCGTCAACGATCCCATATAAGTATAGTAATCACGCTTGACGGGCAGGATGTCGTTGATGTCCATGGTTGTCAATGCCTGCACCGGATCATTCTTTTCCAACGGCAGATTATTCCAGACATGCTGCACCAGGCTATGCGATTTGCCGCGCTCTATCAACACAGCGACAACCGCCAGTTTGCCATCGGCATCTTTATGTACGAGATGGGCAACCATTTCAAAACTCTTGCCATTCACGCGTTCTTCGGATGGTTTATGGAAGTGGAATTGCACCAGTTCATAATTATGGCCCAGCACATTGATATAGTTACCGGCCCCGATATTCACTTGTATGGTGTGACCGTTGTCGAGCACAGTGAAGCGACTGGGCTTGTAGTCAAAGGCAATTGGATCC
>JACQDX010000028.1 GCA_016200895.1 Burkholderiales bacterium
AATATGACAAACGGGAACCAATGAGATAAGACACCATTGAATCAGCTCGTAGCTTAAAACATAAGGGGTAACTATGACCAAGAAAAATGATCGTCTCCTTCTAGGATTCCTGGAGCGTATCTCATGGCGTGTGCTGGACGCATATCCGGAGATTGTTTCTGAGTTGATTCGCCGTCGTGCAGGTGTCTACGCGCTCTACAAACAAGACCGGCTGTATTATGTGGGTCTCGCTTCTAATCTAATGGGGCGGATCAAGCATCACTTACGTGATCGGCACGCGGGTCTTTGGGACAGGTTTAGCGTATACATCACTCAGCGCGATGAGCATGTGAAACAATTAGAATCCTTACTTCTCCGTATTGCTAAGCCGAGCGGGAACCGCGTAAAGGGTGGGTTCGGTGGGCCTGCCAATCTTTACCGTCGGCTGCGTCGCGCAATGAGCGCCACAGATGCAGATAGGCGGGCCACGATATTGGGTGGTCACGCTGCACGACAACGTCGTCGGACTAAAACAGCAGATGCGACCGGTACGCTTGTATTAGTTGGACTCGTCGAGCGGCGCCTGCCACTAAAAGGGCACTACAAGGGCAAGACTTACCGCGCATCGCTTCGTAAGGACGGCTACATCAGTTTCAAAGGACGTTTGTATGATTCTCCTTCAGCCGCTGCTAAACGTGTCATCAAGCGCGCGGCGAATGGCTGGGCATTTTGGCACTATAAAGAAGGCGCAAAGAATTGGCCGCCGCTTTCGGATTTACGTCGTTAGAGCATACTCATGGTGGATCATCCAGATTTTCTCCGCTCCCCTGATAATGTTTGCAAACAAGATTCACGTGGCTGGATAGCGATTGAAGATCAGCACAGTAGAGTAGAGAAGCTTCAGCTTCATAGCGGGGTGCCGGAAGATGTTAGGGTTCAGTTCGAAACAACAAAAAATATCTATCTCTATGCTTGGTTTGTTTATCGCTTCTATCCTGTGGCGCAACACCACGCATACACATGCCTTGAGTTTGCGTTACGAGAACGTTTTGAGTCGGAATTAATCGCGGATGGAAAAAAGAAACGCAAGTTTGGGCCAGGTTTAAAAGCTCTCTTATCCTATGCTGTAAAGAAAGGATATCTGAAAAATGAGCATTTCGAGGTCTGGCGTAACCAAACACGAGTCCGAGCATGGCAGCGATCTCTATATGAACAGATGGACGAGATGGAGCGACTAGGTTTAGAAAAAATGGAGTTTGACGAAACCAGAATAGAGATCAAAGACGTGGATCGCGATCACGAATACTTGGCGATACTTTTAAAAACGATACCTTGGCTACGTAATCATTATGCTCACGGTAGCAAGACCCTACATAATCAAGTACTGATAACTCTTCAGATCGTTTCTGAAATTATCAATCAGATCTATCCTGAAAGTAGTGATTCACAAAAAGTGTCGAAATAATTAAAAAAGCATTCCAGAATCGACGGGCTCAGGAGCGATTAAGCCGCTCCGAATCACCAGCAGTGTTGAGAAAGCCAGGAAGGGTGGTGACCAAAACCGAAGACAGCACACTCCGCCTCGACAAATGGCTTTGGGCGGCGAGGTTTTTCAAGACCCGGGCACTGGCCGCGGAAGCGGTGGCGGGCGGTAAGGTCAAGGCGAAAGTGAAGGTTGTCTCCTCTGAGCTGAGGAGGGAATAGAACACAAAGCCCGCTATTGCGGGCTTTGTGTGTGAGAAGAGAGAATCTAAGCGCTTCGTTTCACCGGTTGTCCGGTTTCTTTAAGTCGACGGTTAACAGCTTCCGCGACAACACGAAGGACATGTTCATTGGCGTTTTTCAATTGGACATTCTTTATCAGCCACTCCCAGCCTTTGACGGCAGCGAGTACACCAATGAGTTCATCGGCATACGAGTAGGACAACGACACCACGTTACTTAGATCAACCGCGACTTTATTGCCGGCTGCGGCATGACCAAGAAGCTTGTGTCGCTCGATAGCCGCGGTCTTGCGCGAGGCAAGATCGGGTCCTTCAAGTTTGATCGTGATCTCAGCCATGGCGACCTCCGAGAACCTGTATGATTTGCTCGATGTCTTTGTCTGCTAACCCGCTTATTTTTGATCGCTACGCATGGCATCCCTGATATATAAGGCTGAACAAAACAGGTTTGAAATTCACCTGGATCTCACTATAAGCTACCAAAAATGAATAAAGAACCGTTTGACCGATCCGTGGGCTGCACATATAATGCAATTGACTACTACCCCTGTGGTTTCGGCCCAGGGCGCGGGGGCTCTTCGGAGCCCCCTGCTTTTTTCTGGTAGCTGAATGCGCACTATCGTCTACATTGACGGCTTCAATCTGTATTACGGAGCGGTTAAAGGTACGCCTCATAAATGGCTTGATCTCAAGGCCGTTTGCCAAAAGCTCCTCGAACCTCACAACCGTATCATTTCATCAAATATTTTACTGCTCGCGTATCGGGCGTCGTTGATCAAGGCAAGCCGCAACGGCAAGAAACATATCTGCGAGCTCTCGAACGCCATATTCCTGAGCTGAAAGTTCATTACGGTCATTTTCTTTCGCATATTGTTAAAGCACCGCTGGCAAAACCTCCTGTTAAAGGCCAACGTATTGTCGAAATCCTCAAAACCGAGGAGAAGGGTTCAGACGTCAATATTGCAGTCCACTTGCTGAATGATGCCTGGCTGAATGCATACGATTGTGCAGTGGTCGTGTCTAACGACAGTGATCTTGCCGAATCATTACGCCTGGTAAGACATCACCATCGCAAAGTCATCGGTCTGATATTCCCCCGATACAAGGGCCATCCCTCGCGTGAGCTGATGAAGCACGCAGATTTCATCAAGAAGATTCGACCCGGGGTGCTTGCGAGTTCACAGCTTCCGAACCCCATACCGGGAACAAACCTCCATAAACCAGCAGGCTGGTGAATAAGCCCCGTAAAAGGTGAGAACAAACCGGTTCAGAGAGGAATTTTCTCTTGCTCGGTTACACTGTCACCTGGTTTGGTGCTGCCGGTACATAAAACGTGATCCACATTCCCTTTGACAATCGATTCATCCAGCTGGGCGAAGCTTTCTTTGCCAAGGCGCAACCCGTGCCGGTGAAACAGCCGGCGATGATCCAGTTCAATCACGCGCTGGCCCGGGAACTGGGTATGTTGGTGGAGGATGTCAGCGAGGCGGAACTGGCGGAGCTGTTTTCCGGTAACGCGCTGCCGTCCGGGGCCGTGCCGGTGGCGATGGCGTATGCGGGCCATCAATTCGGCAACTTTGTTCCACAGCTTGGCGATGGGCGGGCGATCTGGCTCGGCGAAATCCGCACGGCGAACGGCGCCCGCTTTGACCTGCAATTGAAGGGCAGCGGGCGCACGGCCTATTCCCGTGGCGGCGACGGCCGCGCGGCGCTGGGGCCGGTGCTGCGCGAATACCTGGTGAGCGAGGCGATGGCCCGGCTCGGTGTACCGACCACGCGGGCGCTGGCCGCGGTCGCCACCGGCGAGGCGGTGGCGCGCGAGCGCGCCTTGCCGGGCGGGGTGATCACGCGCGCGTCCGCGAGTTTTGTACGGGTGGGGACGTTCGAGTATTTCGCCGCGCGCGGGGATGTCGAGGCCGTGAAAAAGCTCGCGGACTATGTGATTGCGCGAAATTATCAGGAAGTGGCCGCGGCGGAACAGCCCTACGTGGCCTTGCTCGCGGCGGTGATCACGCGCCAGGCACGGTTGATCGCGCGCTGGATGCAGCTCGGGTTTATTCACGGGGTGATGAATACCGACAATATGTCCATCGCCGGTGAGACCATCGACTACGGGCCCTGTGCCTTTATGGATGGGTATGATCACCAGCGCGTATTCAGTTCGATCGATCACCACGGGCGCTACGCCTATAACAGCCAGCCGGGCATAGGCTTGTGGAATCTGGTGCGCCTGGCCGAAACGCTGGTGCCGTTATTGGCGGAATCGACGGAAGACGCGGTGAAGATCGCGCAGACGCATCTCGAAACCTACCAGGGCCAGTATGAAGCGGCGTGGCTGGCGGGTATGCGCGGGAAGCTGGGCCTCACGGCGGGTGTTGAATCCGACGCGCAGGACAAAGCACTGATCGATGCCTTGCTCGACGTAATGGACGACAATGAGGCGGACTTTACGCTGACGTTTTATCACCTGTCGCGCCTCGGCGCCGGCTCACCCGCGCACGATCAGGCCATTCGCGGCTTGTTTGCCCGGCCCGCGGCGTTTGATGACTGGGCCGCGCAGTGGCGCGAGCGCCTCAAGCGCGAGCCGCAGGATGATGCGGCGCGGCAGGCCGGCATGCAGGCGGTGAACCCGGTGTATATCCCGCGCAACCATCAAATTGAAGCGGCTATCCGCGCCGCGGAAGACCGGGGAGATTTTTCGGTGTTTCACGCACTGCACGCCGTGTTGCAGAACCCGTATGCGGACAAGGCCGGGAAAGAGCGTTATCGTCTGCCGCCCGAACCGGAAGAAATGGTGTCCAAAACTTTTTGTGGCACCTAGCCGAAATAAAAAAAACCGGGGCAGCTCAGAGCACAGTTTTCTCTAATATTCGCCCGCCTCACTGAATTAAAAGTGCCAGGTTCAATTTTCTAAACCGGCCCAGC
>JACQDX010000029.1 GCA_016200895.1 Burkholderiales bacterium
CCTCGTATGACTCAAACTTTGATACTCTTTCATCTTGAAACTCCTTCTTTTGGTAGAGATAGAAGTTTCAAACCGACCGCCGTATAGGTCAAACCTTGAGGAGTCCCCCGGCAGAGCCGGGGGATTACCTTATTTATTTATTCCGAAACTCATTCATATTTGCTCTCAAGGGACATAGAGACTGTGGTCATCTTTCACTGCGACATTAGAGATAAATAAAATCTGGTTTTCGTCCAAGAAATATGACTACCAAAGCAGCATTAAAAAACATCCAGATGTGAAGGAACTGAGATTGAAAGGTCTACAAACTACCTAATTCAATTCAACAAGCAAGCGAATAGTGAGCCAGAATTAGATGCAGACGCAGGATTATAAATTTTGCGCTCAATAACTGTAAGGTGCCGAAGAGTTTTTCCTCTTTAAAATTTATAGAAAACTAAATGAGAATAATTGCGCTTCACCTATCTCTAGCAAATTAAAAGTATCTCACTAACTCACTGAATCCAGTGATGCAGATCATCTTCATTTTGCAACTGCCTCTGAATGCTCTATGATGTGATAAAAGCCAGTATGCAAATACGCATCAGCAATTACATCACCAACAGTATCAATAGCCACAGGAAGGTAGCCCATGAAAGGCGACGCGAAAGTCATCAAACTGCTTAACGCACAACTCACCAACGAATTGAGTGCGATCAATCAGTATTTTTTGCATGCACGCATGTACAAGCATTGGGGCTTTGAAAAAATAGCCAAAAAGGAATACGAAGAATCCATCGGCGAAATGAAGCATGCCGACAAGCTCATCGACCGTATCCTCATGCTGGGCGGCCTGCCAAATCTGCAAGCCCTGCACAAGCTGATGATAGGTGAAGACACAGTAGAAATGCTGGGATGCGACTTGAAGCTGGAAGTTGCCGCTCAAAAAACAGTCAAGGAAGGCGTCGCCACGTGTGAAGCAGTCGGTGATTATGTTTCACGTGATTTGTTCCAGGTCATTCTGGAAGATACGGAAGAACACATCGACTGGCTGGAAACCCAATTGGAGTTGGTAGAGAAAATTGGTATCCAGAATTATTTGCAATCGCAAATGTCCACAGAAGAATAAGTCGCTGTCAGTTAGCTTGCACGACAGAAGAGCAAAAAGGGATGGAGCTTACGCTCTATCCCTTTTGTATTTCAGCCCGGCTTATTGTGTTTACTGAGGCAAAGTGTCTTTGAAAGAAGCGCGTTCAGACAATTTATCAAACAATTTAACCAGATTCGGGTAGTCGTCGCGCCAGTCTATTTCAGGGAAGCGGAAGCTCAACCAGCCCAGGCAGCAACCCACGCTGATATCAGCCAGCGTCAAATGCGTGCCGGTACAGAATGGCGTATCACCCAGGCCGCTGGACATGGATTTCAAACCAGCGTGGACCTTGCTCATTTGCCTGTCTATCCACTCCTGGCTTTGCTGCTCAGCCGGACGCAAGGTTTTTTCCAGACGCACCAGTATCGCTGCATCCATGATGCCATCCGACAGCGCTTCCCAGCATTTGACTTCCACACGTTCACGGCCCTGTGCAGGAATGAGCTTGCCGACTGGTGTCAAGGTATCGATATACTCAACGATGACACGAGAATCAAACATGGCACCGCCGTCTTCCATCAAAAGACAGGGCACTTTCCCGAGGGGGTTTGATTGCTGTATCGTGGTGTCTGCCGCCCAGACGTTTTCTTGCAAAAAAACGTAATCAAGTTTCTTCTCCGCCATGACAACGCGGACTTTTCTTACAAAAGGACTAGTGATGGAGCCAATAAGTTTCATAGGAATCTGGTAGTAGGTTTAGCGCGGATTATAGCATCGCCTGCCTGCAAATCCCGTGCTTGAAGGACAGGCGTGCGGAGCAGCAACATCGCTACGATTCTATAATTTGAACGCATTCAAATGGTAAAATCGCGTATTCGGTGCAAAAAAAATGTATTTGCACAACAATTGTAAATTTTTGCCGCATCTTTACCATTTGCAAAATCTACACTTTTGTTGTTTTTTGCGCAAAGCTTTCTGTCATTTCATCTCTATAGTCCATCATGTCACTATCCTCACTTTCTGCCCTTTCTCCGCTCGACGGTCGCTATGCAAGCAAGGTTGATGCTTTGCGCGCCACTTTGTCTGAAGCTGGTTTCATGCATCACCGTGTTAAAGTTGAAGTGTCCTGGCTGCAAGCCCTTTCGCAGGCAGGCTTTGACGAAATCAAGACTTTTTCTCAAGATGGCTATGCCTTGCTGGACAAAATTGTCGCTGAATTTTCTGAAGCCGATGCCCAGCGCATCAAGGAAATCGAAGCCGTCACCAATCACGATGTCAAAGCCGTAGAGTATTGGTTGAAAGAGCAAGTCAAGGATGTACCTGAGCTGGTTGCCGCCAGCGAATTCATTCACTTTGCCTGCACCTCGGAAGATATCAACAACACCTCGCATGGCATGATGCTGAAGACTGCCCGCAATGATGTGATGTTGCCTGCCTTGCGCAATCTGATCGCCAGACTGACAGACCTCGCGCATATGAATGCTGACGTACCCATGCTGTCACGTACCCATGGTCAGGCTGCCAGCCCGACTACCCTGGGCAAGGAAATGGCCAACGTCGTGGCCCGCCTGCAACGCGCCATCAAGCGCATAGAGCAAGTTGAAATCCTGGGCAAGATGAATGGTGCAGTTGGCAATTACAATGCCCATTTGTCTGCTTACCCTGGCTATGACTGGGAACATTTTTCCAAGAACGTCATTGAGCAACGCCTGGGCCTGACTTACAACCCTTACACCATACAAATCGAGCCGCATGATTACATGGCTGAAATGTTTGATGCCTTCGCCCGCGTCAATACTATTCTGCTGGACTTGAACCGTGACATCTGGGGTTATATTTCGGTCGGCTATTTCAAACAAAAAACCAAGGCGGGTGAAATCGGTTCTTCCACCATGCCACATAAAGTCAATCCTATTGACTTTGAAAACTCTGAAGGTAATCTGGGTCTGGCTAATTCCCTGCTGCGTCATCTGTCAGAAAAATTGCCGGTATCACGCTGGCAGCGTGACCTGACTGATTCCACAGTCTTGCGCAATATCGGTGTGGCTTTTGGTTATACCCTGCTGGCCTACGACAGTTGCTTGCGCGGTTTGAACAAACTGGAAACCAATCCTGAACGCCTGGCTGCCGACCTCAATGCAACCTGGGAAGTATTGGCAGAACCGGTACAAACCGTGATGCGTCGTTATGCGGTAGAAAACGCTTACGAACAATTGAAAGAGCTGACACGCGGCAAAGGCATCACCAAAGAAGCCTTGCAAGAGTTTGTTGAAGGCCTGGCGATCCCGCGCGAAGCCAAGGATTTGCTTCTGGCAATGACACCGGCGAATTACACCGGTATTGCAGCGAAACTGGCGAAAGCGATTTAAACAAGATTTTAAAAACTGGTTTTAGCAGTACTAAACAAAACAGGCAGATCATTTGATCTGCCTGTTTTGTTTTCATTGTTACTTCTGCGAACTTACTTATGCGGACTTACTTATGCGGACTTACTTCTGTGAACGGAACGGGAACATCAGCTGTTTCACGAAACCGTCCGGCATGTAGTCACCCTGCACACCATATTTCTCAGGGAAGCCCTTTTGTCCCTTGATTGCCGTACCAAACAAATGATCGAGGAAGGCATAGTGGGCGGCATAGTTTCTGTCGATCGCCACATCATCTGATGAATGGTGCCAGTGATGAAAATCCGGCGTGACGATCAGATACTTGACCGGGCCCCAGGGCAAATGCACATTGGCATGATTGAATACTGCCTGGAAGCCGACCACGATGATGTAGACATCCATGACGGTCTTGTCAAAGCCCAAAACATACAAAGCACCCAGTACACCAACGCGGGTGCAGATCAACTCAAGGATGTGCTGGCGCGAACCGGCCAGCCAGTCCATGGTCTTGGCTGAATGATGGACAGCATGGAAGCGCCACAGGAAAGGAATCTCATGATAGGCGCGGTGCGTCCAGTACTGCACCATGTCAGCAGCCAAAATACACAACAGTAACTGCGGGAAAAACCAGATAGACTGCACAAAGTCGCGCACACTGTCATGCGCCATCCAGCCAAACAGGCGGTGGATGGCAAAGTTGACTGTCAACAAGGCCAGGCCAACGATGAAGTGATTGACGGCAAAATGCACCATATCAGTCTGCCATTCGCGGCGGAAAATCAACTGTCCCTTATACAGCGGGAAGATTTTTTCTATCACGACAAAAATGATCGTTGAGCCCAGCAAATCGAGGATGAACCAGTCCAGGCCTATATACGGCGTGTGATCAGGAAAATCCGCCACCGGCACATGTGATCCGCCAAAAGCAACGGCACCAATGACCAGGGCTGCCGCTACCGCATTTAAACCACGCCGGCGATTAAACAATATATTCAATAAGCTGATTACGCCAGAGAGCACCAGCGCCGCAAACAGAATGTGCCTTATCACATCAGGCGAATAATTCTTGCGCAACTCAGGGGTAGTCAGATACTGCGGGAAGTGAAAAGCAATCACGCCCAGCAAACATAGGAAAGCCAGCGTCAATGCCAGCACTCCACTGGCAAGGCCAGTACCTGGCTTCAATGGCCCGCTTTGATCCAGCAAACCTGTGGTTTCACTTACCGCACCAGCCATATTGCCAAGCACGTTTTTGGCAGGGTCAACTAATATCTTCCCTAAAAGTTTTTCTGGAATTTCTGGTTTCATTATTGATATGATGAGTGGCAACTAGGCCAATGATAAATGAATGCCTCAATGGCAGGGGAAAAACCTTTTTATCGCAAATTGCGCGGAGATTGCGGGCAAAGTATAGCTGCAAGACTGGGGTTCAAAAACATGTGTAGCAGCTGCTTACATATTATCCGCTGAAAAAATGGGCGGCTTTCAGCAGACTTTCTTTTTTTGCGCTATATTAGTTCTACTTCGAACTAATTATCTCTTTCATCAGAGGAGCCAGCATGGCAGCCACTCAACGTTATTCTAATTTCAGCATAGCTCTGCACTGGCTCATTGCCGTGCTGATTATCATTGCCTTTATCCTGGGTAATATCATGGTGGACATGCGTATCAGTCCGACAAAGTTGCAATATTTCTCATACCATAAATGGCTAGGTGTTACGGTGCTTGGCTTTGTTGCCGCCCGTCTCATCTCGCGCCTGTTGAGCAAGGCCCCTCCTTATCCAGAGAGTATGGGTAAAGTGCAAACCCAGCTTGCCAATGGCACCCATATCTTGCTGTATGTGCTGATGTTTGCTGTGCCCTTGTCTGGTTATTTTTACACCTTGGCAGCGGGCTATCCGGTAGTCTATCTGGGATTATTCGAATTACCTGTATTAATAGCTCCAAACCCGGAAATTAAGGGGACTTTAAAAGAATTGCATGAAATTTTAAACAAAGTCATGTTCGTTCTGGTCTTACTGCATGTCGCTGCGGCGCTCAAACATCACTTCTATGATAAAGACGGGCTATTGAATCGCATGCGCCCTCGTTTTTAATTCTTCTTAGTTAATTTTTCCTGAACAGGTATAAGTATGTCTACATATTCCATAAAAAAAATCGGTATCTCTACTGCTGTAGCGTTGCTGATCGCCAGCCCGGCCATCGCCGCAGCCCTGAAGGTTGATGCTGGAAAAAGCTCGGTCAACATTGTTTTCAAGCAAATGAATGTGCCAGTTGATGCCAAATTCAAAAAAATTGCGGCCAACATTGAATATGACAGCGCCAAACCTGAAGCATCCAAGGCAACGGTAGACATTGATGTCGCCAGCTTTGACCTGGGCGACGCTGAATACAACAAGGAAGTGTTGAAGAAGGAATGGTTCAACGCTGTCGCCTTCCCTAAAGCCAGCTTTGTGTCCACGTCCATGAAAGCAGGTGCAGCAGGCAAACTGGATGTTACTGGCAAACTCAGTATCAAGGGCAAAACTGTAGATGTCAGCTTCCCATTAAACGTCAAGAAAGAAGGCAATACCCAAGTCTTTGACGGCAGCCTGCCTATCAAACGCCTCACCTTTAATATTGGTGAAGGTGAATGGAAAGATACTGGCATGGTCGCCGATGAAGTACAGATCAAGTTTCACGTAGTAACAAACCCGTAATACCGAGCACCCCAAACCACTTTTAAGCAAACAAATTTTAGCCATTCAGGAGTCACACATGAAATTCACCAAACTTATCGCCGCCGCCTTGTTGATCAGCACTGCACCTGCATTTGCCCAAACATACAATATCGAATCCAACCACACTTATCCAAGCTTTGAAGCTGACCATATGGGCATTTCTGTATGGCGCGGCAAGTTCAATAAAACTTCAGGCAAAATCGTATTGGACCGCGCAGCGAAAACTGGCACTGTCGATATCACTATCGATGCCAACTCTCTCGACTTTGGCCATGAAAAAATGAACGAACATGCCAAGTCCAAAGACATGTTCAATGTAGCGCAATTCCCGACAGCGACTTACAAAGGTACATCCATCAAATTTGATGGCGATACACCAGTTGCAGTTATCGGCGAACTGACCATGCTGGGCGTGACAAAGCCAGTCACTTTGACAATCAATAAATTCAAGTGCATCCAGCATCCTATGTTCAAGAAAGAAGCTTGCGGTGCTGATGCCACGGCAGAATTCAAACGTACTGATTTTGGCCTGAACTACGGTACACCACGTTTTGCCCCGGAAGTAAAACTGGCTATCCAGGTAGAAGCGATCAAGGCTGACTAATTTTAATTAGTTGCCATTCCTGGTTTGGTCCGCAAATACTGATTGCGGACCAAACCATAACCTTAACAATTTATTTTATGGGTGAACGTTACCTGCGCAGCATACGATTACTGTCGGAGTGCATGCAATTATTTGAACAGGCTTCTGCCAGGAACGTGCGCAAGCTTGGTTTTACGCATTCGCAATTCGATATCATCGCCACACTAGGCAATACGCCTGGCATGACCTGCAAGGAACTCGGTGAGAAAACCCTGATCACCAAAGGTACACTAACTGGCGTGCTCGACAGGCTGGAGCAAAAAGGCCTGATACAGCGTGAGCGCGGTAATGATGACCGGCGCCAGTTGTTCGTCAAACTGACACCCGTGGGTGAAGCCACTTTTGATGATATCTTCCCCAAGGTAGTACAGTCTGGCAAACAGCGCTTCAAGACCTACACCGAAGATGACTACCTGAATCTGGAAACCAGCTTACTCAAACTCAGGCAGCACTTGCAGGAAGACGGCAATTGATATCCGGGTTCCTCTATTGTCCTTGCCAGCCATTCTTCCACCTCCCCCGGATTCTTCTTCTTCAACATAACCAGCAAACCACAATCCTGCTGTTTTTTTTAAAAAAAATAGTAGATAATCATATAAGAAACTGTCGAAAAGCCATGCGTGAATGGGACCAAGATTGCTGTTGATAAATGGCGCCCCTCTTTGGAGTTACAGCCCAAGTGGCAGTACAGGGCCCTCCGTCAGTCAATGGACACCGTCCCCACCTATTCCTCTCAAGGCATAAATGGAAAACAAGATCTACATGGGTCACTTCATAGTTTCCATAATCGCGAACAGAACGGAGGACGGAAAAAAAGAGCGCTTCATGACCCGGGTTGGTAATGAGGTGCAATTGCACACCGAGCGTAGCAGGGCGATGCTGATACGCCTCTATACAACAAACTATAGTGTTGTATTGGCTAGTACACCAACAACAATTGGGGGTTATGAGTCAGAATTCTATTTGGACTTTGCTTTCAGTGGTGGTGCAGATATAGGGCATGCCAACCTTGTTCATCCCCCATACGCTGCTCACGGTATTTATTCTAAAGAAAAAATCGGGCCTGGAGGTGGGGAGACTATCATTATGCGTGATGGTTCCTTATTGTGTTGTTCTGCAGGATATGACCAGACCCCTCACTTATTCCGCCTGCACCCCGAAAGAATTCCCACGTCCAGACCCAATCCCTGGAAATTTGAACCTGCACCGGTTCCCTCATTTGCGGGTGGGGACTTGCAATTCGTCAATTTTCAAAACGACACGTTTATCTTGAATGCGCCGGGCGCTAATTTGTCTCACGCAAACCTGTCTCTTGCCCGCTTGTGTGGATCAACCCTGAATAAGGTGAATTTCGACTATTCCAAAAACCCCGACACGGTGTATGGCGAAGGTGACGTAGGTTCAATACTGGATGATTCAACCTGGAACCACGCTGGCTGCATGGAAACCACATTCAGCAAATGCTCTCTTCAAAGAGCGGATTTTTCCAGGGCCGAATTCAGCATGTCAAAAATCCTTCCCAGGGATTTCTATAATATAGCTTTTAGAAACGGTCCAGCCAAATTTATCAAGGCCGATTTGCAAGATGCCGACTTCAGTACCAGCGACCTGCGCGGCGTGGATTTCACTTCTGCAGATTTGCGCGGTGCCAAACTCAAGGGCGCCCTAATGGATCAATGTATACTCACAGGGGCAGACTTGTCGGGCGCAGATCTGTCCAATACCGACTTGAATACCGTCATATTCGCCGATAAGCGGCCGCGCCTGAGCCCCGAAAAACTCACTGCCAGTGATCGCAAGACCATATTGCGCGATGTTAAATTGAAAGCCAACTTTTTAGGTTTAAACTGGAACAACCTGGATCTGACCAATGCCACTATCTCCGATATACCAACAGACTTGTCTGAGCTGAACGCGAAGCAGGCAAATCTGACGAATATTAATTTTACCGGACGTAAATTGACAGGAGCCGACTTCCGTTCAAGCACACTCGATAACATCAACTTCGACTCCGCTGATCTGAGCAATGCTCACTTATCCAATCTGGATTTAAAAAAAGTAAGCATGAACAGCACCATCATCAGTGGGGCAAGTCGACGGTGCCGACCTTTCCGGACTGAATCTGACGACTGTGAAAATCAGCAGCCCCATCCTGGGATCAACTGATCCGAAGCGCCGCACCAAGCTGCATAAAACAAAACTGAATGCCAACTTATTTGGTAAAGTCTGGACCGCGCTGGACTTGACTGATGCGAGCATCGCAAAACTGAGTACCACCGACTTAACCGGTATGCAAGCCGATGATGTCTTACTAATAGGCGTCACCCTGTCAGATGCGAACTTTAATTCGATCGACAGCGATACTACCAAGATAGTAAGCAGCTTTCGTCGAGCCTTGTTTCATGGTGCAGATCTGCAGCGCACGCAATTCAAGAACGCCATACTGGAAGGGGCGCAATTTGGTGCCTACCGCCCGGTATTTCGCATGTCTGCAGAGGATGCGGACCGACATGGCTTGCCAGCATTTTGGGCACAGCGACTAAACTTGGCGACACTTCACGCTGAGGAGCCTCTACGGCACCCCGATGCAAATAACAACAACCCCGCACTCTTGCGCAGGTATGAGTCACGTGCCAATGGTGAACGAGAACTATTGCTATTGACCACAGCAGTTCCGGCCAATCTGTCCAATGCCTATCTGGCAGGTGCCAACCTGACAAATGCCAATCTGGAAGAGGTCACCGCCAATGGCGTACACATCTATGGTGGAGAGGATGGCAGGTCACAACTGGCGGGCGCTATCATGACGCGCATCAAGCTGGTCGGTGCCAATCTGGGTTCTGCTGATTTGACCAAGGCTCAATTGCAAGGGGCAAACCTGAATGGTGCCAATCTTGTCGGTGCGAAACTGGATGGCGCTGACCTGTCACCTGCCAAGAGCGGCACAACATCTCTCACAGACTTGACAGGGGCCTATCTGGCTGGCGCGTCCTTCGACAACTCCAAACTCAATGGTGCGGTCCTTACCGGTGCTGCCGTCCCAGGGAAAAATGGTGTCTACTTGTTTACACTGAGCAATGCTCAGGCAATAAAAGAGGTCAGGACATCAAAATTCAAGAACCTGAGGTTCAAGGATTATCGATCAGATTTATCCAAATTGAACATGGAAGAGTTAAGCAAAAAACTAATGAAAGAGGGTTTTAGTATCAATCCAGGAGCCAAGCTAAGCCTGGTCGCGTCCGATCCCGTCAAATGGGACATTGTCATGGACAAGCTGACTTATCGTCTTGATCTGCTTG
>JACQDX010000032.1 GCA_016200895.1 Burkholderiales bacterium
TAGAACTCATTTCATAAATAGGATGAGTGCGAACAAGACGATTTGGGATGCAGTGCAAGGCGTGACGCGAAGCTAAGGCTGGTGCCTTAGCGAGGGGCACAACGCAGCACCGAAGGGTTTTCCTCATAACACACGCTGGACTGCGTTGGACTCGTTATCAATAGCACCGCTATTGACTGCCTCGTCCGCCTTGCCAGCCCGTGTTATGAGGCAAACGCATCTCACCCTATTTATGAAATGAGTTCTAATAAAGGCTTACAGCCAGTTACAAATCAATGAAGGGCTACGGTTTGGCCTGGCGTTGCTCCAGCTCTTTGTCAAGTTGTTCTATGCGCAGTTTGCGCTGCAAGGCCTTGGCTTCCAGTGCAATTCTTTGCAAGGAAACGATATACTGACGACGATGCTGTTTGACATCATTGAGGCAGTCGTTAACAAAAAAAGTCTGGTGACAAGCTCGTTCTGACTGCTCATACCAGCTTTGCAAACGCAGTTGCGCTGCGCTACTTTCTTTCAAAGCAGCTTCAGCCTGTTCTGCACTATTGATACTGCCAGCGACATATTTTTGATCCAGGCTAGCAGCCAGATTTGCAATTTGAGCAAGTTCACTACCGCCAGGCATAGCCTGGGCACATGTAGCAATAGTCATTTGCACGACTAAGGCTATGCAAATGAAAAATAAACGGTTCATTAAGCAATATTCTCCGCAATTTGGCGTTGATCAGCATCCATGTATTCTTTTGATTGCATTTCTATAATACGGGACACTGTTCTGTGAAATTCATTAGACAAGGTACCGTTGGTATAAAGTTCCTCAGGTGGGACTTCGGCCGACATAATTAATTTGACCTTGTTGTCGTAGAACACGTCTATCAGCCAGGTAAAACGCCTTGCCTCAGACGACATGGCGGCAGACATGCGCGGTATCGTCGACAAAACAACGGTATGAAAACGGCTGGCGATTTCCAGATAATCATTTTGCGAACGTGGGCCACCACAAAGCGTGGCAAAGTCAAACCAGATCACACTACCGGCACGGCGCAGGGACTTGAGCTTACGGCCTTCAATATCGACATGCGGGTCTTCATCGCTGGTTTCTGCCACTCGTGCAAAAATATCACGTAAGGTCTTGTCAGTCGTCGCATTTAATGGTGTCAGGTAAGCCTGGACCTGTTCCATTGCGCGCTTGCGATAGTCGTTGCCGGAATCCACATTCAGGATATCAAGCTTTTCTTTCAGCAAGGCGATGGTCGGCAACATCCGGTCACGGTGCAAGCCATCAGGATACAAAGTATCGGGCTGATAATTGGATGTCATGACGAAGGACACGCCGTTTTCAAACAACGCATTCAACAGGTTATACAGCAGCATCGCATCTGCCACGTCAGAGACATGGAATTCATCGAAGCAAATCAGGCGGTATTTCTTGGCAATTCTGCGCGCCACTTCATCCAGCGGATCTGCCATCCCTTTGAGCTCATCAAGCTGCCTGTGCACAGCACGCATGAATTCGTGAAAATGCAGACGGGCTTTCCTGACGACAGGCACGACGGAAAAAAAACTGTCCATCAAAAATGACTTGCCGCGCCCGACCCCACCCCACATAAAAACACCACGCGGCACTTCAGGGCGGGTAATCAGGCGGGTAAATTTATTTGCCCGCTTCCCTTTGTATTCCACCCATTCTTCATAGGCAGTCTGCAAGCGGTCAACCGCACGCTTTTGTGCCTCGTCGGCCTGAAAACCACGCTGACTCAAGGCATCCTGATAATACTCTATGACATTCATGGGCGAGGGTTACTATCTTTGCTGGCTTGCCTGTGCATGGCAAGCGGGTAAAAAGCGACGCACCCTACCCCAATCAAACTGAGGACAGAGTGCGCTGCCAATGTGGGCGCGATATTGCGCCCCAAGTTCAAACAACCGATCAGAAATTCAGCGAACGCTTGTCAACTGCCAATGCTGCTTCTTTCGTCGCTTCAGAGAGAGATGGATGTGCATGGCAAATACGGGCGATGTCTTCTGCTGATGCCTTGAATTCCATCGCCACAACTGCTTCAGAAATCAATTCAGATGCCATAGGTCCAACGATGTGCACGCCCAGGATTTCATCTGTCGTGGCATCTGCCAGGAACTTGACCATGCCCGAGGTATCACCCAGGGCACGGGCGCGGCCATTCGCCATGAATGGGAAAGTACCTGCTTTGTAAGCCACGCCATCTGCCTTCAATTGCTGCTCAGTACGGCCTACCCATGCGATTTCTGGAGATGTGTAGATCACCCAAGGGATGGTATTGAAGTTGACATGACCATGCTGACCGGCAATACGTTCGGCCACGGCAACGCCCTCTTCTTCTGCCTTGTGTGCCAACATAGGACCACGTACCACGTCACCAACTGCCCAGACATTTGCCAGGTTTGTTTTGCAATCACCATCGACAGCGATGAAACCACGTTCATCGAGTTGCAGGCCAACTGCTTCTGCATTCAAACCATTGGTGTTAGGTGTACGGCCGATGGAAATGATGAGCTTGTCGAACACAGCTTTATGTTCAGCACCCTTGTCGTCAGTGTAATTGACGGTCACATCTTTGCCGCCATTGACGATTTCGCCAATCTTGACACCCAGATTGATGGACAGGCCTTGTTTGACGAATAGTTTGTGCGCTTCTTTGGCAATTTGTTCATCCACAGCACCGAGGAAAGTTGGCAATGCTTCCAGCACTGTCACTTCAGCACCCAGACGACGCCACACGCTGCCCATTTCCAGACCAATCACTCCAGCGCCGATAACACCGAGTTTTTTCGGCACTTCAGCAATCTTCAACGCGCCATCATTCGACAGGATAGTTGCTTCATCAAATGCTGCGCCGGGCAATGCACGTGCATTGGAGCCAGTAGCCACGATGATGTGTTTACCAGTAATGGTTTCTTCTGTTTTGCCAGCAACCTTGATGTCATAAGCACCTGCATCGCCTTTAACAAACGAGCCATGGCCGTGGAAGAAAGTCACTTTGTTCTTTTTGAACAGGAACAGGATACCGTCGTTGTTTTGCTTGACGATGGTGTTCTTGCGACCCAGCATCTTGGCAATATCCAGACCCAGGCCTTGCACCTGAATGCCGTGGTCAGCAAAAGCGTGGCCAGCGTGTTCATAATGTTCAGAAGACTGCAACAGCGCTTTGGATGGGATGCAACCTACGTTAGTGCATGTACCACCTGGAGCCGGGCCGCCTTTTTCATTGGTCCATGCGTCGATACAGGCAGTAGAAAATCCCAGTTGGGCAGCGCGGATTGCTGCGATATAACCGCCGGGACCACCACCGATAACGACGACGTCAAATTGTTTGCTCATGAAAATATCCTGATTTTGTGTATATGAATTTAGCGTTGAATCTGGCCATGACTTTAGACGTGAAGTTCACGCTTCGCTTTGCAGTTTTCAGCTCTCTTCGGGGATGAATATCCAGGCCAGCAGATAAGCCACTACACCGGCACCAAAGTAAAGACTGAAGAAGACAAACATCAAACGCCAGATCCAGGAATCCAGTCCAGTAAACTGGCCCAGGCCACCACAGATACCACCCAGCCACTGATCACTTTTTGACCGGCGGAACTGGTTCAAATGATTGAAACCCTGGCTCTGTTGATTGCCGGATGCGGAAGTGTCGCCAGTTGCCAGCAGCCTGGCTTTGGCTTGTGCAAATTCTGCATCAGACAGGGCTCCTGCCTGATGCAGTTCATGCAGACGTTTGATTTCGTCAGCGATATTCACGGAATGATTCTCGCTTTGCGGGTTGAACCTGAATTACAGATCAAGCAACAGGCGGGCTGGATCTTCCAGCGCGTCTTTCATTGCCACCAGACCCAGAACAGCTTCACGACCGTCAATGATGCGATGGTCGTAAGACATTGCCAGGTAATTCATAGGACGGATAACGATCTGACCGTTTTCAACTACAGCACGGTCCTTGGTCGCATGCACGCCCAAAATTGCGGATTGTGGTGGGTTGATAATAGGTGTAGACAACATGGAACCGAAAGTACCGCCATTCGAGATGGAGAACGTACCGCCAGACAAGTCGTCCAGTGTCAGTTTACCGTCTTTTGCCTTGGCACCAAACTCGCCGATCTTTTTCTCGATTTCAGCAATCGTCATTTGATCCGCATTGCGCAGGATAGGTACAACCAGGCCGCGTGGGGAACCAACTGCGATACCGATGTCGAAGTAACCGTGATACACGATATCGTTACCATCAACAGAAGCGTTGATGATAGGGTATTTTTTCAATGCAGCAACGGCAGCCTTGACGAAGAAGGACATGAAACCCAGCTTCACGCCATGTTCTTTTTCAAATTTGTCTTTGTACTTATTGCGCAAGTCCATGACAGGTGCCATGTTGACTTCGTTGAAGGTCGTCAGAATCGCATTAGTGGATTGCGATTGCACCAGACGCTCAGCAATACGAGCACGCAGGCGGCTCATCGGTACGCGTTCTTCCGGACGGTCACCCAGGCTGGCGACAGTTGGCGCAGCAACTTGTTGCAGGGCTGGCTTGCCAGCTACAGGTACAGCCATAGGTGCAACTACCGGTGCTGCGGCTGGCTTGGCGGCTACTGCTGCCAATGCATCGCCTTTGGTAACACGGCCATCTTTGCCGGAACCGTCAACTTGAGCTGCAGTCAGGTTGTTTTCTGACAGGATTTTTGCTGCAGCTGGCATCGCTACACCAGCAGAAGATTTTGCATCAGCAGCAGGTGCGGATGCTGCTACTGTAACTGGTGCAGCAGATACTTCCATAGGGCTTACTTTTGCGGATGCATCAGTATCGATAATTGCGATGATTTCGCCAGCAACAACAGTGCTGCCATCGCCCTTGATGATTTGTGTGATCACACCAGCGTCAGGCGCTGGCAGTTCCAACACGACTTTATCTGTTTCTACGTCGATCAGGTTTTCGTCACGGCCAACTGCTTCGCCAACTTTTTTATGCCAGGACAACAGGGTTGCTTCTGCGACGGACTCAGATAACTGAGGAACTTTTACTTCGATAATTGCCATTTTTTACTCTCCGATTCGGGTAGCCAAATGCGACATCAGCTTCTGATGTCGCATCGCGTCATTATTTGGTCAGGACAAAGCCTTTGAGTTTGGAAAACGCCGTTTCCAGCAATGCTTTTTGTTGTGCATAGTGTTTGTCATAATAACCGACAGCTGGCGATGCACTGGCTGGACGACCTGCATAAGCAAGTTTTTGACCGTCTTCCAGGCTTTCAAAAATATTGTGTTGAATCTGGAACCATGGCCCCTGATTTTGCGGCTCATCTTGTGCCCAAACCAATTCCGCCATGTTCGGGAATTTCTTCAGCTCAGCGACAAAGCTCTTATGCGGGAACGGATACAGTTGTTCAACGCGGATAATCGCCGTATCTGTCTGACCACGCTCTTTGCGGGCATTGACCAGGTCATAATACACCTTGCCTGAACAAGCGATAACGCGTTTGACTTTCTTCGCATCGATCTTTTCGTCGACTTCACCAATCACCGTATGGAAGCTGCCTTTGGCCAGGTCGGACAATGGCGAACCAGCATCCTTGTTACGTAGCAAGGACTTTGGTGTCATGATGACCAGAGGCTTGCGGAACATGCGTATCATCTGACGACGCAACAGATGGAAAATCTGGGACGCAGAAGTAGGCTGAACCACTTGCATATTGTTGTCAGCACACAGTTGCAGGAAGCGTTCCGGGCGAGCAGATGAATGCTCAGGACCCTGACCTTCATAACCATGCGGCAGCATCATGACCAGGCCGGATGCACGACCCCATTTCACTTCACCAGAGCTGATGAACTGATCGATAACAACCTGGGCTCCATTAGCGAAATCGCCGAATTGAGCTTCCCAGATAGTCAGCGTATTTGGTTCTGCCGTAGAGTAACCATATTCAAAGCCCAATACCGCTTCTTCAGACAAGACAGAATCGATAACAGTGAATGGTGCCTGTTTGTCAGAAATATTTTGCAGAGGGATGTAAGTGCCTGCGTCCCAACGTTCACGGTTTTGATCATGCAAAACAGCGTGACGGTGAACGAAAGTACCACGACCGGCATCCTGGCCTGTCAAGCGGATAGCATAACCGGAAGATACCAGGGATGCGTATGCCAGATGCTCGCCCATGCCCCAGTCCAGGTTCATGTCACCACGCCCCATGGCTGCACGGTCACCCAGGACTTTTTCTACCAGGCTATGCGGCTTGAAGCCTTCTGGTACGGTAGTAATGCGCTCGGCCAGACGCTTCAATTCAGTTGCTGGCACTGCAGTGTCAGCAGCATCTGTCCATTTACGGTTGAGGAAAGGAATCCAGTCAACAGCGTATTTGTTTTTGAAGTTGGAGATCACCGGATCATGGGTATGCTTACCAGCATCCATCGCATCACGGTAAGCCTTGATCATTTGATCGCCACCATCTGCAGGGATAGTGCCTTGTGCAGCCAGCTTGTCGGCATACATGCGGCGTGTGCCAGGATGCTGAGCAATCTTCTTGTACATCAAAGGCTGGGTCAATGCAGGTGTATCTTGCTCGTTATGGCCGAGTTTGCGATAGCAGATGATATCGACCACGATATCCTTCTTGAATTCCAAACGGTAATCCAGAGCGATCTGGGTAGCCAGGACAACGGCTTCAGGATCATCTGCATTGACGTGCAATACCGGTGCTTCGATCATTTTGACAACGTCGGAGCAATACAAAGTAGAACGTGAATCGCGTGGATCAGAAGTCGTGAAACCGATCTGGTTATTGATGACGATATGCATCGTACCACCTGTACCATAGCCGCGTGTTTGCGCCAGGTTCAGAGTTTCCATAACGACGCCCTGCCCTGCAAAAGCAGCATCGCCGTGAACCAGGATAGGTAAGACTTGTGAACCATCTTTGTCGCCGCGACGATCCATACGCGCTTTGACAGAACCTTCAACCACTGGGTTAACGATTTCCAGATGAGAAGGATTGAACGCCAGTGACAAGTGCACCGGGCCGCCTGGGGTTGAGATATCGGAAGAGAAGCCTTGGTGGTATTTAACGTCGCCAGCCGGCAAGTCATCACCATGTTTGCCTTCAAATTCAGCAAACAAATCCTGAGGCATTTTGCCAAGAGTATTGACCAGTACGTTCAGACGGCCACGGTGGGCCATACCGATAACGATTTCTTCCACACCACGCTCACCGGCGCGCTGGATAGTCTCATCCATGGAAGCGATAAAGCTTTCGCCACCTTCCAGGGAAAATCGTTTCTGACCAACATATTTGGTATGCAGATAACGTTCCAGGCCTTCAGCCGCAGTCAGGCGGTCAAGGATGTGTTTTTTCTTTTCAGAAGAGAAGGATGGCGTGGAGCGTATCGCTTCCAGCTTTTGTTGCAACCAGCGTTTTTCTGTCGGGTCACTGATGTACATGAACTCGGCGCCGATGGAACGACAGTAAGTATCACGCAGAGCATTCAAAAGGTCGCGCAACGATGCTGTTTCTGGCCCGAAATAGGTATTGCTGATATTGAACTGTATGTCCATATCTGCATCGGTAAAGCCATAGAAACTTGGTTCCAGTTCAGGGATGCTTGGACGTTCCTGGCGTTGCAGTGGATCCAGGTTGGCCCAGTGACTACCGAGGAAGCGATAAGCGGCGATCAGTTGCTGGGCAGCGACGCGTTTGCGTCCCATTTCAGCATCAGCAGTCGCATTGACAGTGCGTATCGGGCCTTGTTTGGCACGTTCAGCAAAGGAAGCAATAACAGGTGCGTGGGCGACGTCGGGTTTGGCAGAGCCATCGACGGCAGGCACGTTTTGCATGGCGTCAAAATACGCGCGCCAATTATCAGGAACAGAACCGGGATTATTCAGATACGCTTCATACAGTTCTTCTACATACGGCGCATTGCCGCCGAACAAGTACGAGTTAGCGTTATATTGTTGCATCATCTTGCTCACCTTTCTTCGCGTTTCGCGAGATTAGCGGGTTAATCTAACCTTCCGCGACACGGCCTGACCGGTTAGCGGATTGCACATCAAGTTGTGGGGAAGGGCTTAATTCAAACTATCCTCGTGATCAAATCAAAAAGCATGTCATTTAAATATGTTTTTTGATTAAATCGCGAAAGTTATTCCTAAAAATCACTTTCGTGGCGAAGCATAGCATAATTACCGAAGAAAAAAAAAGCGAGTCACAAAGACTCGCTTTTTACAACAACATGTCTAGCTAAAACATTAATGCCTAAATCAATATTTTATTAACGCTTGTCGATTGCTGGCACATCACGCTTAGGCGCACCAACAAACAACTGGCGTGGACGACCGATTTTTTGCTCAGGATCAGAAATCATTTCTTTCCACTGAGCGATCCAGCCTACTGTACGCGCCAGGGCGAAGATACCAGTGAACAATGCGGTCGGAATCCCCAGCGCACGTTGCACAATGCCAGAGTAGAAGTCAACGTTAGGATACAGCTTGCGGCTAACGAAGTATTCGTCCTCGAGTGCGATCTTTTCCAGAGCCATGGCCAGCTTGAACAATGGATCATCCTGCAGACCCAGTTCTTGCAATACTTCATAGCAGGTTTCACGCATCAATTTTGCGCGCGGGTCATAGTTTTTATAAACACGGTGACCAAAGCCCATCAGCTTGACGCCGGAGTTCTTGTCTTTTACCTGAGCGATGAAAGTAGGAATATTATCGACATTGCCGATTTCTTCCAGCATGCTCAATGCAGCCTCATTTGCACCACCGTGGGCAGGGCCCCACAGGCAGGCGATACCGGCAGCGATACAGGCAAATGGATTGGCACCTGACGAACCGGCCAAACGGACAGTTGATGTCGATGCATTTTGCTCGTGATCTGCATGCAAGATCAAAATACGATCCAGCGCACGCACCAGTACTTCATTGGTTTTGTATGGCGCGCATGGTGTAGAGAACATCATGTGCATGAAGTTCGCGCTATACGACAGATCATTGCGTGGATATACAAATGGCTGGCCGATAGAATATTTGTAGGCCATCGCAACCAGTGTAGGCATCTTGGCGATCAGACGTATCGCCGATACTTCACGGTGATGCGGGTCATTGATATCCAGAGAGTCATGGTAGAACGATGCCAGTGCACCGACTGTACCTACCAATACTGACATAGGATGTGCATCGCGACGGAAACCGCGGAAGAAGAATTGCATCTGCTCGTGCACCATGGTGTGATTGGTGACGGTCGCAACAAATTCAGTTTTTTGCGCTGCATTTGGCAATTCGCCATTCAGCAACAGATAGCAGGTTTCCAGGAAGTCGCCGCCATTGACTGCCAATTGTTCGATAGGATAACCGCGATACAGCAATTCACCCTTGTCGCCATCGATATAAGTAATGGAAGAATTACAGGCTGCCGTGGACATGAAACCTGGATCATAGGTGAACATGCCGGTAGAACCATACAATTTACGGATGTCGATGACATCAGGACCAATTGAGCCCTTGTAAATTGGCATTTCCAAGGCTGGTGAGCCATCGGAGAATGATAGGGTGGCTTTTGTTTCAGAATTTGTCATGGCTCTTCCTTCAGATAAGAGGTGAGTCGTTAATCAAAAAAACACAAAAAATCAGCTTAAAATCAGCTTTCTTCACGCCGTTTGAAGGCGCAGCAATAAAGCGTGGACATGAGGCAGATCGACTTCGGCTTCGGCTTGTTTCTTGGCCATAAGCAGATCCATTAATGTATTGTCCGGCAATTCCATCAGGCGACTAAAGGCATCCACTTCCTCATCTGTCAGGGATTCTTCATTAGCATCCAGGAAACGTGTCAAGATCAGATCGTTTTCCAGCAAACCGCGCCTTGCCCGCCACCGCAAACGCGCCCGCTTTACCGGGTCGTTTTGATGGGATATAGCTTGTGACTCAGACATAATTAATTCTCTTCCATACTGACTATTTCATGCGGCTCTCAGCTTGCCTGGAAAACCGCATGAAATAGCAGCGATGTCATGAGACATCGCTGATATAAAACTGAACCTGCGAACTTAAACTACAAACTTAGACCGCACGACGGACCATCAGTTCTTTAATCTTACCGATAGCACGGGTAGGATTCAGACCTTTAGGACAGACGTCCACACAATTCATGATGGTGTGGCAACGGAACAAACGGTACGGATCTTCGAGGTTATCAAGACGCTCGCCAGTTGCCTGATCACGTGAATCAGCAATGAAGCGATACGCCTGCAACAAACCTGCCGGGCCAACGAATTTATCCGGATTCCACCAGAACGACGGACATGATGTAGAACAGCATGCGCACAGGATACACTCATACAAACCATCCAGTTCTTCACGTTCAGCAGGAGACTGCAGACGTTCTTTTTCCGGAGGAATGGAATCATTCATCAGGTAAGGCTTGATGGAATTGTATTGCTTGAAGAATTGCGTCATATCGACGATCAAGTCACGAATGACAGGCAAGCCTGGCAAAGGACGCAATTTGATAGGTTCAGTCAATTCATTCAAGTTGGTGGTGCAAGCCAGGCCATTCTTGCCATTGATGTTCATCGCATCAGAACCACACACACCTTCACGGCATGAGCGACGCAGCGCCAGAGAATCATCGACATCAGACTTGATACGCTGCAAAGCATCCAGCAGCATTTTGTCAGTGTCTTGCAACTCTACGGTCAAGTCTTGCATGTAAGGCTTGGCATCCTTGTCCGGATCATAGCGATAAATTTGGAATTTTAATGTACGTGCCATATCGGTATCTCTTTAGAATGTACGTGGTTTCGGCTTGAAGGTGTCTACAGTCAGCGGCTTGGTCACGACTGGCTTGTAGTCAAGGCGATTGCCCTCGGAATACCACAAGGTATGCTTCATCCAGTTAACGTCGTCGCGCTCCTCATAGTCACGGTGTGCATGCGCACCACGAGATTCTTTACGGGCGGCGGCGGATGTGATCGTTGCCTTGGCAGTTTCAATCAGGTTATCCAGCTCCAACGCCTCTACGCGCGCTGTATTGAAGACCTTGGATTTATCTTTGAAAGAAACATGCTTGCGACGCTCATCAAGCTCCATGATTTTCTTGTAGCCAGTTTGCAGCAATTCATCAGTACGGAACACGCCACAGTATTGCTGCATGCTGGCACGAATATCATTGGCAACGTCTTGTACGCGCTCGGAACCAGTACTGGTTTCCAGCTTGGACAAACGTGACAGCGCCAGGTCTGCTGCATCTGCAGGCAAATCCTTGTTGCTGCGTTCTTTGAGTTTGCTGGCAACAACATGGTTACCAGCTGCGCGACCAAACACCAGCAAATCGAGCAGAGAATTAGTACCCAGGCGATTGGCACCATGTACGGACACGCAGGCGCATTCACCGATTGCATACAAACCATTGACGACTTCACTACCACCATTTTTCGGCGCAACAACCTGACCATGAATATTGGTCGGGATGCCACCCATTTGATAGTGAATCGTAGGAACCACAGGAATTGGCTCTTTGGTCGCATCCACGTTGGCAAACTTGTGCGCGATTTCGAGAATGGACGGCAAACGTTTTTGAATAGTGTCAGCACCGATATGACGTAAATCCAGCATCACGTGATCTTTATTCGGACCACAGCCGCGACCTTCTTTGATTTCCTGATCCATGGAGCGGGAAACAAAGTCACGTGGAGCCAGATCCTTGTAGGTAGGAGCATAGCGTTCCATGAAGCGCTCACCCTGACTATTGATCAGAATACCGCCTTCACCGCGCACACCCTCAGTAATCAGGACGCCCGCACCGGCAACACCGGTTGGGTGGAATTGCCAGAACTCCATATCTTCCAGTGGCAAGCCAGCGCGTGCAGCCATACCCATACCGTCGCCGGTATTGATAAAGGCATTGGTAGAAGCTGCCCAGATACGACCGGCACCGCCAGTGGCAAATATCGTGGTTTTGGCCTCCAGCATCATGACTTCGCCGGTTTCCATTTCCAGCGCAACGACACCGAGCACATCACCATCCGCATCACGGATCAGGTCGATCGCCATCCATTCAACAAAGAAATGAGTACGGGCGCGAACATTACGCTGATACAGCGTATGCAACAAAGCATGACCAGTACGGTCAGCCGCAGCGCAAGCACGTTGTACAGCTTTCTCACCAAAGTTAGCAGTATGGCCACCAAATGGACGCTGATAAATCGTGCCATCAGCATTGCGGTCAAACGGCATGCCGAAATGTTCGAGTTCATAAACGACTTTTGGTGCTTCGCGACACATGAATTCGATCGCATCCTGGTCGCCCAGGTAATCAGAACCCTTGACCGTGTCAAACATGTGCCAGTACCAGTTGTCTTCCGACATATTGCCGAGGGAAGCGCCGATGCCACCCTGTGCAGCTACTGTGTGAGAACGGGTAGGAAATACTTTCGATAGTACGGCGACATTCAGACCAGCTTCTGCCAGTTGCAGCGAAGCACGCATGCCAGAACCGCCAGCACCAATGATGACCGCGTCAAAACGGCGGCTAGGAATTGTGGATTTAATTGCGGCCACTTTTATACTCTCCACAAAATCTGTGCAGCATAGCCAGCACAAGCAATCAGCCACAAAATAGTGGCAACTTGAAATACCAGACGCAGAAATACACTGTGCGTCACATAATCCATCCAGATATCACGCATACCAACCCAGGCGTGATACAACAGGCAAACGACAACAGAGAACGTCGCCAGCTTGAACCATTGCATGGCGAATATGCCGGTCCAGCCAGCCTGATTGAAATTTTTACCTGTCAAAAACAAACCAAGCAAAATGACGGTGTACAGTGCCATCACGATGGCAGTCACACGTTGCGCCAACCAGTCACGCAAACCGTAACTCGCTCCCACGACCAGACGCTTGGCGCCAATATTATTATTTGCCATTTAGAATACTCCGAACAATTTCAGGGCGATCAGTGCCGCCAGTACGAGACTGGTCGCCAACACACCGACAGCTGACTGACGAGCGGTATCCTTGTCCAGACCATAGTGCAGATCCATCAACAAGTGACGAACACCCGCGCAGAAATGGTGCAGATAAGCCCATGACAAAGCCAGGATGATCAACTTGACGAAAACTCCAGATGTCAAAGCCTGCAGTTCGGCAAATGTCGCCTCCGACGTCAAACTCTTATCAAGCAGATACAAGATGAACGGCAACAACAGGAACATCAGCATTCCACTTGCCCGGTGCAAGATGGAAACGAAGCCTGCTAGCGGCAGCCGGTACCCGGTCGCATCTATCAAGCGCATTACACCAAAGCGTGGCTTGGTTTTTACTACTTCAGACATAAATAATCTCCCCATTAACTAGTCTGTACATAAACCTTGCAATTTTCGCTCATTTTGGTGCATTGCACCAACAAAAATCATCACGATTAACAAAATATCGCTATCTTAAACCTAAAGCCCAACAGACGCAGAACCTGCAAACACGCACGCCCATGGATTTGACATGCCTAAAAAACCACAGCAAATCAATTACCCGATTGATTTAGCTCAATTCATTTCTGTAATGATGATTCATCGTCAGATACAAACCGCGACGCAATTCAACTGGCTTATCACCATATGTATACGAAACACGCTCGACATTGAGTAAAGGCATACCGATATCAACATTCAGCAAGCCCGCCACAGACTCGTCGGCACAAACGGCGCGAATTTGCTCAGATGCCCTTATCATGTGCGTACCAAATTCAGTTTCGAACAGTCCATACATGGGGCCCTTGTATTCATTCAGGCGCTCGGCCGTCAGACCCTTGAAGATAGAGCCGGGCAACCACAGGTCATCCAGAATAGTGGGGACACCCGAGAAAGATTGGACACGGCGAATAAAAACAACGGAATCACCAGATTTGATATCCAGCAAACGCGCTACTTCAGCCGGTGCCCGCATGCGCTTGACTTCAATGATGCGATTCTCGGGATAACGTGGCACACCTTCATCGGGTGCCAGCCGCAAAAAGCGAAATTGCGAACGCGCTTCATGGTGCGTTGCAACGAAAGTCCCTTTACCCTGCCTGCGCACAACCAGGTTTTCTGCCGATAACTCATCAATTGCCTTGCGTACCGTACCCTGGCTGACCTTGAAACGGCTGGCCAATTCCATCTCACTGGGGATCAACTCGCCTGGTTTCCACTCACCAGATTGAAGGCTCTGGGTAATCAGGGCTTTGATCTGTTGATATAATGGACTGAATGTGGGAGA
The DNA here is from genome assembly GCA_016200895.1 of Burkholderiales bacterium. GTDB lineage: Bacteria > Pseudomonadota > Gammaproteobacteria > Burkholderiales > Burkholderiaceae_D > Undibacterium. The sequence continues at coordinate 14,268 of JACQDX010000032.1, forward strand.
TGCATTCAAGGATGAAGCAGACGAAGCACCAACACCCGCACCTGGCGTAGTCGGGGCAGCAGTCAGATTATTTGCGGTTGGTATGATAGAGTTCATAGGCTGCAATTTCACCACAAAACTACCCGCCACGTCCAGAACAAACTACTAAGTGATATGTCTTATATAAGACATAAGATATTGATTGACACTTAGCTCCGCACGACCTAAACTCCCGTACAAATAGTTGGCGTCAGCATCAGGCTGGCACCAACTATTAATTTGTCACACACAGCTGTCACACCAAGCAATATAGTTCGAACGCTTTCAATGTAAAGGACGAAAACATGTTTGCAGCGGATTTTGGCTGACTGACAGGGCTTTCAACGGTATCATTAAGTGTTTTACATAGCGTCGGCCTATCAGTCGCTGCAATTGTTTGAACATCGTTTTCACACCACTTCGGAGATGCATCATGGCGAAATCCCCTATGCGCGTAGCTGTAACCGGCGCCGCAGGCCAAATTGGCTATTCCCTTCTGTTCCGTATCGCCAATGGCGACATGCTGGGCAAAGACCAGCCAGTGATTCTGCAATTATTGGAAATTCCTGACGAAAAAGCCCAGAAAGCGCTGAAAGGCGTAATGATGGAAATCGACGACTGCGCATTCCCACTGTTGGCTGGCATGTCGGCTCACAGCGATCCAATGACAGCGTTTAAAGATATCGACGTCGCCCTGCTGGTTGGCGCACGCCCACGCGGTCCAGGCATGGAACGCAAAGACCTGCTGGAAGCCAATGCGCAGATTTTCACTGTACAAGGCAAGGCACTGGATGCAGTAGCATCCCGCAATGTTAAAGTTCTGGTAGTTGGCAACCCAGCCAACACCAATGCTTACATCGCCATGAAATCGGCCCCTTCCCTGCCAGCTAAAAACTTTACAGCGATGCTGCGCCTGGATCACAACCGTGCCTTGTCCCAAGTCGCTGCCAAAATTGGCAAGCCAGTTGCTGCAGTTGAAAAACTGTGCGTCTGGGGTAATCACTCCCCGACAATGTATGCTGACTATCGCTTCGCGACTGTTGACGGCGCATCTGTCAAAGACCTGATCAATGACCAGGTCTGGAACAAGGATGTATTTCTGCCTACAGTTGGCAAACGCGGTGCGGCGATTATCGAAGCACGTGGCCTGTCTTCCGCAGCATCTGCAGCGAACGCAGCGATCGACCACGTACGTGACTGGTTGCTGGGCACAAACGGCAAATGGACTACGATGGGCATCCCTTCCGATGGCTCTTATGGCATCCCTGAAGGCACCATGTTCGGCTTCCCTGTAACAACAGAGAATGGCGAATATAAAATCGTTGAAGGTCTGGAAATCGACGAGTTCTCTCGTGAACGCATCAATGTCACTCTCAAAGAATTGCAAGAAGAGCGTGATGGCGTCAAACACCTGGTAGGTTAATCAGGTCAGAGGGCAGATTCTGGCGCTCGCTGGAATCTGCCTTGGTTCACGATGATATTTTAAGTAATGCACCCATCTACAGTACTTTTTCAGGATCAAATTCAACCGGTTATATTGCCGGTCTGCGACCATTATGCAGGATCAGAAAAATTGATGCGCAAATCGATTGCGCTACAACAGGAACTAGGTGGAATTTTTGACATCACTCTCGATTGCGAAGACGGCGCAGCTGCTGACAACGAGATCAATCATGCAAAACTGGTCGCTACCTTAGTGAACAGTACAGACAATTATCATCAGCGTCTTGGCGTGCGGGTGCACGATGTACACCATCCCGCATTTGAGCAAGACCTGGAAATCATATTACCTGCATGCGCAGATAAACTCGCCTATCTGGTTTTACCAAAAATAAATAGCACTGCCGAGCTACTGGCTGCGCTGCAACGAATTAATCACTTTGGCAAAAGAACTGATGGCCAATTAATCCCCGTTCATGTCTTGATTGAGACCCATGGCGCACTGGCAGAAGTGCAGCAAATTGCCGCCCTGCCTCAGGTTGAATGCCTTTCATTTGGTTTGATGGATTTTGTGTCCTCCCATTTTGGCACCATACCTGCAACTGCTATGCGTTCTCCCGGCCAATTTAATCACCCACTGGTTTTGCGCGCTAAACTTGAAATCGCCGCCGCTTGCCATCGCTATGGCAAAGTTGCCTCGCATAATGTCACAACTGACATCAGGAATATCAGCGTAGTGGAAAATGATGCCCGCCGCGCTGCCAGTGAATGCGGCTATACGCGCATGTGGAGCATACATCCAGATCAGATACGCCCGATTATCCAGGCGTTTTCACCCAGCAATAATGAAATACAGGATGCAACTGCCATCCTGACTCAGGCTAAAAATCAAGCCTGGGGGCCAATACAATGGCAAGGACAGTTACATGACAGAGCCAGTTACCGCTATTATTGGACAATTTTAAGAAGGGCCCAGTCAGGGTCATTTGTTTTACCGGCAGCAGCACAAGAGTTACTTTAGGAGACACCATGAAATTACTTTCTTTTATCAGCCTGGCATTTGCAGCATGCACCATCCTTGCAGCCAATGCCATTGCAGTGGAAGCACCACGCAGCAAGACTAAATCCACAGCAAAGGCTGCAAAGCCTGCCGCTGCACAGGCAGCAAAAGAAGATGACGAGCCGGAGCCGGACGTGCAAATGCATAAGAATTTCGACTACAAGTGCGAACTCGGCAACTCCCTCACCATGTACACCAATCCTGAGGATGCCGACCATGTAGCCATGCGCTGGAAAAAGCGCTTGTACCGCATGACCAAAGTTGATACCACGACAGGGGCTGTGCGCTTCGAAAACCGAAAAGCTGGCTTTATCTGGATAGGCATTCCCGCCAAAGGCTTGTTACTGGATTCCCACGTTGATTTTTGTAAATAAGAGGAAGAGCCATGAGCCAAAATGCGTACAAAGATGCATTCAAAACCCTGAAAGATTTTAAAATTTCGGATACCAAGAAAGGCAAGTTCTTTTCTCTGCCGGCATTGGAAAAAAATCTCGGCGTAAATATCTCGCGCCTGCCAGTGTCCATACGTATCGTTCTTGAGTCGGTGCTGCGCAATTGTGACGGCAAGAAAGTAACTGACGAACACGTCAAGCAACTGGCTAACTGGAGTGCCACCGCGGCCCGCACTGACGAAATCCCTTTCGTAGTTTCTCGCGTGGTACTGCAAGACTTTACCGGCGTACCTTTGTTGGCTGATCTGGCCGCCATGCGCAACGTTGCAGCCAAACAAGGCAAAAACCCAAAAAATATTGAACCACTGGTTCCGGTTGATCTGGTGGTTGATCACTCCGTACAAATCGATCATTTCCGCGAAAAGAAAGCGCTGGACTTGAACATGAAACTGGAATTCCAACGCAATAACGAGCGTTACCAGTTCATGAAGTGGGGCATGCAGGCATTTGATACTTTTGGCGTGGTTCCTCCAGGCTTTGGTATCGTTCACCAGGTTAACCTGGAATACCTGGCACGCGGCGTACACAAAATCAAAGATGCCAAGAAAAATGAAGTCTACTACCCAGACACACTGGTAGGTACAGATTCCCACACGACCATGATCAATGGTATCGGCGTAGTTGGCTGGGGTGTTGGTGGTATCGAAGCGGAAGCAGGCATGCTGGGTCAGCCTGTTTACTTCTTGACACCGGACGTCGTCGGCGTCAACCTGACTGGCGCATTGCGCGAAGGTTGTACTGCAACGGATCTGGTACTGACCATCACTGAATTGCTGCGCAAAGCCAAAGTAGTTGGCAAATTTGTTGAATTCTTCGGCGCAGGCACACGCTCCTTGTCTTTGACAGACCGCGCAACGATCGCCAACATGGCACCGGAATACGGCGCGACCATGGGCTTCTTCCCTGTTGATGAAGCAACGATAGATTACTTCAAAGGCACGGGCCGCACCAAGGCAGAAATCGACGCATTCGAAGGCTACTTCAAGGCCCAGAAAATGTTCGGCATCCCTAATGCTGGCGACATCGATTACACCACAGAAATCTCTCTGGATCTGTCCACAGTTGCACCGTCCCTGGCCGGCCCTAAGCGCCCGCAAGACCGTATCGAAATCGGCAACGTCAAATCCACTTTTGCAGATCTGTTCTCAAAGCCAACAGCAGAAAATGGTTTCAACAAAAAAGCCGAAGATCTGGATGTGGTCTACACCAATACTGATGGCGTCAAAGTTAAAAACGGCGACGTCCTGATCGCTGCAATTACTTCCTGCACCAACACATCCAATCCTAGCGTCTTGCTGGCAGCTGGTTTGCTGGCCAAGAAAGCGGTTGAAGCTGGTTTGAAAGTAGCGCCTCATATCAAAACGTCGCTGGCCCCTGGCTCGCGCGTTGTCACCAAATACCTGGAAGCAGCAGGCTTGTTGCCTTACCTGGAAAAACTTGGCTTTGGTGTTACAGCCTACGGTTGCACAACCTGTATTGGTAATGCCGGTGACCTGACACCTGCGATGAACGAAGCAATTGCCGCCAACGACATCGTGGCATCTGCCATCTTGTCTGGTAACCGCAACTTTGAAGCACGCATACACCCGAATATCCGCTCCAACTTCCTGGCCTCCCCTCCTTTGGTTGTTGCTTACGCCATCGCTGGAAACATGACCCGGGATTTGATGACAGAGCCAGTTGGCCGCGTTAAAGGCAAGGATATTTTCCTGGGCGACATCTGGCCTACCAGTGCAGAAATCAGCAAGCTGATGAAATTTGCGATGAATTCCAAAACCTTCAAGGAAAACTACGCAGACGTCAAAGGTGCCCCAGGCAAGCTGTGGGAAAACATCAAAGGCGTGGCCGAAGGCGATGTCTACAACTGGCCTACATCCACTTACATTGCTGAACCACCATTCTTTGCTGACTTCACGATGGAACCAAAAGCAGCCGCAACTGGCATCACTGGCGCACGCGCACTGGGCGTGTTCGGCGACTCCATCACGACTGACCATATTTCCCCAGCCGGTTCCATCAAGGAATCCAGCCCTGCAGGTAAATGGCTGAAAGAAAACGGCGTACTGAAAGCCGATTTCAATTCCTACGGTTCACGTCGTGGCAACCATGAAATCATGATGCGCGGCACATTTGCCAACGTGCGTATCAAAAACCTCATGATCCCAGCCAAGGAAGATGGCTCCCGCGTTGAAGGCGGCGAAACTCTGTTCCAGCCAACTGGCGAACCCATGGCTATCTATGACGCAGCGATGAAGTATGTTGCTGACGGCGTACCAACCATGATTTTCGGTGGCGAAGAATACGGAACAGGCTCTTCCCGTGACTGGGCAGCAAAAGGTACACAATTGCTGGGTGTTAAAGCTGTGATTGCACGTTCTTTCGAGCGTATCCACCGTTCCAATCTGGTGGGCATGGGCGTATTGCCACTGCAATTCATTGGTACCGACAGTGTTGATACTTTGGGCATCACTGGCAATGAGTCTTTCGACCTGAAAGGCATAGAAGACGAAATCAAGCCACAGCAAGAAGTGACTCTGGTGATCAACCGTGCCAACGGTGAAAAGAAAGATGTCAAAGTCTTGTTGCGCATCGATACACCTATCGAAGTTGACTACTACAAACATGGCGGTATTTTGCCATTCGTATTGCGTCAACTGCTGGCAGCTTAAGAACCTGTTTCCGATCTTACTGCGCGAGCGTGATCGGGGCTCATGTGCAGCTCAAAATGCTCATGTACTAGAGTACATTCCGCTTTTTGCGCTGCGTTTTTGTTACCCTGACCCCGCTGACGCTCGCTCGCTACGAGTGAATTTCCATGGAAATTCACTCTTTTTTCTTTGGTTTTTCTTACACTGCATGGTCATGCAAGAATGATGTAAGCAAGCTCCTCTAAGCTTAGTCCATCTTATAAGCTCAACTCTGGAGACAATTATGTGGAAAATTCTCGTCGGTTTTATTATTTTTGCTGCCGCTGGCCTGTTCCTGATTTTTAAAGCAGGCGATAAAGTCGATATGCAGGGCGAAGCTGCCGGTCAGAATCCGACTGAGGTTCATTCTGCATCTGCCACTGCATCAGATCCAGCTCCAGCCAGCCTGCCAGCAGCAAGCGCTACGGCTGCACCAGCGTCTGACGCTGCGGCAAGTAGCGCCAGCAAATAAGCCTTTATTTAAGACAAAGGCTGCAATCTTTGCAGTCTTTGTCTTTACGTCAGCGTCGCCAAAGCCTGTTCTATATCAGCAATCAGGTCTTGCGTATCTTCCAGGCCAATATTGAAACGCACCAAAATCCCCGGCTCTGACCAGTTGGTACGCATATATTGCATGCGATAGGGTATGCATAAGCTATGCGCCCCACCCCAGCTATAACCCAGCTTGAACAATTTCAGGCTATCGACAAAGCGGTCGGTTTGCTCTTCACCATACTTCGCGTCAAACAATACTGAAAACAAACCGCCAGCACCGCTAAAGTCGCGCTGCCAGATGTCATGGCCCGGGCAATCTGGCAAGGCAGGATGCAAAACCTTGCTGATTTCAGGGCGATTTGTCAGCCACGAAGCAATTTTGCGCGCACTTTGATCATGTGCATTAAAACGCAGCTGCAGTGTCGGCAAATTGCGCAAAACCAGATACACATCGTCCATACCCACACCAAAACCCAGCCGCATATGCGCCATCTGCAGACGGGTATTGAGTGCATTATCCCGGGTAATGACTGCCCCCATCAAGACATCCGAGCCGCCACTCTGATATTTCGTCAGCGCTTGCATAATGATATCCACGCCATGTTCAAAGGCCGCAAACGCGACACCCGCTGACCAGGTATTATCCAAAGCCACCAGCACACCGCGCGCATGGGCGGCAGCGCATATCGCTGGCACATCGGGCACCTCCATCGACACAGAGCCAGGCGCTTCCACCCAGATGAGGCGAGTATTTTCTTCTATCAAGGCGGCGATGCCAGCACCAATCAAAGGATCGTAATAGCGCACACTGACACCGAAGCTGCGGGATAGCCAGTCAGCCTGATCGCGGCTAGGGCCATACACATTATCCGGTATCAATACGTGGTCACCGCTTTGCAGGAAGGCCATATTCACCAACGTGATCGCGGCCAGGCCACTGGGCGTTAACAGGCAATGCTCGCCATTTTCTATCTCTGCCAGCCTGGCTTCCAAGGTAAAGCTGGTGGGCGTGCCATGCAAGCCATAGGTATAAGCCGATTTATCCTGCCAGCTACGCTCACGCATAGCCTTGACATTGTTGAACAAGACCGTGGACGCATGATGTATGCCCACAGGAAAGGCAGCAAAGCCATCTGGGGCAACATATTCACTGTGGATGATACTGGTATTAAATCCTGGTTCTGGTTTGCTATTTTCCGACATGTTGATTCCCGATTTGTAACTTTAGCTAAATTGTATGTTAGCTCAGAAGTGACAACCTTATCGAACATCACTGACGCAAAACATGCAGGCAATAAAAAAAAGCGCTTCATGCGCCTTTCATTATTTACTGATTTTCGATTTCACTTGTTTTATTGGTGCTGATAGCAATTCCAGTGTAAAGTCTTTGCTGACTTTGCCATCGTCCGATTGCCAGACGCCGCGTATGACTTTGTCCTTGAGTTCGCCATCCCATTGACCCGAGACATCTACGCCGTCCTCAGACTCTTCCATGCTGAGCTTGTTTTTGCTGACTTCACCAGCCAGCAAAATCTTTTTGCCGTGATTGCGTTTGCCACCTGCTACCACGTAATAACCTTCGACACTGTCACGGTCTTCAGGTTTGGGTTGTATGTGCATACGAACTTTGTCACTCCCCATGGTGCCTCCCAATTCAATTGCACCGGCAAAAAAGGGATTGGACATGGGCGCAAAACCTGACTTCACTGCAGGAGCTGGCTCAGTTATATCCTGAGCCTGAGCCGCAAACCCAGACAGCAGGGTAAGCGGTAATAAAACAAAACATAAAAATCTCATCAGACTGCTTCGCCCCACAGATCATGGGCATCAGCCGCAGTAATTTTTACTTCAACGAATTCACCTACCTTGAGTTTACGATGTGGTTCGAAGGGTGGCTTGACATAGACGACGCCATCAATCTCCGGCGCATCGGCAGAACTACGGCCTACGCCACCGCTACGATCGAGAGAGTCGATCAGTACGCGCATGGTTTTACCTATCTTGGCTTGCAGGCGTTTTTTGGATATGCCTTCCTGCAACTCCATGACGCGACGGCGGCGGTCTTCACGCACCTCATCTGGCAATTGATTGGCGATTTCATTGGCGGTTGCGCCTTCAACTGGCGAATAAGCAAAGCAGCCCAGACGGTCAATTTCAGCTTCTTTCAGGAAGTCGAGCAGATATTCAAACTCTTCTTCCGTCTCACCAGGGAAACCGGCGATAAAGGTGGAACGTATCGTGATCTCTGGGCACATTTCACGCCAGGCCTTGATGCGCTCTATATTTTTCTCGCCACTGGCTGGGCGCTTCATGCGTTTCAACACGTCAGGGTGGGCATGCTGCAAGGGCACATCCAGGTAAGGCAGGACGTGGCCGTTGTTCATGAACGGAATGATCTGGTCGACGTGCGGGTATGGGTAGACATAATGCAGGCGCACCCAGGCATCATGCTGCTTGGCCAGCTCACCCAAGGCCTCTACCAATTGCGTCATATGGGTTTTGACTGGTTTGCCATTCCAGAAGCCCATGCGGAATTTAATATCCACACCATAGGCACTGGTGTCCTGGGAAATCACCAACAATTCCTTGACGCCAGCCTTGAACAGGTTTTCAGCTTCCATCATGACATCAGCAATCGGGCGGGACACAAGGTCACCACGCATGGAAGGGATAATGCAGAAGCTGCAACGATGGTTACAGCCTTCAGATATTTTCAGGTAGGCGAAATGCTTGGGCGTCAGTTTCACGCCTTGTGGTGGCACCAGATCCATGAAGGGCTCATGCGGCTTGGGCAAATGCTTGTGCACCGCAGCCATGACTTCGCTCACTGCATGCGGGCCGGTCACTTCAAGTACTTTGGGATGGATGGACTGTATCATGTCCTTGCCATCAGCACCTTTTTTAGCACCCAGGCAACCAGTCACGATGACCCTGCCGTTTTCAGCCAGCGCCTCGCCTATTGCATCCAAAGATTCCTGCACGGCGGCGTCAATGAAGCCGCAGGTGTTGACGATGACCAGGTCAGCGCCATCGTAGGATTTGGCGGTGTCGTAACCTTCGGCACGCAATTGGGTCAGGATTTGTTCTGAGTCCACTAAAGCCTTAGGACAACCCAGGGACACAAATCCCACCTTGTGGGTAGCAGGCATTTCTTGACGGCGAATTTCTGAGATAGACATAAGGGGTAATTAATAACAAAATAAGAGCAAAAAGGGTACAAAAGCGAATCCGCTATTGTACCCTTTTTGCTAGCCCAACTTGCCGCATCTGCGATAATTTCCTGAAGAATCAGGGGCTTAAGTCAGAATGCGAGCCTATTCAAGCTGTATTTTACGTATTTTTTACTTACTTTTTATTCACGTCTTCCGGATTGAACGGGAAGACATTGAACATGTTTTTTGCCTGGCTTTGCATTTGTTCTTGCATTTGCACAAACAAATTCTTGCTCTGTTCTATGTAGTTGCCCATCATACCCTGCATCATGGGGCCCTGCACATTCATGAACTGCGTCCACATTTCTGGGCTGAAGGGCTTGCCTTCGTAGATGCCCTTGGAATTCTCAGCCAGCTTGTTTTGGATATCAATAAAGGCCTGGACGTTTTTTTCCAGGTAATTGCCCATCATGCCTTGCATGGCATGGCCATAGTAACGAATGATTTGCGACAAAACGACGCTGGAGAACATGGGTGAACCACCCGCCTCTTCCTCCAGAATGATTTGCAACAGTATACTGCGTGTCAAATCTTCGCCAGATTTTGCATCGACTACCGCGAAATCATCGTTTTCCAGTACAAACTGTTTGACATCGACCAGCGTGATATAGCTACTGGTTTGCGTGTCGTACAGACGACGGTTAGGATATTTCTTGATCAGATGCTGTGTTGATTTTTTTGCGCTATTCATTGAGATCTCAGTTAAACACTTCGATATCCTGCCACTTTATGAGGATCACTCTTCAAAGTAGCACAGACTATTCACGCAAACATGATTTTCTGTTCTGGATCAGCCAAAACAGCTTTCATGTTTGTCCCCTTTTTTTATTTGCATGTAGAACTCATTTCATAAACAGGGTGAGATGCGTTTGCCTCATAACGAGATCTGGCCAATGGTAATACTATGGACGAGGCACTCAATAGCGGTGCTATTGATAACGAGTCCAACGCAGTTCAGCACACGTTATGAGGCAAACCCTCCGGTAACTGACGATTTGGGCGCATTGCAGCGTGCAGTTTGTTACCCCGCGCCCATTAAGACACCAGCCTTAGCTGCGCAGATTACACACTTTAGGCCTTGCACCGCATCCCAAATCGTCTCGTTCGCACTCATCCTATTTATGAAATGAGTTCTAGCATTTTGTAGCCTGCAAAAGATATGCCCATCGAAATCTTGCGACTCTGATGGGCATATTTTACCGCACTGCAGAAGAAAGACAGCAATCAGGGAGGCTAAAAAGTTAATTTAAAAAATTTATTCTAATTTCTGGCCATTCCTGAGTGATCGCGGCGATTAACCCATGTGCAAACCACCATTGATGGAAAAGTCTGAACCAGTAGCATAGCCACCTTCGTCAGATGCAATCCAGGCAACAATAGAGGCAATCTCTTCAGGTTCAGCCAGGCGTTTGACGGGGATGCCGGCAACAATCTTTTCCAACACATCTGGGCGTATGGCCTTGACCATGTCTGTACCAACATAGCCAGGGGAAACCGTATTCACAGTCACGCCCTTGGTTGCAACTTCCTGTGCCAGGGCCATGGAGAAACCATGAATACCCGCTTTCGCAGTCGAATAGTTAGTCTGACCAAACTGGCCTTTTTGACCATTCACAGAAGATATATTAATGATGCGTCCCCAACCGCGGTCAACCATGCTGTCAATAACTTGCTTGGTGACGTTGAACAGGGAGTTCAAATTGGTATCCATGACAGCATCCCAATCTGCCTTGCTCATCTTGCGGAACTGGCCGTCACGGGTAATACCGGCATTATTCACCAGCACATCCACTTCACCAATCTCTGCCCTGACCTTCTCAAAGGCTGCCTTGGTTGATTCCCAATCTGACACATTACCTTCAGAAGCATGGATATCCAGGCCTTCTGCGCGCATATCGGCCAGCCATTTATCCTTCCGGGCGGAATTTGGACCACAACCAGCGACAACAATATAACCATCTCTGCACAAGCGACGGCAAATTGGAGTTCCAATACCACCCATACCACCAGTAACATAAGCAACACGTTTTGACATATTTGTTCTCCTCATTGAATTTTAATTACTTAACAACAACCCTTCAATCTGCCCTTACCTTCACATAACGTCCCGGTGCGGCTTCAATTGCAGGAAATTCTGTATTTCCAGGCGCAGTCGGCGCTTTCACCATCTTGCCGCCATGCTCACCTAAAAAGGCTGACCATTCTGGCCACCAGCTACCTGGATGTTCAGTTGCGCCAGCGAGCCAGCTTTCTGTATCCAGGTCAGCCTGCTCATTTGTCCAATAACTTCTTTTCTTCTTGGCAGGGGGATTAACCACGCCCGCAATATGGCCGGAAGCACCGAGCACAAAACGGTTACGGTTTTTATGACGGGGATTGAGCAAAGCCGTCGAGGCGAAAGCCGCCTGCCAGGGAACAATATGATCTTCACGCGAACCATAGATAAAGCATGGTGCATCAATTTTGCCCAGATCGACCTTACTGCCGGCTACCGTCAACGCACCTGGCTGCTTGAGTTTATTTTCCAGATAGGTGTTACGCAGATACCAGCAAAACATCGGGCCAGGCAAGTTAGTGCTATCGGCATTCCAATACAAGAGATCAAATGGCGGCGGTGCCTCACCCTTAAGGTAATTTGACTGTACATAATTCCAGACCAGGTCATTCGCTCTCAGGCTGGAGAAAGTGCTGGCGAGATCTTTGCCAGGCAAGATTCCCCGCTGACCTATCGTTTGCTCGCGCATCTTGACTTGCATTTCGTCGACAAATACGTCCAGTACACCCGTCTGTGTAAAGTCGAGCAAGGTAGTCAGCAAAGTCAGGCTGCTGGCAGGGTGCTCGCCACGTGCCGCCAACACTGACAAAGCCGTAGATATGATGGTGCCACCAACGCAAAAGCCAAATGCATTGATCTTGTCTTGCTTGCTGATCTTTTGTGCGACCTTGATGGCTTGTATGGCACCGTCTTCGATATAGTCATTCCAACTGATTTCGGCCATGCTTTCATCGGGATTTGCCCAGGAGACCAAGAACACTGTGTGCCCCTGGTCGACGGCATAACGCACGACCGAGTTCTCAGGTTGCAAATCCAGGATATAGAATTTATTGATGCAAGGCGGCACCATCAACAAAGGGCGCTGATGCACGGTCTTGGTGGTTGGCTGATATTGAATCAGCTGGAACAATTGGTTTTCATAGACCACAGTACCAGCTGAAGTGGCGACATTTTTGCCGACTTCGAAGGCAGATTCATCAGTCTGGGAGATGCGACCTTTTTGCATATCGGCCAGCATTTGGGTAATGCCCTTGGCCAGGCTCTCACCTTTGGTCTCTATCAGCTTGCTTTGAGCTTCGGGATTAGTGACCAGAAAATTAGCCGGAGACATGGCATCAATCATTTGCTGCACCGCAAAACCGATTTTCTGTTTTGTCTTGATTGGGGCCTGCACAGACTCTGCCATTGCCATCAAAAAGCGTGCATTCAACAGATAAGATGCTGCACTATAAGAGTGCATGGCATGGTTATGCCAGTCTGGAGCAGAAAAACGCCTGTCATTCAGATGAGGAATTTTGGATACGGCAAAGTCTTGCCATAACTTGCCAAACTCTTGCATATACTCCGTTTGCAAGCGCGTCATTGTGGCAGGGTCTATCTGCGCCCCCAAATCCTTCAGCATGTCCGCTGCTGGCATGGGGTTCATTGTTGCGGCAGGTTTCATCCACTCCTGCCATTTGTCTTGATTCACTAGCTGTGACATCCACTCGGAGTACATAGCTTGAGGATCGAAAGTCTTCATGCGTGCCTCCTGATTTTCGCGTATCGTTTCGAAATAATTTTAAGCTTTCTTTCCCTGATTAAATAAGCTGCAATACAGTCCTCACTATTGCATGCCTACATCAGGCATTCACAATAACAAGTAACAAGGTTTTTATGTATATCGTTGCAATCGCCTGGATTTATGTCGTATTGATGATGTCGATCACAGAGCACTCCGTCATCGCAGGCATCATGACTTTCCTGTTGTATTGCGTTTTTCCTTTAACAATAGTTTTATACCTGATGCGCACACCACAGCGCAAGCGCGAACGACTGGAAAAACAAGCTGCACTGCAAAAACAATCTAAAACTCCAACAGTTTCAAGTGACCATCAACAAGCAGAAACAAAAACGGATTGACCCAAACATCTCCTTAATCTGGTGCAATCCAGATCAGGCTGGCCATTCTTCCGCTGACTCCGTCGCGGCGATAAGAATAAAATTCCTTTACTTCAGTCACCGTACAGCGGTCACCACCAGCAACCTGACCAAGACCGATGTCATTTAGCAATTTTCTTGCCAGCCCGTACAAATCAGCCAGATACTTTTCCGAACCATCCTGGCTGGCTTTCGCCTTGAAATAAGTCTGCACATCAGGAAGCTGCGCAGCAAAAGCATCCAGTACATCGCGCCCGACTTCAAATTCTTGCGGGCCTATTGCCGGGCCCAGCCAGGCAATAATTTCTTGCGCACCCTTGTCACGCATTGCTGATACGGTATTTTGCAATACCCCACCAGCCAGTCCACGCCAGCCCGCATGCGCTGCAGCGACAACCGTACCAGCCACATCAGTAAATAAAACCGGCAGACAATCCGCAGTCAGCACGGCACAGACCTGGCCAGCTTGCGTACTAAACACAGCATCACCGATATGGCTGGCACTGCCAAAAGCGAGTTCAGACGCATTCAGTATTATATTGCCATGTACTTGTGATAAGAATATGACATCCGAAGGCAATTGCAGATTTAATTTATCCCGATTCTGTTTTACTGCGGCCAGATTGTCGTTGACATGGTCGCCGAGATTGAGACCAGCGCTGCCGGTCGCATCTCCATAAGGGCCAAGGCTGACCCCGCCGTGACGAGTAGTGGTGAACGCCCGCACAGTGGCGGGCGCGTACTGCCAACTGGGCAGCACTACCGGGAAAGGAGCAAGAGCAGTTAAGTCCTTGCTGTCTGATTTCATACTGTCTGTATACCAGCCTGCAGCAACAATGCTGCAAAATCATCAGCCAGCGGGATTTCCCATTCCACATGCTCACCTGTGGTCGGATGCGTCAAACCCAGCTTACGCGCTTGCAGCGCCTGACGATTAAAAAAGCGAGCCAAATGCTGTTTGCCATATAAAGGATCGCCAACCAGAGGAAATCCCAGCGACAACATGTGCACACGTATTTGATGGGTACGGCCAGTTTCCAGTTGGCAGGCCACCAGACTGACAGGGAATTTTTCCAGCATGCCAGCACCCACGCGCTGAAAATGCGTGACGGCAGGTTTGGCAAGCATGCTTTGGGAAACTGCCATCTTGATGCGGTCACGCGGATGTCTGGCCATAGGCGCATCGACCGTGCCCGACAAATTAGGTGTACCCCACACCAGCGCATTATATTCACGCTTGACTGTCCTGTCCTGCAACTGGCGCACCAGTTCTGTATGGGCGATCAGGGTTTTCGCCACCACCATCAGGCCGGAAGTATCCTTATCCAGCCTGTGTACGATGCCAGCACGTGGCACACCCAGCAAAGCAGGCCAGCGATACAGCAAGCCATTCAGCAAAGTGCCTGACCAGTTACCCGCTGCCGGGTGGACCACCATATCAGCCGGTTTGTTGATGACCAGGATGTCGTCATCTTCGTACACCACGTTTAAAGGGATGTCTTCAGGCGAATAAGCACCTTCATCAGGCGCAGCTTGTGGCTCTATGATGATTTTTTCATCGCCCAGCATGGTCATCTTGCCACGGCCCGGCTTGCCATCGACGCTGACGAAGCCGCCTTCTATCCATTGCTGGATGCGGCTTCTTGAATATTGTGGAACCAGTTTGGACAAAGTCTTGTCCAAACGCTCACCACAGGCTTCCGAAGTGAGCTTTAATTCTATATTTTCTACTACAAGGGCAAAATCTTCATCCACTTCGGTGGTATCGTTCAGCCCTTCTAATTCAGTGTCCAGGTCGGAATCTGACAAAATCACTGTAGTAGTTTGTTTCACATTTTTTGCCATCGGCTATAATCCGTAAATTGTTTTCATGCTCACGCACAAATTTATGCACATTAAATCTTTGAAATTGCTGGTTCTGGCTGTTGCCGCGTCCTTAAGTTTAAGCGGCTGCGGGGTGTTTGGTGAAAAAGGCGATGAGACCAAAACCTGGTCAGCATCAAAATTATACGCTGAAGCAAAAGACGAAATGTCCAGTGGGGGTTATGAAAAGGCAATTCAGTACTTTGAAAAACTGGAATCACGCTTCCCTTTCGGTACTTACGCACAACAAGCGCAGATGGAAACTGCCTACGCTTATTTCAAACAAGGTGATCAGGCCCAGGCACTGGCCGCTGTTGAACGCTTTATCAAGCTGCATCCAAATCATAGCCATGTAGACTATATGTATTATTTGCGTGGCGTGATCAACTTCAATGATCAGGTAGGTTTATTCAACTTCCTGGCAAATCAGGACATTACTGAACGCGATCCTAAAGCTTCCCGCGATTCTTTTGACGCTTTCAAACAACTGGCAATCCAGTTCCCAGACAGTAAGTATACGCCAGACGCGATCTTGCGCATGAAATATCTGGTAAATGCCCTCGCACAATACGACGTACACGTAGCACGCTACTATCTGCGCCGTGGTGCTTACCTGGCTGCGGCCAACCGCGCCCAGGCAGCCATCAAGGAATATCCAGATGCGCCAGCGATTGAAGAAGCGATGTTTATTTTGATACGCTCTTACGACGCCATGGGTATGACGGAGCTACGTGATGATGCAAACCGCGTCTTCTTGCAAAACTTCCCGAAAAGCGACTACCTGACGGGTAAAGCCGGTTCGCGTAATGCATGGTGGAAATTCTGGTAAAACCGGATGTCACGTCAGGACATGCGTATGTCCTGACGAATTGCCGCTAAGCCAGATGAGAATTACATACCCATCTAATCTTCAATCTTCCGCCGGAATACCCAGCTAGTCTTGGTAGACTCCTTCTCGCAATAGGCATACCCCTCTTCAGCAAAGGCTTTCAAGTCATTTGCCTTGCGTATGCCATTCAGCGCGCTGTATCTGGCCATCATGCCCCTGGCGCGCTTGGCATAAAAAGAAATAATCTTGTATTTGCCATTCTTCCAGTCATGAAAAACAGGAGAAATCACAGGTACTCCTAAAACTGCAGGTCGAACCGCCTTGAAGTATTCATCTGATGCCAAATTCACCAGTATCTGCGATTTTTGTTGCTGAATAGCATCACTTAACTGTAAACTTATTTTATCGCCCCAGTAGGCATACAGGTTTTTACCACGAGGATTGGCAAGTGTCGTCCCCATTTCCAGTCGATATGCCTGCAAGGCGTCAAGAGGACGCAGCAAACCATACAAGCCAGACAAAATGCGTGCGTGATTTTGCAGGTATTTCAGTTGCGGAGAAGTCAGGCTGCTGACATTGAGTCCCTCATACACGTCGCCATTAAATGCGAATACTGCCTGCTTCCTGTTCAGTGGCTTGGCCTCCAACTCCCAGTCCGCAAAGCGCTGCACATTCAATTGCGCCAGTGCAGGTGAGATATCCATAAGCTCAGCCAGTTGATCAGAAGTATATGTTCTGGCGATTTCCACCAATTCCTCAGCCTCAGCAAGAAAATGTGGTGTAGTCATTGTTTTAGTCTTTACGGGTGTTTCAAAGTCCAGACTCTTGGCTGGAGATAATACAATGAGCATAATTTGAATTTAAAAGACAAAAATGACCGACATCATACCTAAGCGCGTAATTCTTGACACCAATGTGTGTCTGGATTTATTTATCTTCAAAGACCCCAGATGGTCAGTCTTGCTGGATGACCTTGGCAATGGGCAGCTACAGGCATTCACCCGGGCGGATTGCCGTGATGAGTGGATAGCCGTTCTCAGCTACCCTCATCTGGCAGCCAGGCATGATAGTGCAGGCGCTGCGACCGCTCTGTTTGATGCATGCATCAATTGCCTTGCACCTATTGAGCTCAACTATAAACTCCCGGTCTGCAGTGACAAGGATGATCAAAAATTTTTAGAAATTGCACGTGATACTCAGGCCGAGGTTCTCATTACCAAAGACAAAGCCCTGCTCAAGCTCTCCAGGAAAATGAAGCAGGCTGGCATGTTCAGGATAGAGACGCCCGAACAATTTTTGCGAACTTACGTAAAAGAATGTGACAAAACTGCATCGGGAGTAACAAAAGAATGACAAATTTTATTACTCTGAGTTATTCTTCGGTAATGTCCTGCTACTATGAACAAGAGCAAAAAGCAGTCTTGTTCATGGATAAAAATTACACCTTGATTTAAGTAAAATAAATCAGAAAAAAACCGGAGTCCATGCGGAAACGTGGTATCTGAATGGCAGCAACACTCAGAACATTTCTGCATACTCTCGCTGACACACCGTGACATTTGTGAAGCTTTACACAATGATCAATGCGATTATGGAGAACCAAGGACTATGACCGATTCAGCAGATGATCTGGACGCATTGTTTGAAGAAATGGCCAATCAGCGCCTGGAAACCAATGTAGAGTCCCCCTCTTCCCCACCTGTGAGTAGCGAACCTGCGCCGCAAGAGCCGGCTCCTGTCAAGTTCAATTTTCACAGTGATGATGCAGACGCGACCAAACCCATTTTTGACCGTTTGGGTGGCATCGTCAGAATGCTGCACGACTCCATGCGTGAGTTGGGTTATGACCGTTCACTATCAGATGTTGCAGTGCAGATTGCAGATGCCCAAGGCCGGCTTGAATATGTCGCCACACTGACTGAGCAGGCCGCCAACAAGGTCTTGAACGCCACAGATCTGGGCATGCCTGAACAAGATGAACTGGCCAAGAAAGCCAAGTCCATGGATGCGCGCTGGACGGACTTGTTTGAAGGCAAACTCAGCGTTGATGAATTCAAGACCCTGGCGACCGACTCCAAGACCTTTGCCAATAATGTACTGACTGCCACGGATGCCGAAAAAGCGCGTTTGCTGGACATTATGATGGCTCAGGACTTCCAGGACCTGACTGGTCAGTTGATCAAAAAAGTGGTGGCCATCAACAAACGTGTTGAACACGAATTGACGCAAATTCTGCTCGACAATGCACCGTTAGAATTGAAAGAAAAAGCAGTAGAATTGATGGAAGGCCCTTCCGTCCCGAACGCAGCGTTGGAACAGGATGATGTAGATAACCTACTTGATAGTCTGGGTTTCTAATGGATGACATGCTCAAAGAATTTGTCGTCGAAGCGCTCGATCTGGCGACCAATGTAGAAGAACATCTACTCTCACTCGAGCGCAATCCGGGCGACATGAATACGCTGAATGCCGTATTCCGGTCCTTTCATACGATCAAGGGTGGCGCAGGCTTCATGAATTTGAGCGCCATGGTGTCGGCCTGCCATTTAACCGAAAACCTTTTCGATGCCCTGCGCACCGGACAAGTCCCGGTCACGCCTGAAGCCATAGAAGCAGCGCTTGAAGCCAGTGGCTTTGTCGCCGATCAGCTTACTGCCCTGAATAATGGCACTGAGCCGGACAAGCTTTCGACCATGCCCAAGTCGCTGGAAAAAATGCTGACTGATGCCATAGAAATGAAAGGCGTCAGCAAAAAACCGGCGGCGACTAAAGCGAAGGCAGTTGAAGCGCCCAAGCCAGCAGAAAAAGTGCCGGAGCCTGCTGCGAAAAAGGAAAATGCTGGCGAACTCGACTGGGAAGCCTATTTCCGTGCGGTCACGCCAGCGGGCACATTACCAGAAGCAGTAGAAGAAACTGCAGAGCTCGCTGAAGAAGAAAGCGAAGCTCCTGCACAAAGAGAAGAGACTGAAGCTGTCAAATCCTCATTGTCTGGTGGCGAAGTCAAGCAGAGTGCTCCGGCAAAAGAAGAAAGCATACGTATAGACGCTGTCAAGCTGAATGTCTTGCTGGAAGTTGCCGGTGAATCCGTGCAGGCAGCCAATCAGGCAGCCGTACTGCTGGAAAAATTGTCACAATTCAAGTTTGATGGCCAGGCTGCACCACTGATGTCTGCCCTGACGGAAACCCTGACACGTGCATCCCGCTATTCAACCGAGCTGCAACGCGCCACGCTGGCAACCCGCATGCAGCCTGTGGGACGTTTGTTCCAAAAATTCCCAAGGCTGATCAGGGAATTGGCACGCGACCTTGGCAAAGAAGTCGACTTGAACATTGCCGGTGCAGAGACAGAAGTGGATCGTGTTGTCGTTGACAGCCTCTATGATCCATTGGTGCACATGTTGCGCAATGCGCTTGATCATGGCATAGAAACCGCTGAAGAACGCATCAATGCCAACAAGTCTCCGCGTGCCACGATTTCATTGAAAGCCTGGCAGGAAGCCAGCAGCGTCATGATAGAAGTGACGGATGACGGCAAAGGCATGGATGCACAAAGACTGCGCGACAAAGCTGTCTCCAAGGGCTTGATCAATGTGCATGATGCCCGTACCGATGACGAAGCTTTCCAGCTGGTATTTTTGCCTGGCTTCTCGACCAAAGAAGTCGCTTCTAGTGTCTCTGGCCGCGGCGTAGGCATGGATGTGGTAAAAACCGCTGTGGAACGCCATCGCGGTGCGATACGCATAGCGTCTCAATTGGGAACAGGTACTACCTTCCTGATCCGTTTGCCAATCGAGCTGTCTATCGTACCAACCATGCTGGTCCGTACTGATGGTGCATCGCTGGCATTGCCAATGGCAACCGTACAGCGCGTGGTTGAATTGCCAGAAACCTTTGAAAGCGTTGGTGGGCAACCTGTATTGCGCGATCTTGGCCGGCCTTTGCCAGTCAAATCATTGGGCAAGATACTGGGTTATACGCCAGCGTCTGAAAGAGTTGGCATCGTCATTGCGGCCCCTAGCCCCTATATCTTGTCTGTAGATGCTGTTGATGGCACAGCCGATCTGGTGATCAAACCGCTGACCTGCATCAGCACACCAGGTATTACCGGCACTGCACGTTCCGCAGAAGGTGAATTGGTTCTGGTGATCAGTCTGTCCTTCCTGATCGATGGTTGCAAGACGCGGGAACGCATTACGGCATAAGTTTCACCGTTCAATGTTAGTTGCAAAACACCTGATAAACGCATTTTGACCAAATCTGTCAAAATGCGTTTATTCTTTTTACAGCTCCATGGCGCGTCATGACCACTTTCCCACTCTCTCTGCAGGAATTCATGCTGGAGAATCAGTTTGCAAATCTTCCCCCGCATTTTTTTACACATCTTTCTGCCAGCCCCATAGACAAACCCTATCTCGTGGCAGCCAGCAATGAAGTTGCTGCACAATTGAACCTGGATCAGGCCACTCTGAATTCACCTGAATTCCTCAATTATTTTTCCGGCAACGAGCTCATTCCTGGCAGCAAACCCTTGGCAGCGGTTTATTCAGGTCACCAGTTCGGTGTCTGGGCGGGTCAACTGGGTGATGGTCGCGCATTACTGCTTGGTGGCAGGTCCCATAATGGACAACATCTGGAAATACAGTTAAAAGGCGCAGGCATGACACCTTATTCGCGCATGGGCGACGGGCGCGCCGTATTACGCTCTTCCATACGCGAATTTTTATGTTCAGAAGCGATGGCGGCGTTGAACATACCGACATCACGTGCGCTCTGCATCATCGGTTCAGACCAGATGGTTTTTCGCGAAACGCCGGAGACCAGCGCAGTCGTCGCCCGCATAGCACCCAGTTTTGTACGTTTTGGCTCATTTGAGCATTGGTATTACAACGACAGAATGGATGACCTGCGTCAGCTTGCCGACTATGTCATCGCGCATTCTTACCCAGAACTGCAGGCAGAAAATAATCCCTACCAGGCATTGCTCGCCGCCGTCACCACACGCACTGCCGAACTGATGGCGCACTGGCAGGCTGTCGGCTTTATGCACGGCGTCATGAATACCGACAATATGTCTATATTGGGCCAGACTTTGGACTATGGCCCTTTTGGCTTTATGGAGGCTTATGACGAAAAACATATTTGCAACCATACCGACCAGCAAGGCCGCTATTCCTACCGCATGCAGCCAGCCATAGGTAACTGGAATTGCCAGGCACTGGCGCAAGCATTGTCACCGCTCATAGGCAGTGTCGATGAAACCAACGCTGCATTAAGCCATTATCCGGCCATTTATCGCCAGAAATGGGCAGCACTTATGCATCAAAAGTTTGGTTTGAAGACGGATCACGAAGCTGATCTGGACTTATTTGCTGACTTTTTCACTTTGTTACAAAGTAATCATGCTGACTTCACCCTGAGTTTTCGCCATTTGAGTAAGCTTTCGAATCAGAAATCGACCAAGGATGAGCTACTGCGTGATTTATTCCTGGACAGGGATAGTCTGGATGCATGGTTGGTCAATTACCGGGCGCGCCTGACCATGGAACAAAGTGATGAACAGGCACGTCAAACCAGCATGTTGTCAGTTAATCCCAAGTATATTTTAAGAAATTATCTTGCGCAGGTAGCGATAGAAAAAGCGCAAAAGAAGGATTTTTCAGAAGTCAGGAAATTATTGCATATTCTGAAAAATCCCTATGACGAACAAGAAGAACACGCAGGCTATGCAGAATTGCCGCCAGACTGGGCCAGGCATCTGGAAGTCAGTTGTTCATCCTGATATGAAGAAGAAATGAAGAGGAAATCATGAGTAAAATCGTCAAGTCAGATGCAGAATGGAAAGCGCAACTCAGCTCCATGGAATATGAAGTTACCAGGCATGCAGCGACCGAGCGTGCATTCACGGGTAAATTCTGGGATCACCATGAGGTTGGCACCTATACTTGCGTCTGCTGTAACACCCCCTTATTTACTTCGGACGCCAAATTTGATTCCGGCTGCGGTTGGCCAAGTTACTTCAAGGCAATTAACCCTGCCAATGTCCGTGAAATAGTTGATACATCTCATGGCATGACGCGCACCGAGATTGTGTGTAATATCTGCGACGCCCATCTGGGACATGTATTCCCCGATGGCCCACCACCCACGAGGTTGCGGTATTGCATTAATTCCGCCTCCTTGAAATTTGACCCTGCAACCTGAGTTGTCTGTAAATGAAATTTCTTTTTGACATGTTTCCGGTAGTTTTGTTTTTTATCACCTTCAAATGGGGTGAGAAAAATCCAGCTACTGCGCAATCACTGGTGTCCGACTATTTCTCCGGCATCGTCTCTGGCGGCGTAACAACTGCTGAACTGGCACCCATATTATTTGCAACAGCACTTACTTTGGTTGCGTCCGTATGCCAAATCGGTTATTTGCTCATACGCCGTAAAAAAGTCGATGCCATGTTGTGGATTTCTTTCATCATCATCATGGTTTTTGGCGGAGCTACTCTATATTTTCAGAGTGAAACCTTCATCAAATGGAAGCCTACCGTATTGTACTGGTGTTACTGTGGTGCCTTTGCCCTGGCGCAATTTGTTTTCAAGAAAAACTTGATTCAAATGACAATGGGCGAACAAATCAAGCTGCCTGAGCAAATATGGACCCGTCTTAGTTATGCCTGGATGCTCTATTTCTTGCTCATGGGCTTCGTTAATCTGTATGTGGCATTTAATTTCTCCACAGACACATGGGCAAACTTCAAATTGATTGCTGTAGTTGCTATCATGCCTGCATTTATCATTATCCAAAGCCTGTTTTTGGCTAAATATATGGAAGAACCGGCCCAATGACACGCCATGAAAAAATATTGACACGCTGGATGGAAACCTTACAGCCAGTTGAATGTCAATTAACAGATGACTCCGAAGCTCATCGTGGCCATGCTGGTGCAGCAGGTGGTGCGGGTCATTACAGTGTAAGAATAGTCTGTCAACAATTTGAGGGATTAAACCGTATTTCCCGCCATCGACTAGTGTATGATGCCGTTGGCGATATGATGCAAACGGAAATTCATGCCCTCAATATTGTGGCATTGAGTCCGTCAGAGATAGCGACCTAAGCAGTTTATTTATAATCCGTTTTTTTTATTTTGTTATTTAGGAACAGACAATGACTTTTAAACCTGCTCATTTGCTGGTAGTACTTCTTGCAACTGCCCTGCCCGCAATGGCCCAAAATCTGGCTACGGTTAACGGCAAGGCTATTCCAGCCAGCCAACTCGAATTATTAGTAAAACAAGCAGTAGCGCAAGGCCAACAGCAGGATACGCCTCAGTTACTTGCTCAGATCAAGCAAAGCCTGATCGCCAATGAAGTATTGATACAAGAGGCAGAAAAATCTGGCTTGGCAAAGAATTCTGAAGTAAAACAAGCCATAGAACAGGCTCGCCAAACCATCCTGGTTCGTGCAATGATGATTGACTACCTGAAAAAGAACCCTGTGACGGATGCAGAAGTTCAAGCCGAATACGATAAATTGAAGGCTCAGGCGGGTGACAAAGAATATCACCTGTACCACATCATGCTTGATACAGAAGATGAAGCAAAAGCCATGATTTCCAAATTGAAGGGTGGCGCTAAATTTGAAGAGCTGGCCAAGCAATCCAAAGATCCTGGCACGGCAACCAAAGGCGGCGATCTGGAATGGTCCACACCAAACAACTGGCCACCAGCATTTACTCAGGCATTTACCAAACTGCAAAAAGGTCAATTTACAGAAACTCCTGTAAAACTGACTGATGGTCAGGGTAAAGACAAGTTCCACATCATCAAACTGGATGACACGCGTACAGCAAAATTCCCGACAGTTGAAGAAGTAAGACGTGAATTTGTTGATGGCATTTCTCAGCAACGTATCCAGGCTTATCAACAGTCCTTGATCAAAAAAGCTAAAGTTCAACCGTAATCAAGTTATACCGTATTAAAAAAGAGGCGCTTGCGCCTCTTTTGCATTTCTGAAAGCTGCTTAACGCTTCCTACTGATATTTATTGATAATGCTGCTTAATTTGCCATTACGCTGCAATTCAAGCAAGCCCTTATCCAGTTGCTCTATGATTTGTGCAGCCTGGGGATGGCCCTTACTGACACCAAAATGCAGGGGATATTTTTCTGTCTGCGGCAGATTAAGTATTTTGTAAGTGCTCATATCCAGAGGTAAAAGACTCAGGCGCGCAAATCCCCATAATACTTCCTGCATATCCACCACGATGTCGCAATGACCACGCTCAATTTTGCGCACGAGGCTGGTATAGCTGGTCGCCCCGCTCTCAATTGCCGATGCTGGCAATTTGGTATAGAAGGTAGATGAACCGTGCAATGAACACACTTTGTATTTTTCCAGATCACTTAATACTTGCAGGGGTGCTTGCGAGAAACGTTTGGCCGAATACAAATAGGAAGGTGTAAGGCTATGATAACCATGAGAAAACAGGTAAATCTTTTCGCGCTCAGGGTTCTTGAATACCGACATCACGATATCGAAGCCCTCACGCGCCTGCACTTCAGCCAGGCAACGCGCCCAAGGCCTGAGTTCTATTTTGGGATCAGCAAAGATATTTCGCAAAATATCTGCTGACAAACCCTCAACTGGCGTTCCCGCAGCCTTGATATAAGACATGGGTGGCCAATTGCTATCTCCTCCACAGGCACGCAAACGCTCCGCTGCACCAGCGTCACGCAAAACAAATAACACGGCAAAGAATAGCAAATATCGCATTTATCTAGAGAAAGTTTCCCTGGCGATTCATTATAAGGAAAGCTGCCGACCTCAAGCGCTTTAATCTGGATTTAAAATGTAAATCATCTTCATAAAGAGGAGGGCAAATGAAACGGGCGAAATCATTTCCATGATTTCGCCCATTACAGCGATTCTACAAAACTACAGTTTAGTTAAGTAAAAAGATCAGCCAACAAAAACACGCGCATTGCGGAACATGCGCATCCATGGAGAATCTTCACCCCAGCCATCAGGATGCCATGAATGCAATACTGATCGGAATACACGCTCTGCATGCGGCATCAACACAGTAAAGCGCCCGTCTTCATTGGTGACTGAGGTAATACCTTGTGGCGAACCATTCGGGTTGTAAGGATAGGCTTCCGTCGCCAGGCCGGCATTGTTGATGAAGCGCATGGCAACCTGCGCACTGGCAATATCACCCGTCGTTGAAAAGTCAGCAAAACCTTCGCCATGCGCAATAGCGATAGGTGTTTGCGTGCCAGCCATACCCTGGAAGAAGATGGACGCAGACTCAGCCACTTCCACCATGGCAAAACGACCCTCGAATTGCTCAGACTTGTTTTTGGTGAATTTAGGCCAGGCCTGTGCGCCAGGGATGATGGATTTCAAATTACTCATCATCTGGCAGCCATTACAGATACCCAGACCAAAGGTGTCATCGCGATGGAAGAATTGCGAGAACTGATCAGACATCATTGCATTGAACAAAATGGTTTTTGCCCAGCCCTCACCTGCCCCCAGCACATCACCATAAGAGAAGCCACCAACGGCGATCAAGCCCTTGAAATCAGCCAGCTTTACACGACCAGCAATCAGATCACTCATGTGTACGTCCACTGCTTCAAAGCCGGACTTATGCATGACGTAAGCAGTTTCTATATGCGAATTCACGCCTTGCTCACGCAGAATAGCGACCTTGGGGCGCACGCCAGTCGCAATGAATGGCGCTGCCACGTCTTGCTGTGGATCGAAACTCAATTTAGGCTGCATGCCGGGATCATTCGCATCAATGATGCGTGCATATTCAGCATCAGCACCTGCCGGATTATCGCGCAGGCGCGCGATTTGCCAGCTGGTTTTACTCCATAGCTGGTGC
This sequence comes from Burkholderiales bacterium, assembly GCA_016200895.1. GTDB lineage: Bacteria > Pseudomonadota > Gammaproteobacteria > Burkholderiales > Burkholderiaceae_D > Undibacterium. The sequence continues at coordinate 40,400 of JACQDX010000032.1, forward strand.
AATGCCGTTCTTGGTTGCGAATAGATTTGCCTGGCGTCACGAGTAAACTCGATAATGCCACTATTGTTTGGTTTGCCAATGATATGGCTGCAGGCACCCAGATTAAAGCTGCGCAAGACATCCATGACTTCTGAACGTTGCTCAGTGCACACTTGTATGACAGCACCCAGCTCTTCATTGAACAAGGCACGCAATGTCATGTCATTACGACGTTCAGATACCTGGCTGGCCCAGTTCTTGGCATCACCCTGGTCTGCTGCATGCTCGCTATCCATGGTCAGGATATCGAGATTGACGGACAAGCCAGCACGACCAGCAAAGGCCATTTCACACAGGCTGGCGTACAGGCCACCGTCAGAGCGGTCATGGTAAGCCAGCAATTTGTCTTCGCTATTCAACTGCTGGATAGCAGCGAAGAAAGCTTTGAGGTCTTCCGCACTATCGACATCTGGTGCATCGTTGCCCAACTGCTGCATGACTTGCGCGAAGCAGGATGCACCCAGGCGATTCTTGCCACGGCCCAGATCGATCAGAATCAGGCTGGTATCACCCTGGTCCAAACGTATCTGTGGCGTCAGCGACTTGCGCACATCATAGACGGGCGAGAAGGCAGAAATAATCAGCGATACCGGTGAAGTCACAGCCTTGCCTTGGCCTTCATCCTTCCAGGTAGTGCGCATGGAAAGAGAATCCTTACCCACCGGGATACTGATACCCAGCGCAGGGCACAATTCCATGCCCACGGCCTTTACCGTATCAAACAAGGCGGCATCCTGGCCAGGTTGGCCACAGGCAGCCATCCAGTTGGCAGACAGTTTGATATCCGAAATATCCCTGATCGGCGCAGCAGCGATATTGGTGATGGCTTCGCCGACCGCCATACGGCCAGATGCAGCAGCATCGATCACGGCCAGCGGTGTACGCTCACCCATGGACATGGCTTCGCCGAGATAGCCTTCCAGGCTCATGGTGGTCACGGCGCAATCAGCCACCGGCACTTGCCATGGTCCGACCATCTGGTCACGTACCGAAGTAGCACCAACCGTGCGGTCACCAATGGTGATCAGGAAGGATTTATCGGCGACCGTCGGCAAGCTCAAGACACGCTCTGCGGCGACCTGCAAGTCAATACCTGTCAAATCAATTTTAGGGAAATCATTGCTGACGTGAGTAACATCCCTGTGCATTTTTGGTGGTTTGCCCAGCAAGACATTCATGGGCATATCGACTGGCGACGTGTCATTCAGCGGATCGATGACGCGCAATTGACGTTCTTCAGTCGCGGTACCAACCACGGCAAACGGGCAACGCTCACGCTCACAGAAATGGCGGAACAGCTCCAGGCTTTCTGGTGCTATGCCCAGGACATAACGCTCCTGCGATTCATTACTCCAGATTTCTTTCGGGGCCATGCCGCTCTCTTCCAGCGGCACTTTACGCAAATCAAACAAGGCCCCTCGTTTGGCATCGTTGGTGATTTCCGGGAAGGCATTCGACAAACCACCGGCACCGACGTCATGGATGGACAGGACAGGATTATCATCACCCAACTGCCAGCAAGAATTGATGACCTCTTGCGCACGACGTTCCATTTCTGGGTTGCCACGCTGCACAGAATCAAAATCCAGATCTGCCGTATTGGTACCAGTCGCCATGGAAGACGCCGCACTGCCGCCCATGCCTATGCGCATGCCGGGGCCACCCAGTTGTATCAGCAGGCTGCCTACCGGCAGATCATTCTTTTTGGTGTGCTTGTCGGAGATATTGCCGATACCACCAGCAATCATGATGGGCTTGTGATAGCCATATACCGTACCACCGACGTTTTGTTCGAAGGTACGGAAATAACCACCCAGAACAGGACGACCAAATTCATTATTGAAAGCCGCACCACCCAAAGGACCTTCTATCATGATCTGCAGCGGTGAAGCGATGCGATCTGGCTTGCCATAGACATCAGCGCTGACTGCGGCAGTCAGGCTATCACCTGCGTTTTCCCAAGCCTGGCGGGCGCCTGGCAACATCAGGTTGGAAACAGTAAAGCCGGTCAGGCCCGCTTTTGGACGGGCACCGCGACCTGTGGCACCTTCGTCGCGAATTTCACCACCAGCGCCAGTAGAGGCACCTGGGAATGGGGAAATTGCTGTAGGGTGATTATGTGTTTCCACCTTCATCAGGGTATGCGTCAGCTCTTCTGTGACCTGATATACCTGGTCTTTACCGGAGGGGAAGAAACGATTGACGACCGCACCTTCCATAATGGAAGAATTATCGCTATAGGCAACGATGGTGCCTTTGGGTTGCAACTCGTGGGTATTCTTGATCATCTGGAACAGGGATTTATCCTGTTTCTGACCATCAATCGTCCAGTCTGCATTGAAAATCTTGTGACGGCAATGTTCGCTGTTCGCCTGGGCAAACATCATCAGCTCAACGTCTGTAGGATTGCGCTTGGCCGCGGTAAAGGCATCGACCAGATATTCGATCTCGTCATCCGACAAGGCCAGACCCAGTTCGCTATTGGCGTGCAACAGGGCTGCCTGGCCACCTTGCAGTACATCTACATGCTCCAGCTCTTTGGCGACCAGCTCAGAGAACAGTGTCTGGGCTTGCTGCGCACCGGCCAACACCATTTCTGTCATACGGTCATGCAAAAGTGCGGCTACCTGTTCACGGCTATTATCAGCAAGCTTTTTAGCTCCGCCCAGCAAACCAGTTTTTACCTGCACGTAGTAAATAATGCCGCGTTCCAGGCGGTGGATATGCGTCATGCCGCAATTGTGGACGATATCCGTGGCTTTGCTGGCCCATGGCGAGATCGTGCCAAAGCGCGGGATCACGACAAACACATCACCTTCGCTGCTGGCAGCAAAGGCATCGCCATACACCAGCAGGGCATCCAGGCGATCAGCGTCTTCCTTGAGCAGTTCAGATGCCGCATCGACAAAATGAACATAACGTCCGCTAACGCCGATAATATTGGCATCAACAGCTTGCAAACGAGAGAGAAGACCGGAGGTACGAAAAGCAGACAGGGCGTTGGAGCCTGGCAATATCAACATGGTGAGCGAGGTAGTTGAGGCAATGTACACAAACCTGCAGTGCACATATGCTGGTTGAATCAGAAAGCGTGATTATACCTTGATGCCCAACCCGACTCCAGACGCCAGCAGGAAGAAATTGCCTTACCTGCCAAACTCAATTCATAAACAGGGTGCTACGGCCAATTTTTTTACTATTTTTGAATTTATGCGCATATCTTTTATCATTAAAGCCTGCCAGATCTTCATCCAGCACCACCAAACTGACCAGTTGCTCATTAGTAATTTTATCAAAAGCAGTATCTGAAACAACAATATCGTTCTTGTGCAGTTTAATTCCCCAAAACAAATCACTGCTACGGCTCTCGACTACCCGTACTGGTCGCTTTAAATAAAATGGCAACGAAGATTGATGTTCAAACACTTTGAACAAAAATACTTCTCGCTTGTCAGGCGCGGCATTCAATTCAGTCACCAGCGGCTGAGTAGAAGTCCATTGGGCTGATGCTTGCAAAACACCGATAAACGCCAGCAACATCAGTGCTGGCAAAACGATGAATGGAAATATCCCGACATCAGGTTTGCGCCATACAACAACAGCAACACATATACTTAGCATGCAGGCTGATGCCATAAAGGTTTGTAAAAATTGCTTCCCATCCAAGCCATAAATCATCAGGGAAGATATCTGGTGATTCACCTGCTTACCTGCCCACCAGGCAATAACACCAAACAAAACTGCCAAAGCAATACCCACAAGCGCCCTGCCCCATGCTGCGCCAAAGCTCCTATCCTCTAAAGCGATGGCTAATTGCAGTGCAGCCAATGGCATGACAACGACAAGATAATAATTTGCCTTGGCACTGGATAAAGAAAATAACAAGACTGGCATGATCCAGGCGCAAGCCAGGAAGAAATGCAGCGTTCGCTGCGCTTGCTGGCGTGATCTGACAAGCAAAAGCACGGGCAAAAAGAAAGACCAGGGAAAGAGATACAGCACCATCCTTGGCAAGTAATACCACCAGGCACCGGCATAATAATCATGTGGCTCGCGCTTGCCCAAAAAACGCAACACATGTTCATTGATAAAATAAAACCAGGCAAATATAGGCTCAGCCAGGATGGCGGCAATATGCCATGGCAAGGCAATCAACAAGAAAATACCAATTGCCCTGGCATTAAACCAGGCCAGTATTCTCTTGAAAAAATCACCTGTCGAGCTGGAAAACAGGATGGTGAAAACGAATGTCACAGCCACAAACAAAATGATCGCCACAAAGCCCTTGGCCAGCAAGGCAAATGCCAGAAATCCCAAGGACCAGTTAAGCTTCTTTTTTTCACCAGAGATACTGTACAGGTAGCCGAACATCAGCGCCCCCGTCAGAAATACCGTCAGCAGCATATCAAACATCAGGGTGCGCGACATTGCCATGACACCCAAGCCACTGATAAACATCAAGGCAGCCAGCCGCGAGGCAGCAACACGCTCTATCTGGCGTCCGAACCACAAAATCAAAGCTACGCATGAGAGTGCTGACATAGCCGGTACCAATCGTGCAGCCCATTCATTTTCACCAAAGAAAGCAAAGGAAATCGCCGTCAGCCAATACAGCAAGGGCGGCTTTTCCATATAGGCCAGACCATTCAAATGTGGAATGATCCAGTGATGCCAGTCGCCCGATGCCAGCATCTCCCTTGGGATTTCTGCATACAGGCCTTCATTATTGTCCAATATGGGATAGCAACCGAGGCCATAAGCCAAAAAGAAGATGGTAAGCAACCATACCAACCAGGCAGGTATGGTGGGTTGACACACTTCAGAATTGGCTTGCACAACATTCATAGATGGAACGATTTATTTCCCACAAAAAGGGGACTTGTCTCAATTTAATTTTCAAGTAGCGAACTTTATCCACTCTTGGTGAATAAAGCAAAAAAAGACAAGCAAAACTGCTTGTCTTTTTGATTAAAGTACAGCTTGATCAGGCTACAGAAGCAACATTTTTTGCCCAAACCAGCGCCGCCATATGTGCAGCATTCAAATCTGGCGGCGTAATCTTCAAGGACTCTGCCAGAGAGCCGACCAGCATGCTATTCAATTCGCATGCTTCAGCCAGTGCCAGGAATGGTCCATAAGTACCGCCACGGGAGATCAATGCCTCAGTGACCACTTCAGGTAATTGTATCGATGACAGCACTTCTTCCATAGGAATACCCAAGAGCCTATCCAGCAAAGAGAACATACCTGCCACGAACAGGTTTTCTGCTTCACTCTTGGACATTTTTCCTTGTCCCAAAATTTCAGCGAGGCGACCACGAACGATGGCAGTTTCCAGCAATACCGGGGAATAACCACTGGTACTGGCCGTTGCCAATAACAGGGTGAGCCATCGATATAAAGGGCTATAACCCAGCATCTGAACTGCATGCTTCAAAGACTGCACTTCAGAGCGCAAACCAAATCCGGCAGAGTTAATGTAACGCAAAAGCTTATAAGCCAGAGTTGCATCGCGCTTGACCACAGCTTCAAGCTGCTGGATGTCAGCATTTTTTCTGACCATTTCCATCAACTGCAAAATAGTCGTTTGTGATGTATTTAAAGTCTTGGGCGCAGTGCTTGGCCTTGGTGTCAGATGCAGCTTACCAACAAAGCTATCCAGGCCCAATGCTGAACATGCGTCGAAATCCTGCCACGCAGTGACATTGCGCGCCACCATGCGCACTGTCGATTGCTTCAATGTCGCATACACCTTGGCTTGCGATGCAAAATTGGCTGCATTCAATTTCACTTCAAGATGGGTGATTTGCGCAAAATAAGCGCGCTCCAGTGTTGTTACTTCTGCGCCACGCAGGCATATGCCATAACCTAGTTGACGCAACTCTGTCACTGCAGCAAGTGTATCTGGATCAGCAAAGTATTTTTTATGGAGTATCAGTACGGTATTCTTGGCCGGAAGTAATTTCAAACCTTCAGCCTGCAATAATTCAGGTACAGCTTCCAGGAACAGTAAGCTATCGCCGAGCAAGAAACCCTTGTCGTCGTCATGCAATTGCACGGCAACGAATTCTAGCAAGGCACTCAGGCTTTCTGTGCTTGCCTCTGTATTCTGATCCGGCTGTTGCCATGAAAATTGAAAACCAATGACTCGTTGCTTAGGATCGAGTAAGGGTTCCCTTACGATGAAGCTTTCTTCTATCATCTTAGTATTATTTATGTTGGATTAATATGATTGAAAAATTCAGAACTCAAGGTTGCTGAGCAAATCATCAAACAGATTCTGATTTGAACAAGCCCGGCATTGCGTTGCATATAGATTTGAGCACTAGTCAAAATAGCACTTTCAATCTGCCGTCGACTAGCATCAGCCGACTAATCAATCGTTAATTAAATTGCGCGAACCACGTAGTCACAAGAGTGGATATCTGCACTACCTCTTGTGAATTTGTAGCAGCAGCACCACGGCGACAAGATTGATTTTGCGCACCCTCAACCACATACTTTGACCACTTGCACAAAACAAGACTATGCACACTCTTTTGCGACAGTCTGTCCATGTGCCGCGCTCTGCCCAGGAGATTTTCTGTTTGAGTATCTTGATTGACGGATAGACTCATTCTCCTCTCCTGGGAAAGCTGAATGCTCTGCTACTTTCCTAATTTTTCGAAAATCTTTGTCAGTTTTTCATCCAGCGTGGCAGCAGTAAATGGCTTTACTACATAGCCATTTGCTCCCGCTTGTGCTGCGGCAATGATGTTTTCTTTTTTGGCTTCGGCAGTCACCATGAGTACCGGCATTTTTGACAAAGCTGGGTCAGCACGGATATGCTGCAACATCGTCAACCCGTCCATGTTAGGCATATTCCAGTCTGAGATGACAAAATCGAAATCACCATTCTTCAGTTTTGCCAGTCCCATTGCACCGTCTTCTGCTTCATCGACATTGGAATATCCCAATTCTTTCAGCAAATTCCGCACTATGCGACGCATAGTAGAAAAGTCGTCGACTACTAAAAATTTGAGATTTTGATCGGCCATGAATTACTCCACTATTTCTTTAAGGACAGTTATTAGCATTATCGGACAAATTGAGATAAAACGGTGGTGAAATTGCTGTAACACATTAAATTCTATCAAAACGTCACACCCTGAGGGCTCTACTGCCATGCGTAGCAAGGTAATGCAGAACCTTGGTGGGCAATTCATTCAATGGGCCAACCTCATGTGTCGCGCCAATTGCAATTGCTTCACGCGGCATACCAAATACTACACAACTTGCTTCATCTTGGGCAAAATTGTATGCGCCGGCATTTTTCATCTCCAGCATACCAGCGGCACCATCCTTGCCCATACCCGTCAAAATCACGCCAACGGCATTTTTGCCCGCATAGATAGCTGCAGACCTGAACAGGACATCCACTGAAGGCCTGTGGCGATTCACTGGCTCACCCTGGTCCAACTGAGTAACATAATTTGCACCACTGCGCCCCAACAACAGGTGTGAATGACCAGGCGCGATGTAGGCATGACCAGGCAAGACACGCTCGCCACCGGCAGCCTCTGATACTGAAATTTTGCACAAACCATCCAGCCGTTTGGCAAAAGAACGGGTAAATCCTTCTGGCATATGCTGGGTAATTAATATTCCCGGACAATCCGAGGGCATTTGAACCAAAAAATTCTTGATCGCCTCAGTGCCGCCCGTAGAGGCACCGATAATAATCAGCTTTTCACTACTGGTCAGAGGATTGCGCACTTGTGGCAATACACCAACATTCGCTTGTCCTGCAGCTGCTACCGGCGCACTTCTGGGTCTGATTCTGGCTTTGGACGCGATCCTGATCTTGTCCGTGATCAGTTCCATGTACTCCAGCATGCCACTTTGTATCGACAACTTCGGTTTGGTGACGAAATCAACAGCTCCCAGTTCCAGCGCACGCATGGTAATTTCCGACCCACGTTCAGTCAGTGAAGACACCATGATGACGGGCATGGGGCGCAAGCGCATCAAGCGCTCAAGAAAATCCAGGCCATCCATCTTCGGCATTTCCACATCCAGTGTCAGCACATCTGGATTGGTCTGCTTGATCAATTCGCGCGCAACCAGAGGATCAGGAGCCACACCGACGACTTCCATATCGGGTTGACTGCTGATGATCTCGTTCATGACACTCCGGATTAGCGCAGAATCATCAACAATTAATACTTTTATTTTCATTCGCAAATACTCCGCGTTCCGTCTTAAACTGACGTCACACCATCAAATAATCAGAACAAATCCACTTCGCCGCCAATTGAAGTCGTTTTGAGCCTGCTTGCATAATCCTGTTCACGCCTTCTCAGGGTATCGTTATGTTCCACTTTGAGTTTCTTGACCAGTACCTTGCCCGTTCTTGGAAAAAAATACACTTTGCGCGGATAAATATCATTCAGATCTTCAGCGATGACGCGCATTCTTTCAGCCCGCAAATAGTCCAATACAAATCTGGCGTTGCGCTCCCCAACATTGATGGCGGTAAAGCCCCGCAAGACATTGCCGCCGCCAAATACCTTGGCTTCCATATTTTCGCGCTTGGCACCCGCTTTTAACAATTCATTGATCAGTACTTCCATCGCATATGTGCCATAACGCATGGATGCAGAGACCGGGTTATCTGCATCACCGCCGCTATCGGGCAACATAAAATGGTTCATACCACCGACACCAGAAACGCGGTCACGTATGCATGCAGAAACACAAGAACCCAGCACCGTAACGATCAACATGTCCTTGTTGGTGAAGTAAAATTCACCAGGCAATATTTTGGCAGCATCGCAATCGAAAGTCCTGTCGTAATAGACATTCGTTGCAAAATGTTCTTCACTTAGCTGGCTCATAGATTACCCTTTTTGCAAATTGCGCAATGTCGTTCTGTTGCCTGACATATGGGATTTGCCCAGTTCATAAACCGTTTTCCCTCTCAGCTTGAAGTCATCTGAGACATACAAGAAATTTTCTGAATGACCTGCAAACAACAAACCGTCTGACTTCATCAAAGGGACAAACTTCTTCAAGATTTTACCTTGCGTAGGTTTGTCAAAATAAATCATGACATTCCGGCAAAAAATCGCATCGAATTCGCCACTCAAAGGCCAGCCATCCTCCAATAAATTTAACTGTTTAAATGTGATCAAGTCGCGCAATTCTGGCCTGACACGCACAAGCCCCTCCTGAGGGCCTTTGCCTTTCAAGAAAAATTTTCGTGTTCTTTCTGCCGATAATTTTTCGATGCGATCAAGGTTGTAGACGCCACGGGATGCCGTTTCCAGGACATTGGTATCGATGTCTGTGGCAATAATGTGCGCAGGAGGGCGCAAGGTTCCAAATGCTTCGCACAATGTGATGGCAATGGAATAAGGCTCTTCACCAGTTGAACTGGCAGAGCACCAGATATTGACCGTCTCTTTTTTCTGGGCGATGTGCTCAGCAAGGATGGGAAAATGATGTTCTTCCCTGAAAAATGAAGTCAGGTTGGTGGTGAGCGCATTAGTAAAGGCTTCCCACTCAGATTCAATCTGATGACTTTCCAGATCATCCAGATATTCAGAAAACGAGCTGATACCAGTCGCCCGTAAACGACGCGCAAGTCGGCTATAAACCATTTCTTGCTTACTATCCGCCAGAGAAATGCCAGCTCGTTTGTAAATCAGATCTCTGACACGATCAAAATCTTTGGAGTTAAATGTAAACTCCTTTGAAGTGTCTGATCTGGCTCTATCGATGGATTTCGTCATTCAATGCTTTCCCAAACTTTCCCCATCTTTTTAGAGACGAAAGCTGATTTCAAATAAAAATCCAGATAATCAAGATTACAAAGACATTTTGCCAGACTGAAAAATATTTACTGTTAATTAAGTTAAATTACAAGCGTCTTTCATACGAAGCCAGGACGTTTGTTACATGTCAATCGTTTTGATATCCAAGTATCTAAGCTTTAAGCCAGAAATCATAGCTTCCTGGCTTTACCTTACACGCGTCGCCTTAAAATTCTTCCCAGTCGTCGTCTGCACGCTTGCCTGGTTCGGCAACTGGCTTGCTAGCACGTGCACCAACTCCAGTAGATGAAGGGCTTGCACGGGTTGCCCTGGGCAATGCCTTGACTTCTGACCTGGCACTTGCAGCAGGCTTATTACTCACTGCTTTGCTCACAACTGGTTTAGTTTTCTGACTTATTTGCGCTGCATTTCCATTCAGTTTAAATACACTAACTGCCTGTGCCAATACAACGGCTTGCTCTTCCATGCTTTCTGCTGCCGCCGCTGCCTGTTCAACCAGCGCCGCATTCTGTTGCGTCATTTCATCCATTTGCGTGATGGCCAGGTTCACTTGTTCTATGCCTGAACTTTGCTCCTGGCTGGCTGCGGTGATCTCGCTCATGATGTCGGCCACGTGCTGTACGCTGGTGACGATCTCG
>JACQDX010000033.1 GCA_016200895.1 Burkholderiales bacterium
GATGGCTCGTTGGTCAAATTTGATGGCAATGCTGCAGTATTGTTGAATGCAAAACTTGAGCCTATCGGTACTCGTATTTTCGGCCCAGTAACACGCGAACTGCGTACTGAGCGCTTTATGAAAATCGTGTCTTTGGCTCCAGAAGTGCTGTAAGGGGTCGTGATGAACAAAATTCGTAAAAACGACGAAGTCATCGTCTTGACGGGTAAAGACAAAGGTAAACGCGGTCAGGTGCAAATTTGCATCGATAGCGATTACGTTGTTGTTGCAGGTATTAACGTTGCTAAAAAAGCTGTTAAGCCTAACCCAATGACTGGCGCAGTAGGTGGCATCGTGGATAAAGTGATGCCGATTCATGTGTCGAATGTTGCATTGTTTAATGCAGCGTCTGGCAAAGCAGACCGTGTAGGCTTCAAGGTAGTGGATGGCAAGAAAGTCCGTATCTACAAGTCGACTGGCGAAGTTGTGAAGGCATAACATCATGGCCCGTCTACAAGCAATATATAAAGATAAAATCGTTGGTGAACTGACTGAAAAGTACGCGTACAAATCAGTTATGGAAGTTCCACGTATCTTGAAAATCACCCTGAATATGGGTTTGTCTGAAGCAATTGCAGACAAAAAGATTATCGAGCATGCGGTTGGTGACCTCACCAAGATTGCTGGTCAAAAACCAGTAGTTACCAAAGCTCGCAAAGCGATCGCTGGTTTTAAAATCCGTGAAGGTTATCCAATTGGTTGTATGGTAACTTTGCGTGGCGCTCAGATGTATGAATTCCTGGACCGTTTCATCACTGTGGCTCTGCCACGTGTACGTGACTTCCGTGGCGTTTCTGGTCGTGCGTTTGATGGTCGTGGTAACTACAATATCGGTGTCAAGGAACAGATCATTTTCCCTGAAATCGAATACGACAAGATCGACGCGTTGCGTGGTATGAATATCAGTATCACGACATCAGCAAAGACCGACGACGAAGCGAAAGCACTCCTCGCCGCATTTAAATTTCCGTTCAGAAACTGAGGTCGCCATGGCAAAACTGGCACTGATTAATCGTGAGCAAAAGCGTGCAGACATGGTGAAGAAATTCGCTGGTAAGCGTGCCGAATTGAAGGCCATCATTGATGACCAATCAAAGACTGAAGAAGAGCAGTACGCTGCCCGTCTGAAGTTGCAGGCATTGCCACGTAACTCCAATCCGACCCGTCAGCGTAACCGCTGCGCTTTGACAGGTCGCCCACGTGGCACATTCCGTAAATTCGGTTTGGGCCGTATTAAACTCCGTGAAGTCGCCATGCGTGGTGAAATCCCGGGTATGACTAAAGCCAGCTGGTAATAGGAGAATAAGCAATGAGTATGAGCGATCCTATCGCCGATATGCTGACCCGCATCCGTAACGCACAAGTTGTTCAAAAGACTGTCGTCGCGATGCCGTCCTCTAAAGTAAAGATCGCAATTGCGAACGTACTTAAAGACGAAGGTTACATTGAAGATTTCGCAGTTTCTGAAACTGCAGGTAAGTCCGAATTAAAAATCGGCTTGAAATATTACGCAGGACGTCCTGTGATTGAACGCTTGGAACGTGTTTCACGTCCAGGTCTCCGTATTTACAAAGGTAAAGACGAGATCCCAAGTGTCATGAACGGTTTGGGAGTGGCGATCGTTTCCACACCACAAGGCGTCATGACTGACCGCAAAGCGCGCGCAACCGGTGTCGGTGGCGAAGTGATTTGCTACGTCGCCTAAGGAGTGAAAGATGTCTCGAGTAGGTAAGATGCCAATCGCTTTGCCGGCAGGTGCTGAAGTCACCATTTCGACAGAGCAGATTACAATTAAAGGCCCGCAGGGCGTATTGTCTCAATCCTTGAATGGCTTGGTGACAGTTGCGAACGACAACGGTACTTTGAGTTTTTCCCCAGCAAATGATGGTCGTGAAGCCAATGCGATGAGCGGTACCTTGCGTGCCCTGGTCAATAACATGGTTAACGGCGTCACTAAAGGTTTCGAAAAGAAACTGAACCTGGTCGGTGTTGGTTATAAAGCGCAAGCTCAAGGCGACAAATTGAATTTGTCTCTTGGTTTCTCGCACCCGGTTGTTCACGCAATGCCAACTGGCGTTACGTGCACAACACCAACTCCTACTGAAATCCTGATTAAAGGGATTGACAAGCAAAAAGTTGGTCAGGTTGCTGCTGAAGTTCGTGCATACCGCAGTCCAGAGCCTTATAAAGGCAAAGGCGTTCGCTATGCGGACGAAGTGGTTGTGATTAAAGAAACCAAGAAGAAGTAATAGGGGTTGACGATGGACAAGAAACAATCACGTCTGCGCCGCGCACGTCAAACCCGTGCCAAGATCGCAGAACTCAAAGTGAACCGCCTGGCCGTGCATCGCACAAACCTGCACATATATGCAAACATCATTGGCCCAGACGCCAAAGTGTTGGCATCGGCTTCTACCGTAGAGGCAGAAGTACGTGCAGAGTTGGCTGGCAAGTCTGGTGCAGGCGGCAACGCTGCTGCAGCAAGCTTGATCGGCAAGCGTGTTGCAGAGAAGGCAATCAAAGCAGGGGTTACCGAAGTTGCGTTTGACCGCTCCGGTTTCCGTTACCACGGTCGCGTCAAGGCGCTTGCAGAAGCAGCCCGTGAAGCTGGCTTGAAGTTCTAAGGAAAATTTGTCATGGCAAAAATGCAAGCAAAAACAGCAGCCGACAAGCCGGATGATGGCATGCGCGAAAAAATGATCGCGATCAACCGTGTGACCAAAGTGGTCAAGGGTGGTCGTATCATGGGTTTCGCAGCGCTGACAGTCGTTGGTGACGGCGATGGCCGTATCGGTATGGGCAAAGGGAAATCGAAAGAAGTTCCAGTTGCAGTGCAAAAAGCGATGGAAGAAGCACGTCGTAAGATGATCAAAGTGACTTTGAAGAACGGTACTCTGCAACACACCGTTACTGGCAAGCACGGCGCGTCTTCCGTCATGATTTCTCCAGCAAAAGAAGGTACTGGCGTTATCGCTGGTGGTCCAATGCGCGCGATTTTTGAAGTAATGGGTATTGTAAACGTCGTGGCGAAATCCAACGGCTCCACAAATCCATACAACATGGTTCGTGCAACTTTGAACGGTTTGGCCAAGATGAGTACTCCATCTGAAATCGCTGCGAAGCGTGGCAAAACTGTTGAAGAAATTCTCAGTTAAGGAGCACCTCATGTCTAAGACAGTAAAAGTGCAATTGGTTAAAGGTTTGATCGGCACACGCCAGGATCACCGTGCAACTGTACGTGGCCTGGGTCTGCGTCGTGTTAATTCAGTTTCCGAATTGGAAGACACGCCATCCGTACGCGGCATGATCAATAAAGTCTCGTATCTTGTGAAGGTTGTATCGTAAGCCGTCAGGTTTGCGATCGGAGCAAATTATGGAATTGAATACAATCCAGCCAGCTGATGGCGCAAAACACTACAAACGTCGTGTTGGTCGCGGTATCGGTTCAGGCTTAGGTAAAACAGCGGGTCGCGGTCATAAAGGCCAAAAATCCCGTTCAGGCGGCTTTCATAAAGTCGGTTTTGAAGGCGGTCAGATGCCTCTGCAACGTCGTTTGCCAAAACGTGGTTTTAAATCACTGGCAACACCGTACAAAGCAGAAGTTCGCCTGACAGATCTGGAAAACTTGCCAGTGACAGAGATTGACGTTTTGGCTTTGAAACAAGCCGGCGTAGTTTCTGAGCTCGCACGTGTAGTCCGTGTGATCTTGTCTGGTGCTATCACCAAGAAAGTTTCTTTGAACGGCTTGATCGTCACTAAAGGCGCTAAAGCTGCAATCGAAGCTGCTGGTGGCACAATCGCTTAATCAAAGCAGACAACCGGAGCATTAATTGGCAACATCTCCACAACAAGCTAAAAGTGCTGCAAGCGGGTTTCCCTGGGGGCGACTCTGGTTCTTGCTGGCGGCACTGGTTGTCTACAGGATTGGTGCACATGTTCCTGTACCGGGTATAGACGCCAAAGTGCTGGAAGATATGTTCAAACAAAACCAGGGTGGTTTACTGGGTATGTTTAATATGTTCTCTGGCGGTGCGATGCAAAGATTCACTGTATTCGCGCTGGGTATCATGCCGTATATTTCTGCGTCTATCATCATGCAATTGATGTCGATAGTCTCTCCGCAGCTGGAAGCACTCAAAAAAGAGGGCGAATCCGGTCGTAGAAAGATCACGCAATTTACACGGTATGGCACTGTGGTTCTGGCCTTAATCGAAAGTTACTTTATCGCATTTGGTCTGGAAGGTCAGGCCGGTCTGGTACTTGATCCTGGCATGGCATTTCGTTTAACGACGGTATTGTCGCTGGTGACGGGCACCATGTTCCTGATGTGGTTAGGTGAGCAAATCACTGAACGCGGTCTGGGAAATGGTATTTCGATCATCATTTTCGCCGGTATCGCAGCAGGTTTGCCTGGTGGCCTGAGTAATTTATTTGAACTGGTCCGTACCGGTCAAATGGGTAACTTTGCTGCACTGGTTATCTGTATTGTTGTACCTGCAGTAACGTTTGCGGTAGTGTATGTCGAGCGTGGTCAACGCAAGATATTGGTGAACTATGCAAAACGTCAGGTTGGTAACAAGATTTATGGTGGTCAAAGCAGTCATTTGCCACTGAAGTTGAATATGGCTGGGGTCATTCCTCCTATTTTCGCTTCTTCCATCATCTTGTTCCCGGCGACGATTACCAGCTGGTTTACCAAGGGTGCAGAATCTTCAACAAGTGGTTTTATCACTTTCCTGAAGGATCTGGCAGCGTCGATGGCGCCTGGTGAACCTATACACGCTTTGTTGTATGCAATAGCGATCATTTTCTTCTGCTTCTTTTATACCGCTTTGGTATTCAACAGCAAGGAAACCGCAGACAACTTGAAGAAAAGTGGTGCTTTTGTTCCTGGGATACGTCCTGGTGACCAGACCGCACGCTACATCGACAAGATTTTGATGCGTTTGACGCTAGCAGGTGCGATTTACATTACGCTGGTTTGTCTGTTGCCAGAATTTTTGATTGCGAAGTGGAAAGTACCATTTTATTTCGGCGGAACGTCTCTGCTGATTATCGTGGTGGTTACCATGGACTTTATGGCGCAGGTACAGAACTATGTTATGTCCCAGCAATATGAATCGCTTCTTCGTAAAGCAAATTTCAAGGGCGGAATTCCTTCAAGGTAATCGCCCAGGGGACAGCAGATCGAATGGCAAAAGACGACGTTATACAGATGCAGGGCGAGATTCTTGAGAATCTTCCGAATGCAACATTTCGAGTTAAGTTGGAAAACGGGCATGTTGTACTTGGCCATATTTCAGGGAAGATGCGAATGAACTATATTCGTATTCTTCCAGGTGATAAGGTGACAGTGGAATTGACGCCTTATGATTTGAGCCGGGCGCGAATAGTGTTCCGTACCAAGTAAATTTAAAATGAACTAGAAGGAAAGAGGGCAAAAATGAAAGTTCTCGCATCAGTCAAGCGGATCTGCCGCAACTGCAAAATCATCAAGCGCAAGGGTGTTGTTCGTGTTATATGCACAGAACCACGCCATAAGCAGCGCCAAGGTTAATTTAACGTTATTGAACGAGGAATAACGAATGGCACGTATCGCATGGGTTAATATCCCAAATCATCAGCATACCGTAATCGGCTTAACAGCTATCTATGGTATTGGCCGTCCACGCGCACAGAAAATCTGTGACGCAACAGGTGTTTTGACCAATAAAAAGGTTAAAGATCTGGATGACAACGAACTCGAGAAGCTTCGCGACGAAATCGGTAAATTTATCGTCGAAGGCGACTTGCGTCGTGAACTGTCCATGAACATCAAACGCTTGATGGACTTGGGTTGCTACCGTGGTCTCCGTCATCGTAAAGGCTTGCCTTGCCGTGGCCAACGTACCCGCACAAATGCGCGTACTCGTAAGGGTCCACGTAAAGCAGCGCAATCTTTGAAGAAATAATCCAGGCTAGCCCGGATCCAAGGAAAACATTATGGCAAAAGCTCAAAATAACGCCGCAGCAGCACGTGCGCGTAAGAAAGTTAAGAAGAACGTTGCAGAAGGTATTGCTCACGTTCATGCTTCTTTCAACAACACCATCATCACGATCACTGATCGTCAAGGCAACGCGTTGTCTTGGGCAACTGCCGGTGGTGCTGGTTTTAAAGGCTCACGTAAATCTACTCCGTTTGCAGCGCAGGTTGCAGCAGAGGCAGCTGGTAAAGTGGCCGTTGAATGCGGTATCAAAAATCTGGAAGTTCGTATCAAAGGCCCAGGCCCAGGTCGCGAATCTTCAGTACGTGCTTTGAACAATCTGGGTATCAAGATCTCCCTGATTCAAGACGTCACTCCAGTTCCACATAACGGCTGCCGCCCTCCAAAGCGTCGTCGTATCTAAGCTGGACACTGAGACGCTTGTTATTTAAGCGTCTTAACTAAGCAGATTTATTCTCTGCTGGCATTCTGACGGAATCTCCGTTAGAATGCAGACCCGCCATTCCGTTGGCGGGTTTTGTGTTGTGGAAATTCTAGAGTAGTACAAATTAATCAAAGGCTTAGAGCCTTTGTTGTTAAGACCACCGTCTGCTCGCAGGTAGATCAGACTAGCGTAGTGTAGAAAACATTACGTCATTTACAAGGAAAATATCGTGGCACGTTATATCGGACCAAAAGCAAAACTTTCCCGTCGCGAAGGCACGGACCTGTTCTTGAAGAGCGCACGTCGCTCCCTGGACTCTAAATGCAAACTTGACGCAAAACCAGGTCAACATGGTCGCACTTCCGGTGCTCGTACCTCTGACTACGGTAACCAATTGCGCGAAAAGCAAAAAGTTAAACGTATGTACGGCGTTTTGGAACGTCAGTTCCGCCGCTACTTCGCTGAAGCTGACCGTCAAAAAGGCAACACAGGCGAAACACTGTTGAAATTGCTGGAATCCCGTCTGGACAACGTTGCATACCGTATGGGCTTCGGCTCCACACGCGCTGAAGCACGCCAACTGGTGAGCCATAAAGCATTCACAGTCAACGGTATCGTTGTCAACATCGCTTCTTACCAGGTTAAAGCTGGTGACTTGATCGCTGTTCGTGAAAAAGCCAAAAAACAAGTTCGTATCGCTGAAGCGCTGTCCCTGGCAGAACAATCCGGCATGCCTACATGGGTAGCTGTTGATGCGAAAAAACTGGAAGGTACTTTCAAGTCCATGCCAGATCGTAGCGATATCGCTCACGATGTCAACGAATCCCTGATCGTTGAATTGTATTCTCGTTAATACTCAAGTTTCACCGCCTGCCTGTTTTACTACAGGCAGGCTTTTTTCTTTAATGCCGTCAGCCTTATCGGTGTAACGAACCGAGGGTATTGAAAAGGACATTCATGCAAAACAATCTGTTAAAACCACGTATTATCGATGTGGAAATGTTGGGTGCCGGTCACGCTAAAGTCGTGATGGAACCGTTTGAACGTGGCTATGGCCACACGCTGGGCAACGCACTGCGTCGCGTACTGTTGTCCACTATGGTTGGTTATGCACCGACTGAAGTTGTGATCGCTGGTGTAGTTCATGAATACTCTTCCCTCGATGGCGTGCAAGAAGACGTCGTCGACATCCTGTTGAACTTGAAAGGCGTAGTCTTCAAGTTGCACAACCGTGATGAAGTCACACTGACATTGAAAAAAGATGGCGAAGGCGCTGTATTGGCTTCCGACATCGATCTGCCGCATGACGTAGAACTGATCAACCCAGATCACGTTATCGCCAATCTGACAGCCGGCGGTAAGCTGGACATGCAGATCAAGGTAGAAAAAGGTCGTGGCTATGTGCCAGGTAACGTTCGTCGCTTGTCTGAAGATGCGAACAAAACCATCGGTCGTATGATATTGGATGCGTCTTTCTCTCCAGTACGTCGTGTTTCTTACGCTGTTGAATCTGCCCGCGTTGAACAACGTACTGACCTGGATAAACTGGTTATCAATATTGAGACCAATGGCGTCATCTCTCCTGAAGAAGCGATCCGTCAATCTGCCCGCGTGCTGGTTGATCAATTGAATGTCTTCGCCGCCCTGGAAGGTACTGAAGCCGCTGCTGAAGCCCCATCCCGCGCACCTGCAGTTGATCCTGTCCTGTTGCGCCCAGTCGATGATCTGGAACTGACAGTACGTTCCGCCAACTGCCTGAAAGCAGAAAACATTTACTACATTGGTGATCTGATCCAGCGTAGCGAAAATGAACTGTTGAAGACACCAAATCTGGGTCGCAAGTCCTTGAACGAAATCAAGGAAGTTCTGGCTTCCCGTGGTTTGTCTTTGGGCATGAAACTGGAAAACTGGCCACCAGCTGGCCTGGAAAAATAATTTTGTCCAAACGAGTGGGCTGAGATAGCCTGCTCGTTTTTTAACCGTAGTAAATATACACCGGCCCGCGATAAGTTTGCTTATCGATAGAAGAGCTGGCATTTAAATCTGAAAGGAAATACCATGCGTCATCGTCACGGCTTACGTAAGCTGAATCGTACTTCTTCCCACCGTCTGGCAATGCTGCGCAACATGACAGTATCCCTGTTGCGTCACGAAGCCATCAAAACAACTTTGCCAAAAGCCAAAGAACTGCGCCGCGTTATCGAGCCGATTCTGACTTTGGGTAAAACAGACACACTGGCTAACAAGCGTCTGGCTTTCTCCCGTTTGCGCGACCGCGAAATGGTAGTCAAGCTGTTTGCTGAACTGGGCCCACGTTACGCAAACCGTAACGGCGGCTACCTGCGCATCCTGAAAATGGGTTTCCGCGTCGGCGACAATGCTCCTATGGCATACGTTGAACTGCTGGACCGTCCAGAAGGCGTAGATGCAGCTGATGCACCAGTTGCTGAGTAATTAGCAAGCCTGGGCATCATGCTCAATACTGCTTAAGACTTAAAAAAGCCGTTCAGTGTAAACTGAACGGCTTTTTTGCTTTTGGGCGCGTGCTTTTGGAAATGCTTGAGGCCTTGCTTGTGTACACTCTCAAGCAATGCACTTGCAGGGCATTTATTTTTGTGTGTGCGCTGTAATAGCTTTGCTTTGCACCCGACCAAATATCACGCAAGTTTTATCAGGCTGAATGGACCTGCCTGCCAAGGGAATAGCGATGGATAATGATAATGTGATCCTGGTACTGACCAATCTGCCAGACCGCGAAATAGCCAAAAAACTGGCCAACCAGATCGTCACCGAAAAATTGGCCGCTTGCGTGAACATTTCTGCTGATATATTGTCCATCTACAACTGGGATGGTGAGCAACAGGCTGATACTGAAGTGCAATTGATGATGAAGACCCGGCAAGCCTGCTATGCCCGCCTTGAAACGCTGATCCTCGCCCAGCATCCCTATGATCTACCCGAAATAATAGCCATCCCCCTGGTGGCCGGATTGCCGGCTTATCTGGACTGGGTGAGAAAAGAAACCGAAACGCCATGAACACCTCTACGCCACTGATTTCTGTACACATGCCAGCCAGGCCACAGAACTTCCGTATATTGCAGCTATGGCGCTTGTGCGCCCTGGTGTTTGCCATGCTGATTGCTTCGCTCTTGACTCCCTTCGCTACCGCAGAAGACTTTCTCGATCCTGAAGACGCCTTCAAAGTATCTGCCCGAATGGCAGAACCAGGCATGGCCGAAGTGACTTTTACCATAGCCGATGGTTATTACCTCTACCGCGAACGTTTCAAATTCAGTTCTGATGATGCCAGGCTAGGTGATGTCGACATGCCCAAGGGCAAGGTCAAGTTTGATGAAACCTTTCAAAAGGAAGTGGAGACTTATCGCAAATCCCTGGTGGTACGCATACCTGTGCAGGCCGCAGCAGATTTCACACTCAATGTAGGGCGTCAAGGATGCGCCGATGGCGGGCTGTGTTATCCACCACTGGAAACACCGATTAAATTACAGATAGCTGGCACGAGTGCAGCAGGTGTACAGCCAGCGGCCAATGTGAGCAGCAACTTAGCAGCCAGCGCTGGTACAGAAGCCAACGGCAAAGCTGCAGAAGCCAGTCGCGACGAAGAAACCAGCAGCATCAGCGCCGCTTTGAAGAGCGGCAGATTAATCTTGATCCTGCCTTTGTTCCTGCTGCTAGGCCTGGGATTGTCTTTTACACCCTGCGTCTTGCCCATGGTGCCCATTTTGTCCTTCATCATCGTTGGGGAAGGTGCAGGCATCAAGCGTAGCCGTGGTTTTTTGCTGTCCTTGTGCTATGCCCTGGGTATGGCGCTGGTGTACACGGCCCTTGGTATTGCTGCTGGCCTGGTAGGGGAGGGCTTGTCAGCTACCTTGCAAAATCCCTGGGTACTGGGTGCATTTGCCCTACTGATGGTGATACTGTCGTTGTCCATGTTCAATGTGTATCAATTGCAGGTGCCAGCGGCTTTGCAAACCAAGTTGACTGTGGCTTCAGAAGGGCAACGTAATGGCAAATTGGTAGGCGTGTTTGTCATGGGTGCTATTTCCGCTTTGATCGTCGGCCCTTGCGTTGCCGCACCGTTGGCGGGCGCGTTGGTATATATCAGCCAAACCCGCGATGTCGTTGTTGGTGGTGCTGCCCTGTTTGCCATGGCAATGGGCATGAGTGTGCCCTTGCTGCTGGTGGGTATCTCGGCTGGCAGCTTGTTGCCACGCGCCGGTATGTGGATGGAAAGTATCAAGCGCTTCTTTGGTGTCTTGATGCTGGCCATGGCTTTGTGGATGATCAGCCCGGTGATACCAGTGTGGTCACAAATGTTGGGCTGGGCTATTTTGCTGATCGCTTATGCCAGTTATCAACTATTTTTCCAGCGTAGTGGCATGTTCGCTAAAGTCGCGTCGGTCATATTTTTCCTGCTGGGTGCTGTGCAACTGGTAGGCGTTGTCACAGGCGGCCGCGATGTATTTTCTCCTGTTGCCCACTTGTATGGTGGCAGTACGGAACATGTGAAATTCACCCGCGTGCGCAGCATCGCTGAACTCGATGCTGCCCTGGCGCAATCCAAAGGCAAGACAGCCATGCTGGATTTTTATGCTGACTGGTGCGTCTCTTGCAAAGAGATGGAAAAACTGACTTTCCCCGAAGCTAAAGTCAAAGCCAAACTCGACAATATGCTCTTGCTGCAAGTTGATGTCACCGCTAACAATGCTGACGATAAAGCCCTGTTGAAACGCTTTGGTCTGTTCGGGCCGCCAGGCATTATTTTCTTTGATGCCCAAGGTAAAGAAATCCCTGGTCAGCGCGTAATAGGTTATCAGAATGCAGATAAATTCCTGCAATCCTTGAATCGTGTTGAAGGAAAATAAAGCATATTCTTAGAATGTATAAGCATGCAATAAAACTATCCTTGAGTAAGCGCAGTAGAGGGACTATATTCAAAGTCTTGTGTCTTTTTGGAGAAAAATATGACTTTGCGTTTAGGCGATATCGCCCCTGATTTCGAGCAAGATTCTTCTATCGGTCCTTTGAAATTTCATGAATGGGCAGGCAATTCCTGGGTCGTTTTGTTTTCTCACCCGGCTGACTTCACACCTGTCTGCACGACTGAGCTGGGCTTGACAGCAAAACTCAAGCCAGAGTTTGACAAGCGCAATGTGAAAGCCATCGCCTTGTCAGTCGATGGGGCAGAATCACATCTGCAATGGATCAAGGATATTGAAGCTACGCAGAATACGGTAGTTGGTTTTCCTATCGTCGCTGATGCTGACAAGAAAGTTGCCGCACTGTATGACATGATCCACCCTAACCAGTCCGAGACTGTGACGGTGCGTTCCTTGTTCGTCATCGACCCGAATAAAAAAATCCGCCTCATCATCACTTATCCTCTGACCACAGGCCGCAATTTTGATGAAGTCCTGCGCGTCATAGATGCCCTGCAATTGACAGATGGCTACACCGTCGCCACCCCAGGCAACTGGCGTGATGGTGATGACGTTATCATCCCGCTGTCGGTCAAAGATGAAGAAGTGATCAAGCAAAAATATCCTAAGGGCTATACTGCTGCGCGTCCATACCTGCGAGTTACGCCACAGCCCAACAAGTAAGTCGATATCAAGCTGCTGAAAACAAAAAGCCACGAGTGATTCGTGGCTTTTGTTTATAGTGCGAAAAATGGAAGCTACCTTGATGGGACGATCATTTCAGCATAGTCATACAAAGCACCCAAAATCTCTTCTGCCGCTTCGTCTGCTGTTTCCGACAAAGTATCTATTTCATTGAAATACATATCCACAGTCCTGGCATTGCCTGCACCATCTAACAAACGTGCGGCGCGGTGTTCTTCCCAGCTTTCCTGTTCTTCCATGCTCAGGCTGTCATGAAAATTGCGGGCGCGGTAGCGGAACAGTAATTCAGTCAGGCGCGGGTCCTGGAAGCTGGTGCTGGCCTTGGCGAGTTGCACGCCATTCATACGGCGCAAATCATTTAGCAAGCGGCGGTCACCAGCACCGACAAAACCGCCATACAAGTCTTCATCCACGTCACTAGCTGCAGCTTCAGGGCGTGCATACACCTGCTCCCATATCGCTTTGGTAGCACCAGGCAGGGATGCCGCCTTGATGATGTGCTCTTGCACTAGATGCATATCTATTTTCCAGCGCTCAGCCATGGGTGCTGACAGGGTCTTTAAATTGCCAATGACGATGGGTGACTTGTTGATGTGTATGCTTTTTACAGGCAGGCGCTGCACGCCTTCTGGCAAGGCATCGCTCTTGCTGAACATGCGCAACTGTATGGTTTCTGCATCCAGCCCTGCAAGCTCTGCTGGATCGTGGGACAGATCCCAGGCGATCACTTCATTTTTGTTCTTGGGATGCATGGCCAGCGGCCACATCAATGCCAGGCAGCCTCGCTCTGTTGAGAACATGCCTGATACATGCAAAAAAGCTTTGTTCAGATCGGGCATATCGATTTCCGCCGCAACCCGGTCTTTCTTATGTAGGGCAAAACAAAAGTCGAACAGCTTGGGCTGGCGCTCGCGTATCAAGCGGGCCAGGGCGATGGTGGCACGCACGTCTGACAGCGCATCATGTGCTGCTTCATGAGCTATACCATTGGCCTTGGTCAGGTGTTCCAGGCGAAAGCTGGGCTTGCCTTCATCATTGAGTGGCCAGTTGATACCATCGGGGCGCAGCGCATAACAGGTGCGCACCATGTCCATGATGTCCCAGCGGCCACAATTGTTTTGCCATTCGCGCGCATACGGGTCAATCAGGTTACGCCAGAACATGAAGCGGGTAATTTCATCATCAAAACGGATGGTGTTATAACCGACACCGATAGTGCCGGTCTTGCCCAGTTCCTGCTCTATCTTTGCTGCAAATTCATGCTCAGGTATGCCGCGCTCCAGACAGGTTTGCGGCGTGATATGGGTGATCAGGCAAGACTGCGGGTCGGGCAAAAAATCATTGGCGGGCTGGCAGTACAGCATGACTGGCTTGCCGATTTCATTGAGATCAGCATCCGTGCGGATGGCGGCAAATTGCGCTGGCCTGTCGCGACGTGCAACAGCGCCAAAGGTTTCGTAGTCATGCCAGAGAAAGGTGTGTTCTTGCATTGGTATATAAATTTAATTTGTTGAATTGGTTTTCGAAGATCGTATTGCTCAGACCGTAAGACCGTATTTCATCCTGCTTGTTATTCAATGCGGCGACTGGCCTGGTCTTGCAAATAACGCTGGCTGCGGAAATAAATCAGCAAGAGCACGACGATGACACCCATCGCCCCCATGGTGTACCAGAAACCGGATGCATGCTTAAGCAAGGGCATGACTTCAAAATTCATGCCAAAGATGCCGGTAATTAATGTCAGTGGCATGAACAGGGCGGTGATCACAGTCAGGGTGCGCATGATTTCGCTGGTTCTGTGTGCCATCGCCGCAAAGTGGATCTGTACTGCTGATTCCAGCGAGGCTTCCAGACGGCGCGCATGGTTCAGTACGCGGCTGATATGCTCCATCACATCATTGGTGCGCACCAGCAACAGGTCCTTGGCGCGGCTATTGCCATCATGGGTATCGACGATATGGTCGCGCAATTCCTGCATGGCATCGCGCTGTTCTTCACACAGGTTATCGAGCTTGCGCAATTCCACCCGTGAATCCAGCAAGGCCAGCCAGTTATTGAAAGGGCGACGTGGGTCCAGCAAGGCATGTTGCCAGCGGTCGAGTTGCTGGGTCAGCGGCTGACGCAATTCCAGGTATTGATCAACCATGGAATTGAGCAGGCGCAGCATCAGGTCTTCTGGTGAAGCGGGCAGGCGACTGCCATGGGTATTATTCTCTGCCCGGAATTTATAGTCCAACAGACGCTGGCGTGCCAGTTCTACCGTGCGGCTCTGAGCCGGACGTACTGTAATCAGGACATTTTGCATGAGCAAAAACGAGACAGGTGTCGTCGCCAGTTTATTCAGTGCTGCGGGTATCTTGCGCTTGACGCCGTTCTTGTTTTCGCCAGTCGCTTCTGTCAGTGTCAGCTTGCGAAATACCACCATTTCATATTCTTCAGTCGCATCGAAATAAGATGGATGTGTGAGATTAGTCACATCCTTGAGATGCAATTCATAAATCTGTGTACCCGTGATGGCCTCGACCCGATTGCGCCATGCAATCGGGTCTGCCGCGACTTCTTCATGGCTGGCATCCAGCCATAAAAAACCGCCTGCACTGAGCAGTGCTTCAGGCGCGTCAGGGTTTTGCAGTGTCTGCGTGTCGTTAATGTGGAAGATGTCCATGCGTCTTTTGTAGTGAAAAAATAAACCAGAGTCCAACTAGCGAAATCAGGCAAGTTGCAGTCAGTAATGCCTGCACTGGTGTGGACAAGGTAAAGGAATAAAACCAGCTGGCAGTAAATAAGTTCATCAATAAGATGCATAGTATACGCATGGTCTCAGGCAGCAGATAAATGCGGCCTCTTTCCATCAGACCGCCTATGCACCATAAACCCATCACCAGCCAACTCACATAGATAGTGGCGCTCAGGGCGCTGATGGTTTTATACACGATCAGGAAATGGGTCGCCGCTTGCAACAGCAAGATGAACTGTACTATGCAGTACCAGGTCGTGGCCTTGCTCATGACGGGATCATAAATCGGTCTCTGCAAATCGAATGCTGCAGGTGCAGATTGCGCCATCACATCGGCTGGACGCCAGCCTGGCGGGCGCAACCATATCTGCAATTTATCCAGCCAGTTTTTCGTGTGCCAGGCATCGCGCCAGACTTGCTCATACACTTCCAGATTGGCCCATAAAGGGTTCCAGCTACGCAGCGGTTTGCGCGTGCCATACACTATGGCGACATGGTCGCGCTCTTCTATGAAAGTGCCAAACAACCTGTCCCAGATGACGAGGATGCCGCCAAAATTCTTGTCCAGGTACATGTCATTGACCGCATGATGTACTCGGTGATTGGATGGGGATACAAACACACGGTCAAACCAGCCCAGCTTGCCTATCTGTTCGGTATGTACCCAGAACTGGTAAAGCAAATCGATGAGGGCAACCGCAATAAATACATCGAGAGGAAAACCGATGACAGCCATGGGCAAATAAAAAATCCAGCCAAATAAAGGCCCGGTGCTGGTTTGCCGCAAAGCGGTACTCAGATTGTATTGCTCACTTTGGTGATGCACCACATGGGCCGCCCATAACAGATTGGTCCGGTGCCCCATCCTGTGCAGCCAGTAATATAAAAAATCATAAAGCAGCAGGGCGGCTATCCACACCCAGACATTATTGGACGGCAAGGTAAACAGCGAAAAATGACTGAGCACCAGCGCATACATACCAATTGAAAACAGCTTGGTGAATGCCCCTATGATCTGGCTCATGACACCCAGGGAGAGGCTGTTGAGTGAATCATTCATGCGGTACAAATGACGCTGGCGCTTGCGCGCCACGATAAACTCAAGGGCGATCAGGATGAAAAAAAACGGGCTGGCAAAGGTGATGATTTTTTCATGCATGATCCTGGCCCTATTCAGTATGAGATGAGGCGACCGAAGCTGCAATCAGCCACAGTGCCAGATAATAGCTGCTGAGGATGAGTAAAGGAGAGTGCGCAATAGGCGCGTAAAAGCGGTTATAGGCGAGCAGGGTATCGGACAGCATGAAGCACAGGCCACCAATCAAGGCCAGGCGGCCAGACATGTTGCGCAATTGCAGGCCACGGCTGATGGCTTGTGCTGTCATGCAAAGCAAAAGGCAGACGTAGGCAACAACAGGGATCTGCAAACCGACTGGCAAACCCGGCCACAGTATCACCAGGTTGACGATGCCCAGTGCAGCGATGCAGACAAAGGCCAATGGTTTTCCGGCAAAGCGGCTATCACTGATGAGTGCGCGTAAAAAACAGACATGAGCCAGCAAAAAACTCAGCAGGCCGTATAAGAAACCATGGCGGAATACTGTGCCCGGTATCATCAGAAAGATATCGCCAATCAGCGAGCAAATTACCCCTGTCAGTATGGCGGTTTGATAGGTTCGACTGATGGCAGGCTTGCTGCACCATGCAAAAAAGAAGATGGCGAGCGTCGCCAGCGGTTTGAAAAAATAGTGAACATATTGCGCACTGTCTATCTCTTTCCCCCATTCTGCACCAGCAATTGCCAGCGCAGCAAAAATGAAGATGAAGACAGAGCGCAACATCGCAGACACGGCGATCAGCCAGTATGTTTCAGCAAACGCGCAACATCGCGGGCGAAATAAGTCAAAACGCCATCGGCACCGGCACGCTTGAATGCCAGCATGGATTCCATCATGGTCTTGTTATGATCAAGCCAGCCATTTTGCGCTGCTGCCTTGATCATCGCATATTCGCCACTGACCTGATAAGCGAAGGTCGGCACTTTGAACTCATCCTTGACCCTGCGCACGATATCCAGGTAGGGCATACCAGGTTTTACCATCACCATGTCGGCACCTTCTGCCAGATCCAGTGCGACTTCACGCAAGGCTTCATCGCTATTGGCCGGGTCCATTTGGTAACTGGCTTTATCACTCTTGCCCAGGTTGGCAGCGGAGCCCACGGCTTCACGGAAAGGGCCGTAAAAGGCGGAGGCATATTTGGCTGAGTAAGCCATGATGCTGGTGTGGATGAAGTCGTTCACTTCCAATGCATGGCGGATCGCGCCTATGCGGCCATCCATCATATCGCTGGGGGCAACGATATCGACACCGGCCTCGGCCTGAACCAGTGCCTGGCGGACCAGCATGGCGGTGGTTTCATCATTGAGAACATAGCCATCCGCATTCAGCAAACCATCCTGGCCGTGGCTGGTATAAGGATCGAGTGCCACGTCAGTCAGTACACCCAGCTCAGGGAAGCGGCTCTTCAGTTCGCGTACTGCACGTGGGATCAAACCTTTGGGATTGGTCGCTTCTATACCATCCGGCGTTTTTAAATGCGGGTTGATGGCGGGAAATAGCGCCAGCACCGGTATGCCCAGAGCGACGCAATCTTCTGCCACGCCCATGAGTAAATCTATCGTGACTCTTTCCACGCCAGGCATGGATGAAACTTTTTCACTTTGATTGACGCCGTCGATGACAAAAACGGGGTAAATCAAATCAGCAGCAGTGACCATGTTTTCACGCATCAATGCGCGTGAAAATGCATCTTTACGCATGCGGCGCATACGTATAGCAGGGAAATGTGCTGAGGGATGGGATGGTTTTATGGATGACATAGTCAGATGAGAATCAATGAAAAGAATTTTATGCAGGTTAATGAAACTTTTTTTAAGTTGCAACATCTTAATGCATAGGTTGGATCTACTCCACGCCTACCGCTTCTCCTCCCTGAGCGGGCACCGTGCGTCCCTATTCGTAACGGTGTTATTACCCCGGCAAAAATACTCTTTGCCGGGTTTTTTTTATTCTGCGTCAGCAGGCTTGTTTGCCTGGGCCTCTGCAGGTGCGTCCGCTGCATCTGTATCTGCGTTGGTCACTGTGTTTGTATTTACATCGGCCTCCGCATCGGTTTCACCAGCAGCATCAACAGTATCGACAGTATCAACGATAGGGTCTCTATCCAGTCCAACCAGATGCTGTACTGCTGCATCGGCTTCTTCTATGCCTATGCGTTTCAGTGCAGAAAACAATTGCAGGCTGAAAGGGAAGAGTGGCCCCTCATCATCAACATAACTGTCCAGCACTGCCTTGGCTTTGCGCAAGGCATCAGTACATTCGCTGCGATTAAGTTTATCAGCCTTGGTCAAAATGCAATGGATAGGTCGGCCAGTTGGTGCAAACCATTCCAGCATCTGTATATCAAGATCAGTAAACGGACGACGTGCATCCATGATCAGGACCAATGCTGCCAGTTGCGTGCGTCTTTGTACATAGGCACCGAGTAACTGGTTCCAGTGTTGTTTGGCGGCACCCGGCACTTCAGCATAGCCATAACCTGGCAAATCTACTAACAGAGCACGAATTTCATCGACTCTGGTTTCATCTTTGCGATGCTGGCCTACATGGGCGCCACCAATTGAAAAATAATTAATATGCTGTGTGCGTCCCGGTGTTTTTGAGGCAAAACAGAGTTTTTTCTGATTGCACAGGGTATTGATTGCGGTCGATTTGCCAGCGTTGGAACGGCCAGCGAAAGCAATTTCGGGCACGTGGGTGCGCGGGAGATCGCGCAGATGATTCACCGTAGTGAAGAAGCGGGCTTGCCAGAGGATAGACATAGAGGAAAGGAATAATGGAAAAATGCAACATAAGGCAGTAAAAACGCCCGAAAGCTATTGTACAATAAGGGGTTAGGTCTTGGGCAGCGATTAAAACCATGCCCACAGACCAGTTTTGTACGTATTTTGTTGCCAAAAAGTGCCTTTTTACGTCTCAACTCGCTGCAATGTGTCGCCAATAGGGCAGATTTCCATTATTTAGTCTCAGGGTGTTTGAATGAACCGTGCTTTTTTATCGTTTACTAAGTCCATCAGCGTCGCAGTTTTGGCGGTGTCTTCTTTCGCCTCTTCGGTCTATGCTAATGAAGTAGCCAAACCAGCCAAAGCTGATGCAGTCAAAGGCGAAGCACTGTATACCAATGGCGATGCAGCACGCGGCATTACTGCCTGCGTATCCTGCCATGGCGCTGCCGGTAATTCCACCATTGCTGCCAATCCTAAATTGTCTGCCCAGCATGAAGTTTATCTGGTCAAGCAATTGACAGACTTTACTGGCGATACACGCAAAAATGCCATCATGACCACCTTTGCCAAGGCCATGACTGCAGATGACATGAAAAACGTTGCAGCTTACCTGGCTACGCAAAAATCTAAACCAGGGACAGCAAAAAACAAAGACATCGTGGAATTGGGCAAGCAAATCTATCGCGGTGGTATCGCTGAGAAAAATGTTCCTGCCTGCGCAGGCTGTCATAGTCCGAATGGTGCTGGTATACCTGCACAATTCCCGCGTATTGCTGGCCAGCATCAGGATTACACCATTGCACAGCTGACTGGCTTCCAGAACGGTTCACGCAAGGATGGCGCAAAAATCACTGGTGCCCGTCAAAACAGCGCACAGATGATGACTATCGCCAAGAAAATGTCTGAAGATGAAATTAAAGCTGTAGCTGATTATGTTGCTGGTTTGAAATAATAAATAAAAATTAAGTAATTGAGGAGGGGGTGGCGATAGCCATCCCCTTTTTTCATGATGGACGCAGCTATGAAACTGCCTGAGAGTGTTTTAGCCAATTTTTAGTGAAGCGTGTACTATTCGTTGCGCCTGGATGTTGATATAAAACACTTCCTGACAAGGATGTTTGCTCTAACATCTGCCACATTCATTTTGCGCAAGCTTCATCAGTAATCTCAAAAGTAATATCACAAGTAATAAGCAGAGAGTATGGAAAACAAGACAGAAGGCGATCAGCCTGCAGATACTGGTGGCATACAGCTAAAAACCCGGCGCGCCTGGCTGGCGGATGCAGTGGAATTGCTGTCTTCCATGCGTTTTGCCATTAGCTTGCTGGCGTTCATTGCGATTGCAGCGATCATCGGTACGGTGCTAAAGCAAAACGAGCCTATGCCAAATTATGTGAACCAGTTTGGCCCTTTCTGGTTTGAGATTTTTGACAAGCTTGGCTTGTATGCCGTGTATTCTGCCTGGTGGTTCCTGCTTATTCTAGGCACACTGGTAAGCTCGACTTCTTTGTGCGTGATACGCAATGCGCCCAAGATGCTGAAAGACATGCGCAGCTGGCGCGATACTGTGCGCGAACAATCCCTGCGTAATTTTCATCATCGTTCCGAATGGCATAGTAACAATGCCAGGACGAAAGTGACTGGACAGATACTGTCTCATCTGGCGCGCGTCGGTTATCGCTTCAAGCTCGTCGAAAAAGACGGTGCGACCCTGATTGCTGCCAAACAAGGTGCAGCAAACAAATGGGGTTATATTTTTGCCCACAGTGCGATTGTCATCATTTTAGTGGGCGGCATGCTGGACTCTGATCTTTCCATCCGTTTTCAGCAATGGTTCATGGGCAAGGTGCCTTTTGAGGGCAGTGGTGTTATTGCCAAAATCCCTGCCCAGCATCGCTTGTCACCCCATACCCCTACCTTCCGGGGCAACACCATGATCCCTGAAGGAGCTAGCAGCAGCACTGCTATCCTGCCGCAGGCAACCGGGGTGCTGGTGCAAGATCTGCCATTCACCATCAAGCTGAAAAAATTTACCATCGACTTTTACTCCACTGGCATGCCCAAGCTGTTTGCCAGTGATGTCGAAGTCACTGACCATGAAACCGGCAAGTCCTTTGCCTCTACCATCAAGGTTAATGAGCCCCTGATTTACAAGGGTATAGCTGTATACCAATCAAGTTTTGAAGATGGCGGCAGTCGCCTCCAGATCAAGGCTTACCCTATGCTGGGGCCAGATGTCAGCACCCTGGCCATGACGGGTGAAGTGGGTGGCAGCACTGCTTTGAAGCCAGGTACAGGTAATGACTTTACGATAGAGTGGTCAGGTTTCAGACCCTTCAACGTTGAGAACATGGCTCGCAATGGCGCTGATGTCAGGGCAGTGAATCCCAACCAGACTTTGAATGAAAAATTCACCGCTGATCTGGACAAGCACCTGGGTTCAGCCGCCAAGAATGCCAATAATAAAGATTTGAAGAACGTCGGCCCCAGCCTGCAATATAAATTGCGCGATAAAACTGGCCAGGCCAGGGAATTTCATAACTACATGCAGCCTGTGCAAATCAATGGCGACTACATGATACTGGCAGGCACGCGCGATTCTCCAAGTGAGGCTTTCCGCTATCTGCGCATACCGGCAGATGATGAGGACAGTATCAAGGACTGGATGCGTATGCGTGCCGCTGTGCAAAACCCGGAATTGCGTGCCCTGGCAGTAACACGCTTTGCCGAGCATGCAGTCAAGAGAAATCAAACCAGCGGTGCGCAAAAAACTGACTTGTGGGCAACTTCTGCCAAGATCAGCCTGGATGCTTTTGCCGGTGACGAGAAATTATCTGGCCTGCCTGCGATTTCCAAATTGCTGGAAAAAGTGCCGCAGGCAGAACAAGAGAAAGTTGCCGAAGGCTTTATCAAGGTTTTGAATGGCAGTATGTGGGAACTGTGGATGGTGGCACGCGAGAAAGAAGGCTTGCCTGTCTATGAACTGGATGAAAAACATGCACGTTTTCTGCAGCTGGCGATAGGCGCATTGTCTGATGCCTCTTTCTACGGCGCACCTGTGTATTTGCAACTCACTGGCTTTGACGAGGTCAAGGCATCAGTATTGCAAGTGACGCGTTCACCCGGCAAGAATGTGGTGTATCTGGGTTGTCTGTTCCTGGTGCTGGGTGTGTTTTCCATGTTCTATATCCGTGAGCGCCGTCTCTGGGTCTGGATCAGGGATGATGGCGCAGGTACACATGCTTTGATGGCCTTGAGTTCGCAGCGCAAGACGCTGGACTTTGAAAAAGAATTTGAGCAATTGAAAATGCATTTGCGGCAACTGAGTACGCAGCCAGGGCTGGAAACACAATCAGCGCTGGCAGCATCTGCAGATACGCCACGAAATGCAGCGTAATCGACTACACTACGGAGCATGGGGCCTGATGGCCCTGGCATCTGGGGAAATATGATGGAAATCACACAGAATTACACACCCTACCAGGGATTTTTTAAACGACTGAGTATCGCCGACTGGTTGTATGCCGTGGCCTTGTGCATGGCATCGCTGTTTGCTTTCAGCCGTTTTGGCTCGTATATGGATGGCTATGAAAAAGCCATCGTATTGCTGGCAGCGCCTACATTTGCCTGGCTGGGCTGGTATTGGAAACCGGTACGACCACTGCTGGTGATACTTGCTATTCTCAGCCTTTTCGCCATCCAGTTATATGGCGGTTCGCTGGATATGGCGAACAAGAAATTTTTCCTGAAATACCTGTTGTCCAGCCAGTCAGCCATTTTGTGGATGAGTACCCTGTTTTTCCTGTCCACCCTGTTTTATTGGGGTGGCCTGATTGCCCGTTCTGATTTTGGTGCTTCCGTTGGTTCAGTCTTGTGTTGGTCTGCCGTGGTCATGGGTCTTACTGGCATGCTGGTGCGCTGGTATGAATCTTACCTGATCGGTGCCGATGTCGGCCATATCCCGGTGTCGAATCTGTATGAAGTGTTCATCCTGTTTTCGATGATTACGGCCATGTTCTATTTGTATTATGAACAGCAATACCGTACCCGCCAGCTGGGGCCCTTTGTCATGTTGGTCATCTCAGCCGCTGTTGGTTTCTTGCTGTGGTACACCGTCAGCCGCGATGCGGCAGAAATCCAGCCTCTGGTGCCTGCCCTGCAAAGCTGGTGGATGAAGATCCATGTACCGGCCAATTTCATCGGTTATGGCACTTTTGCATTGGCTGCGATGGTGTCTGTCGCCTATTTGCTCAAAGCCAAAGGCTATCTGGTTGATCGTTTGCCAGCGCTGGAAGTGCTGGATGATGTCATGTACAAGGCAATTGCCGTTGGTTTCGCCTTCTTTACGATTGCCACCATCCTTGGTGCCTTGTGGGCAGCTGAGGCCTGGGGCGGCTACTGGTCCTGGGATCCAAAAGAAACCTGGGCATTGATCGTATGGCTCAATTATGCGGCCTGGTTGCATATGCGCCTCATGAAAGGCTTGCGTGGCCAAATTGCCGCCTGGTGGGCGCTGGTAGGTTTGTTAGTGACTACTTTTGCTTTCTTGGGTGTGAACATGTTCCTGTCGGGCCTGCATTCTTACGGCACCCTATAATTATTGAGGTTATTTGTAAGGATTGGCAGGAAACTGCGACTCATGAGAAACTAGGGCGCGATGGCAATGTCAAATTGCTGTTACGCCAGTCTCAACCTCGGAGTCCACCATGCTGATCAAACGTAGTCCCAATGGCATAGACCTGCCTTTCTCTTCTGAAATCACACCACGCGCCGTGTTCGAGGCGCGTCGTGAGTTCATCCGCAAGATGGCGCTTGGCTCCATCGCTGGCACAGCCCTGTTTGAAATGGCCAACCGCGCCGCTTTTGCCCAGAACCCTGGCGCGCAAAAGCTGGCTGCCAATCTGAATTCTGCCTATGCCCTGGTGGAAAAGAAGACCGCCTACAAAGATGCAACGACTTACAATAATTTCTATGAGTTCGGCACTGACAAGGCTGACCCGGCAGTGACTGCTCACACGCTCAAACCACGTCCCTGGACTGTCAGCATAGAAGGCGAAGTCAAAAAACCAATGACGCTGGACCTCGACAGCCTGATGAAACTGGCACCGCTGGAAGAGCGTATCTACCGCCTGCGTTGCGTTGAAGGCTGGTCCATGGTGATCCCATGGGTAGGTTATTCACTCTCCAATCTCATCAAAAAAGTCGAACCCACAGGCAATGCCAAGTACATTGAATTTGTCACGCTCGAAGACAAAAAGCAAATGCCAGGCTTGCGCAGTCCCGTGCTGGAATGGCCGTATGTAGAAGGCTTGCGCATGGATGAAGCGAATCATCCACTGGCCTTGCTGACTTTTGGCATGTATGGCGAAGTCTTGCCCAACCAGAATGGTGCACCAGTGCGCATGGTCTTGCCTTGGAAATATGGTTTCAAGTCGGCCAAGTCCATCGTCAAAATCCGCTTCGTCAAAGACCAGCCACGCACGGCATGGAATATCGCTGCGCCCAACGAATATGGTTTTTATTCGAATGTGAACCCGGATGTCGATCACCCGCGCTGGTCGCAGGCGACCGAACGCCGCATCGGTGAAGATGGCTTGTTTGCCCGCAAGCGCAAGACCCTGATGTTCAATGGTTATAGCGAAGTGGCATCGCTGTATTCAGGCATGGACCTGAAAAAGTCTTTCTAGGATATCCGCCCCTATGTTGCTCACCAATAAACAGGTTTCCCGGTTCAAGATAGTCTTGTTTATCCTGGCATTGTTGCCGTTTATCCGGCTGGTCAGTTTTGTATTTCTGGATAAACTGGGAGCGAATCCGGTTGAATTTATCACGCGCAACACTGGTGATTGGACGCTGTATTTCCTGTGCATGACTCTGGCGGTGACCCCATTGCGCAAGTTGCTGCATATGCCCTGGCTTATCCGTTGCCGCCGCATGCTGGGTGTGTATGCCTTCTTTTATGCCTTCCTGCATTTCATGACCTTCCTCTGGTTCGATCATTTCTTTGATGTGGCGGAAATGTGGAAGGATGTCATCAAGCGCCCCTTCATCACCATTGGCTTTATCGCCTTTGTCTTGCTGATCCCTCTGGCTGCGACCAGTACCAATGGCATGATCAAACGGCTGGGGGGCAAGCGCTGGCAGTGGTTGCATAAATTGATCTACCTAATTGCGCCGCTGGGCGTGCTGCATTACTTCTGGATGAAAGCAGGCAAACATGATTTCTCCCAACCTGTGCTGTTTGGCCTCATCGTTGCTGGCTTGCTCATGATACGTCTCTGGTGGCGCTGGTTTGGGCGTGAGCCTGTCCTTGTCACCGGCGCTTGAGCCTCGCCTGCAATTGCCCACTGCCCATGTTGCGGGCGCACATTGATCTTGTTTTACAGCGCATATTTCTTCACGGCATAATCGCGTTTTTGAAGAATGCGGGCACAGACCTGTTCATTGTGTAAAACATGGAAGACTATTTACTCGAAAAGAAGACGGTTGCGACACTTACCCAGCGTGTCGCGATTAGTATCTTGGGTTTGTATGGCTGGCGCGTGCGTTACCGTCCTTTGCCCGGACCACGCGGTGTCATCATTGTCTATCCGCATACCTCAAACTGGGATTTCGTCGTTGGTGTATTTGCCAAGCTGGCGATAGGCATGCCTTTTCATTTCATTGCTAAATCTTCTCTGTTTGAAGGCGTGACTGGTGCCACCATAGGCCGCCTGGTGCGTTACCTGGGTGGTGAGCCGGTAGAGCGCGGCGTATCAACCGGGGCGATTGCCCGCCTGGCAGAAAAAATCAACCGCTCAGACTGGTACTGGATGGCGATTACGCCAGAAGGTACACGTAGCAAGAAGCCATATTGGCGCAGTGGCTTTTATCATATTGCCACCACGGCAAAGGTGCCGCTAGGTTGCGTCTATTTTGATTTTGCCAAACGTGAAATATCACTGGTTGACTACATAGCCCTGACGGGTGATCGCGCACAAGATATGGCTAGTATTGCTGCCATTTATCAGGGCGTGCAAGGCTGCCATCCTGAGCAGGCTGGTCCCATTGCTTTGCGCCCTGAGGAGGAAAATGAAACAAATATTCAGGGTTGAGATGGTGTGCTGGAGGGTGTTGCAGGGGCAGGCTTGGCTGGCATGACCAGCGGGCCTTTCTGGCCGCAAGCTGCCAATAAAGACATGATGAAAAATAGGCTAATCAGTTTGCGCATCTTGTATTCCCTGAACACCGTATAGAATGGCGTTTTTACATATAAAGACGCTGGAGTGTAGCATGACTGAATCTGAATTTCTGGCACTGGCAGATACTTGCTTGCAGCAAGTCGAGCAATTATTTGAGCAAGCCTTTGAAAACGATGAATACGATGTCGAGTGCAGTCGCAGCGGCAATGTATTGACGATAGAATTTATCGATACCAACTCTAAAATCATTGTCAATAGCCAGGCGCCGATGCAAGAGATGTGGGTGGCCGCACGCAGTGGCGGCTTCCATTATAAATATGATGGGAAGCATTGGCTCAATACCCGCGATGGCTCAGAATTGTTTGCGACCTTGTCCCGCGTGGCGCAAGAACAAGGCCGCTGAGCAGGCCTATAGGGCTACTCTTCTATGATACTCATCGGTGGTGCGAGCGTAGTCACGCCCGCTCCAGGTGGGTTTTCAGCATAAAAATAATCTCCGTCAGCTGCAATGATGCCTTTAGGTACCGGCCTTTCCTCAATCGGGAATTCTTTCAGGATTTTTTGCATATAGCCTATCCAGATAGGCAGGGCCAGGCCGCCACCGGTTTCTTTATTACCAAGGTTTCTTGGTTGATCAAAACCTATCCAGGCTATGCCAACGACTTTGGATTGATAACCGGCGTGTCACCGCGCCCGCACCCAGTGCCAGGGTCAGGTAAGGCGGATTTTTCTCAGGCAGGAAGCCAAATCGGCTGGTGTATTCCTGACCATATTTCGCACCTATCCTGTGCAGGATGCGGATAGAAATCATGTTCTTGGACTTGGTCAGGCCACGACGCATGGTCATTGGTCCCTCATATTTACCATCATAATTCTTCGGTTCCCACGCCTGGCCACCCGTCTGGCCTGCATCAAAGCTGATAGGTTCATCATTGATAATGGTGGATGGTGACAAACCTTTTTCTAGCGAGGCTGAATAAATGAAGGGTTTGAAGCTGGAGCCAGGCTGACGCCAGGCCTGGGTCACATGGTTGAATTTGTTCAGGTTATAGTCAAAACCACCGACCAGAGCGCGGATGGCACCGTCAGTTGTATTGGTAGCAACAAAGGCAGACTGTACCTCAGGCATTTGGGTAATGCTCCAGCTTTTGCCTTCCAATACCACGCGTATGACTGCGCCGCGTTGTATGCGTTTGTTTGCCGGGGTTTTGACTGACAAGCCACTGGCGGCAAAAGTCAGGCCGGTGTCTTCAATACGGATTTCTTCGCCTGAAGACAAGACTGCACGTACCAGTTTAGGCGTGGCCTCCAGCACCATGGCGACTTGTAAATCATCGCTGTCTGTATGATCAGCCAATTCTTTCTCTATGGCATCTTCAGCAGCTTCCTTACCTTCAGGTATGGTGATGATGGCCTCTGGTCCGCGATAGCCATGACGTTTTTCATAATCCATGACACCACGGCGCAAGGACAGATAGGCAGTGTCCTGGTCAGTCTTGGTAATGGTAGTGTAAACATTTAGGCCACGGGTGTAGGTTTCTTCCTTGAATTGCTCATACACCAATTGACGCGCCATTTCTGCAACATATTCGGCATGGATGCCAAATTCATTGCTATTGGTTTTGGTGATCAGTTCTTCATTCCTGGCTTGTTCGTATTGCGCCTCGGTGATGTAGCCAAGATTGCGCATCCTTTGCAAGATATATTGCTGTCTGACGGTAGCGCGCTTGGGATTGGCGACCGGATTATAGGCTGATGGCGCTTTTGGCAAGCCAGCCAGCATCGCCGCTTCGGCGATGGTGACATCTTTCAATTCCTTGCCAAAATAGATTTGGGCGGCAGAGGAAAAACCATAGGCGCGTTGTCCCAGATAAATCTGGTTCATATAAATTTCAAGAATCTGATCCTTGGTCAGATTTTGCTCTATCTTCCAGGCCAGCAGGATTTCATAAATCTTGCGCTTGAAGGTTTGCTCACTTGAGAGAAAGAAATTCCTGGCAACCTGCTGAGTAATGGTCGATGCGCCCTGTTTGGCGCCACCAGTAAGATTATGTATTGTTGCTCTGGTAATACCCTGGTAATCAACTCCGCCATGCTCGTAAAAACGATCATCTTCAATCGCCAGCACAGCTTTCTTCATGATTTCCGGGATATCTTTGAAGTGCACGACATTGCGCCGCTCTTCACCAAATTCGGCGATCAACATGTTGTCTGCCGAGAAAACCCGCAGTGGCATTTTGGGCTTGTAACTGGTGATCGAATCCAGTTCTGGCAAATTAGGATAAGCCATTGTAAGTGCAAAACCGATAATTAATGCTCCTGCTACAACTAATCCGAATAAAACACCCGTAGTTCCGAGTACAATGCGGGCGAAAAGCTTTCCAGCCGTGCGCTTTTTTGGCTCAGGTTGATTGTCGGGTTCTAGGTTTTGATCTGACATAGGGGCTAATTGTAAATAAGGCAGCAGACATTATAGCCGCCTTCCATGAGCATTAGACTGTCAGTAGATAAGTGGATTTGTAAGCAAATTTTCAGAATATTCGAAATGTACGTGGATATTTGGCAACGCATAAGGGTAGTGCTGCGCGGAAATTGCTTTACCAATGCCAG
This sequence comes from Burkholderiales bacterium, assembly GCA_016200895.1. GTDB lineage: Bacteria > Pseudomonadota > Gammaproteobacteria > Burkholderiales > Burkholderiaceae_D > Undibacterium. The sequence goes on from JACQDX010000033.1 coordinate 28,469, forward strand.
TCTTATTGCTAGGATTTCATGTAAGCTTGGATAATTGTCTTGTAAATAGCGGTTTTTAAAGAGAATTTACTTTTGGCAATATAATGTTTCGCACATGTAATTTTGTGTAAATTGAAATGATGATGTAATCGTGAGGGGATATTCTTGGCTTTAGATCTGGCTTCGTTGCTCGGCAGAAAAAATCCGCCACTATTTGGTCTGGATATCAGTTCTCTCGATATCAAGCTTGTTGAACTTTCGGAAGGAAGCAACAAGTCTTATCGACTTGAGCGTTATGCCTCTGAACCACTGCCCAAAGGGGCGGTGTTGGATGGCAATATCGAGAATATTGAACAAGTGACTGAGGCAGTCCGCAAACTCGTCAAGAAAAGCGGAACCTCAGCCAAAAACGTAGCAATGGCAATGCCGGCATCCGCCGTCATTACAAAAAAAATTATACTCGCCGGGACCTTGACCGAACAGGCACTCGAAGTGCAGGTCGAGTCTGAAGCCAGTCAGTACATACCTTTCTCCATGGACGAAGTCAGCCTGGATTTCTGTGTGCTGGGGCCGGCGGCCAATGCGGAAGAAGATATAGAAGTGATGCTTGCTGCGTCTAGAAAAGAAAAAATTGAAGATCGCGTGGCCATCATACAGGCAGCGGGCTTGCAAGCCAAAGTCATGGATATTGAATCCTATGCTGCGCGTGCTGCCGTGTCACGTCTGGTCGATCAGCAAGCAAATGCTGGCAAGGATCAGATTTACGCGATATTCCAGATAGGCTCCAAACGTACTTATATTTTCATCATGCTCAATGGCGATGTCATCTATGAGCGTGAGCAGCAGTTTGGTGGTGCCCAGTTGACTCAGGATATTGTCAGAAATTATGGCCTTTCTTTAGAAGAAGCTGAGCAGAAAAAGAAAAGTGGCGACTTGCCTGATACGTATGAAATGGAATTGCTGGAGCCTTTCCTGGAGAGTGCAGCGCTGGAAGTAACACGCGCGATACAATTCTTTTTCACCTCGACGCCGTTCACCCGGGTGGATCAGATTTACTTGTCCGGTGGTTGCGCAGTGATACCTGGCCTGGTTGACATCATTGCTGAGCGTACCAAGATTTCTACTGCGGTGGTCAGTCCGTTTAAGGGAATGGAACTCGGTTCAGGCGTCAACGAGAAGGCTCTGCGCAATGATGCTCCCGCGTATATGGTTGCCTGCGGTCTGGCATTACGGAGATTCGGCTGATGATCAAGATTAATCTCCTGCCGCACAGGGAAGAAAAGCGCAAGCAGCTGAAAAGTGATTTTTATGGCCTGTTGCTGTTGGCTGCGATAGCGGGTGCTTTGGTTGTGGTCGTTGTCAGTGCTTACTTTGGGCGTGAACTGTCAATCCAGACTGAGAAAAATGAATTTATCAAGAAAGAGAACGCCAAGCTTGATGATCGCATTAAAGAAATCGCTACTTTAAGGCAGGAAATTGATGGCTTGAAAGCGCGCCAGCAAGCCGTTGAGGATTTGCAGGGCGATCGTAATCAGCCTGTGTATTTGCTGGATGAATTGGTCAAGCTGACTCCTGAAGGGGTCTACCTCAAGCAACTGAATCAGGATGGACAGAAAGTCATTTTAGGTGGTTACGCACAATCTCAGGACAGGGTTGCTGAATTTATCCGCAATCTGGGTAACAAGTCTGATTGGATGTACAAACCAGAGTTGAACGATATTCACTCCACTGGCTTAGGTCAAGGCAGGGATGCGAAAAAAGTATTTGAATTTAAGGTAAATGTGAACATCAAGCGCCCACGTGAGAGAGAAGAAGCTGCTTCTCAAGCTGCCGCTTCGGCTGCTGCACTCGGAACTGCGGCACCTGCTACAGCCGTGCAAGCGCAGGTATCCGCTTCGCAAGCTGCTGATGTTGGCAAAAAACCATAGTGTGTGATTATTTATGCAATGCAACGGAAGATTGTAAATGGCGATTAATCTGAATGAAATTGGCGGGTCAGTTGGCGCTCAATTTCAAGGCTTGAATGGATTGCACCCTGGCCTGTGGCCATTTGCGCCACGTATTGCTTCTGCAATGGGTGTCTTGATTGTTGTGGTCGCATTGGGTTGGTATTTCCAATGGGATGGTCAGATGACGGCTATAGAAACTGGTCAGGCTGAAGAGGTCAAGCTCAGGGGGGAATACAAACAAAAGCTGCAACAGGCGATTAATCTGGATGCCTTGAAAGAACAACGCAAGCTGGTGCAACAGTATGTCGCCACAATGGAGAAGCAATTGCCTAGTCAGGCAGAAATGGCGGCTCTCCTGGCTGATATTAATCAGGCCGGTCAAGGCCGTGGATTGGCTTTTGACTCTTTTGTACCAGGCTTGCCAGCCGTAAAAGATTACTATGCAGAATTACCTATTGCCATCAAGATTCAGGGCAATTATCACGATCTCGGGCAATTTGTTGCTGATATTGCAAAGTTGCCAAGGATTGTTACTTTGAATAATCTGAATATCACCCGTAATCCGGATGGTGTTTTGATACTTGATGTGACAGCGAAAACATTCCGTTATTTGAATAGGGACGAAGTTCTGGATCAGGCTGAAAAGAAGAAAAAGGAGCCTAAAAAATGAAGAACATCGTCATTAGACCTGTGCTTGGTTTACTCCTTGTGCTCTCCTTATCCGCATGCGGTGATAGTCAGGAAACAGAGTTGCGTGCCTGGATGAATACAGAACAAAAGCAGGCAAAAGCGGTTATCCCCAAACTCAGTCCTCCAAAAGTTTATGTACCATTTGCATATGGCGGCAAAGAAAGTATCGAGCCCTTTAATCCTGCCAAATTACTGGTAGTGCTTGCACGTCTTAAGGCTGAGTCAAGTAATGGTATCAAGCCCAACCTCGAAAGACCACGGGAGGCACTCGAATCATTTCCCATGGATAGCTTGAAGATGGTGGGCACAATCGAGAAAAACAAGATGGTATATGCCCTAGTGCAAGTCGATAAGACAGTGTATCAAGTCAAGTTAGGGTCTTATTTAGGTCAGAATTTGGGACTGATTACAAAAATTTCGGAGAGTGATATCGAAATCAAAGAAACGGTTCAGGATGCGGCAGGTGATTGGACTGAGCGGCTATCCAAGTTAGAGTTGCAGGAGGCAAAGAAATGAATGCGTTGATAAATACAAGTATAAGGGGCGCCAAAGTGGTCAAATTTATTTTATTTGCGTTGCTTGGTTTTTGCAGTGTGGCTTTTGCCCAGACGAATTCGATAGAATCGTTAACTGCTAACCAGCAAGGGGCGAACATTATCGTCAAGATTACCTTGAAAAAACCTTTGGAAAAACTTCCTCTGGGTTTTGCCATTGCTAATCCATCCAGGATCGCCATCGATTTTGCCGACGTCAGCAATAACACTGGTAAGTCGTCGTTCGAAATGAATATGGGCGATTTAAGGGCAATTAATCTTATTGAGGCAACAGGGCGGTCCCGCCTGATTTTCAATCTGAACAAGTCACTCAATTATGCAACTGCGATTGACGGCAATTCTCTGATTGTCACTATTGATGCTTCTGGTGGTGTTGCAACTGCAGTCAATTCCCAAGGTTTGCCAGTCAATGTACAGCCAGCAGTTGCGGCAAAACGTGCTTTGCGTGATATCGATTTCCGTCGTGGTGCAGCAGGTGAAGGCCGTGTCGTTATTGATTTGCCGCTGGATCAGGTTGCGGTTGATATCCGTCAGCAAGGGCAAAAAATCATTGTGGATTTCCTCAAGGTCAGCCTGCCAGAGTCTTTGCGCCGTCGTCTTGACGTGGCTGATTATGGTTCACCTGTGCAATTGATCACGACCACGCCAAATGGTGAAAATGTCCGCATGGTCATTGAGCCTACCGGCTTGTGGGAACATAGTGCTTACCAGAGTGACACCCAGTTTGTGGTTGAAGTAAAACCGATCAAGGAAGACCCGAACAAGCTGACACAGGGTACGCAAGGCTATCGTGGCGAGCGTCTGTCTTTCAATTTCCAGAATATTGAAATTCGTGCCATTTTGCAGATTATTGCTGAAGTCAGCAGCCTCAATATTATTGCCAGTGACACTGTGAATGGGACGATTACTTTGCGTTTGAAAGACGTGCCATGGGATCAGGCACTCGATATCATCATGCAGTCCAAGGGCTTGGACATGCGCAAAAATGGTTCTGTTATCTGGATCGCTCCAAAAGAAGAGTTATTAACCAAAGAAAAACTCGAACTTGAGCAAAAAGCACAGATCGCTGAACTGGAACCAGTAAAAACAGAATCTTTCCAACTTAACTATCAAAAAGCTGAAGCTTTTAAATTGGTCTTTGGTGTGGATGGTGGTAGTACCAACCGCATTTTGTCCAAGCGTGGTAGCGCAGTAATTGAACCTCGTACCAATCAATTGTTTGTTACTGATATTCCTTCCAAACTGGAAGAAGTCCGTAAATTGATCGCTAAAACTGATATTGCTTCAAGACAGGTATTGATAGAAGCGCGTATTGTTGAGGCCGATGATAAGTTCAGTAAAAATCTCGGTGCCAAACTGGGTTTTGCGGATTTGCGTGGCCTGAGTGGCGGTAATACTGGTTACCAACTGGCGGGAAATCAGCGGGTTGCTCTTACCGGTAACTACTTGGGCGTTGGTGAGCAAACACTGCAAGCTAAAGTTACTGATCAAAGTTTTATCCCAAATACGCAATTTGTGAGCTTGCCTGCAGCTGGTATTAATGGTTTAAATGCAGGTAGTCTGGCAGTCAGTCTGTTTTCCTCAGCCGCTAACCGTTTCCTGAATCTGGAATTGTCAGCCCTGGAAGCAGATGGCAAGGGTAAAATAGTGTCAAGTCCACGCGTTGTGACTGCTGACCAATTGAAAGCGTCGATAGAACAAGGTACAGAATTGCCGTATCAAGTCGCGACTTCAAGTGGTGCAACATCAATCTTCTTCCGTAAGGCAACTTTGAGACTGGAAGTTACTCCGCAAATTACCCCGGATGGAAATGTCATCCTTGATGTTGATGTTCATAAAGACAGCGTTGGTCAAGAAACCAGGGCAGGCTTTGCGATTGATACCAAAGAAGTAAAAACCATCGTCCTGGTTGAAAATGGCGGCACAGTGGTGTTGGGTGGTATATTCCAGCAAACTGAGCGCGATAGTGTGACAAAAGTACCGTTCTTTGGCGACCTTCCATTGTTTGGCAATTTGTTCAAAACCACTGGTCGCACGAATGACAAAACTGAATTGCTGATTTTTATTACTCCCAAGATTGTTGCAGAGAAATTTAGCAACAAACAATAAAGAGTTCTGGGCTTGAGATGCATGTCATTGAATGGCAAACCGATTTTCTGAATTCGTAAAAAATATAGGTGTTTCATGATGAAGTATATTCGCGGTTTATTCGCACTGATCTTACTGATAGGCCTGACGGCTTGTGGCGGCGGCGGTGGTTCAGCTGGCAATACAAGTAACGGTGCCAAGTTGTTTACGACAGCTGCTGACAAAATAACCATAGCGCCCGGGGTAACCCAAACTTACACCATTGGTGGTGGTGTTCCTGGTTACTCTGCAAACAGCAGTAATGGCGCTGCTATTGTCACAGTGTCTGACAAAACCTTGACGATCAAGGGCGGCGGCGGCGGTACAGCAATCGTAACGGTAAAAGATGCCGCGGGTGCTGCTGTAACCATAGAAGTGACCGTTGGTAGTGGTCTGGCATTGTTCACCAATGCGCCAGACACAGTGACAGTAGCTGTTGGTGCACAATCGGCTGAATATACGATAGGTGGTGGTAGCCTTGTATATACCGTTGGCTCCAGCAATAATCAGATCGCGGACGTAGTTGTCTCTGGAAATCGTTTCATTATTGTTGGTGTTAGCGGTGGTAAAGCAACGGTGACTGTACGTGACTCTATTGGCGGGCTGGTTAGCATAGCCGTTACTATCGGTTCTGTTGACGCTCTGTTTTCAACCGCTGGCACTGATATCAACGTCGGTGTCGGTTCGGCTGTCACCTATGTGGTTGGTGGTGGTAACGGTCCATATAGTGTGGGTAGCAGCAATGTTGCCGTTGCAACTGCTAATATCTCAGGCACAAAATTGACTATTACTGGTGTGGGTGTTGGTACTGCGAACGTCATTCTTCGTGATGCAGCATCTGGTAATGTCACTATCAAGGTCACAGTAGGCTCAACGGCAGCGCTGTTCACCTCTGCACCGGCTGTACTGACTGTTGGTATAGGTACATCCAGCCCGACATTTACTATTGGTGGTGGTAGCCAGGTCTACACTGTCACCAGCGCTAATACCCAGATCGCGGGTGTAGGTATCAACGGCAATAAATTCACGATCAGCGGTGTTTCTGCTGGCACAACATCAGTTATCGTTAAGGATAGTCTGGGCGCCACCGTTACGATTACGGTCACCGTTGGTTCTGGTGCCGCTTTCTACACAACAGCACCTAATGATATTACTTTGACTGCAGGTGGTGGTGGTACTTATGTATTGGGTGGTGGAAGTGCTCCTTACACTGCGACCAGCAGCAATACCTCGGTCGTCACAGCATCCGCATCTGGCAATAGCCTGACCTTGTCTGGTGTAGGTTCTGGCAAAGCAGTTGTAGTGCTACGTGATGCTGCCGGTGCCATCATCAATGTGAATGTGACAATCGGCTCTGGTAACGTAAATGCCCTGTTCACTACGGCACCTGGTGCTGTAACTATCGCAGTTGGTGCCAGTCCTGCCTACCAAATTGGTGGTGGTACTGCACCTTACTCAGTCACCAGTAGCAATACTTCGATTGCGACGGCAACACTCACTGGCAGTACTTTTACCATTACTGCTTTGGCGACCGGTACAGCCAACATCGTCGTGAAAGATGCTGCCGGTGGTTCGGTTACCATTGTTGTCAGTGTTGGTAATGGAGCGACAGTTGCTCTTTATACTTCTGCACCCGCTACGGTCACTATCGCGCCTGGTTCTGCACCGACTTACCTGGTTGGCGGCGGTACTGCACCATATGCGGCGACCAGCAGCAATACTTCGGTAGCAACGGTCGCTGTAGCAGGTACTACGATGACAATTACTGGTGTTGCTCCAGGTTCTGCCACTGTTCGATTGGTTGATAGTGTCGGGGCAGCAGTTACTATTACTGTGAACGTCATATCGGGTACTAACTCAGCACTTTCTGTTGCACCAACATCAATCAACGGGTTTGTTGGGGATTCTGTTACCATCAGGGTTGATGGCGGTAGTGCTCCATACACGGCAGTTTCCAGTGTTCCGGGTAATGCAACAGTTACATCTGGTGCGACGCTGCCTAGTGCGGGTAATGTTACTGTCTTTTTGGCAAGGATTGGTACTGCAAACGTTGTTGTCACTGATGCGCAAGGTACAGTTTCAACTGTTGCAATAACGGTTGTTGCTCAAACATCTAATATGTTCCTGAGTCCGACAGTCTGGAATATCAATGAAACAAATAACGCAACTATTCCGTTGACTGTCTCAGGTGGTAACGGACCGTTCCAGGTATTTACCAACAACACGCTTTTGTCCGCTGTTACAGGTACCAGCCCTGATCCTTTGAATCCACTGACATTCACTGGCCGTACCGTAAATGTAAGTCTGGGTACTCAGGGTACACGTTGCGTGGCTGCTGATACAGCAGTGACTATTACGGTCAAGGATAGTCTTAATGTAACAACAACCAGCGTAATGACTATCAAGGACTTGAATGGTGGTGCTGGCTGTTAATACGGTCTGACGGTTAGCCTGAAGCGGAAAATTTCTACAAAATAGCTGTTATTTGCTTCAAGCCGGAAATACTCTCCTGAGCGTCAATGCTCAGGAGAAGTCAGCAAAAGTCTTAAGCCAGGTAAACAGTTTTGAAGAACATTTTTCTCGTAGGCCTGATGGGCTCCGGCAAAACCACGGTTGGCCGGGCTCTGGCAAAAAAACTCAATAAACGTTTTATTGATACTGATCACGAAATTGAGGCACGTACAGGTGTCTCAATTCCCGTGATTTTTGAGATTGAAGGCGAAGCCAGTTTTCGACAGCGGGAAGCGGACGTGATCCGTGATCTGACTGGGCAAGAAAACATAGTCTTAGCCACAGGTGGTGGTGCCGTGTTGAATGCAGAGAGCAGGAAGTATTTGCATGAACGCGGCATTGTCATTTATTTGCGTGCTGGTATAAACAGCATTTTGCAGCGTACTCGCCACGACAAGAATCGTCCTCTTTTGCGCACGGCAGACCCGCGCAAGAAACTCGAAGAGCTGGAATCCCAGCGTGCTCCCCTTTATCAGGAAGTTGCCCATATCAGCATTGAGACCGGCAGGCCCAATGTACAATTTCTGGTGCAAACCGTACTGGACAAATTAGCCCAGGAAAAATTATGCGATATTCCTGACGCCCTACTGAGCAATAGCAAAACAAATATGTCAGACCAAAGCACCGCCAGCACCAGTACTACCAGCGCGTTCCTGAATGTGGATCTGGGTGAACGCAGTTATCCCATTGCCATAGGTAACTCTCTGTTATCTGATAGCCAGTTCCTGCAGTCGAAAATCAAGGGCAAGAAAACTGTCATCATCACCAACACGGTTGTTGCCCCTCTTTATCTTGCTACGTTGGAAACCGCCTTGCGTGCTGCTGGCAAGGAAGTATTGTCCGTGGTGTTGCCCGATGGCGAAGAGCAAAAAAACTGGGCCAGCCTGATGCTGATCTTTGACGCCCTGCTCGAACATAAATGCGATAGAAAAACCACTTTACTGGCACTTGGTGGTGGCGTCATCGGTGACATGACAGGCTTCGCCGCCTCTGCCTATATGCGCGGCGTGCCTTTTGTGCAAATTCCGACCACCTTGTTATCCCAGGTTGATTCATCGGTAGGTGGCAAGACTGGTATCAATCACCCTCTGGGCAAGAATATGATAGGGGCGTTTTACCAGCCCGAGGCCGTGATAGCAGATATCGGCAGCCTGCAAAGCTTGCCTGACAATGAACTCTCCGCCGGCCTGGCTGAAGTCATCAAACATGGCGCGATTATCGATCCTGTTTTTTTTGACTGGATAGAAACCAATATGCCAGCCTTGCGTGCCAAAGAACCCAAGGCGCTGACCCATGCGATCTTGCGTTCCTGCGAAATCAAGGCCGATATCGTGCATCAGGATGAGCGTGAAGGCGGCTTGCGTGCCATCCTGAATTTTGGCCACACCTTTGGCCACGCCATCGAATCTGGCCTGGGCTATGGCAAATGGCTGCATGGCGAAGCCGTCGGCTGTGGCATGGTCATGGCTGCTGATTTATCTTGTCGTCTGGGATATATCGACTATGTGACCAAGACCCGTATCAAACAAGTGGTGGAAGCTGCTGGCTTGCCCGGTGTAGCTCCTGATCTTGGCGAAGAACGCTGGCTGGAACTGATGGAAGTCGACAAGAAAAACGAAGGCGGTAAAATCAAATTCATCTTGTTAAAACCCCTGGGGCAGGCACACATCACCGCGGTTCCCAAAGAGATTTTGCTGGAAACCCTGCGTAGTTGCATCATCAATTAACGACCATGTTCACCGACGCCCACCTCGCTCCCTATGCAGCACAATCTGCCAGCTCGCGAGGGCGGCGTTACACCGAAGAGTCATCTTCCTCGCGCAGTGAATATCAGCGCGACCGTGACCGCATCATCCATAGCACAGCCTTCCGCCGTCTTGAATACAAGACCCAGGTTTTCGTCAATCACGAAGGCGACCTGTTCCGTAACCGCCTCACGCATAGCCTGGAAGTGGCGCAGATAGGCCGCTCGATAGCTCGCAACCTGCGCCTGAATGAAGATTTGGTGGAAGCTATCTCACTGGCGCATGATCTTGGCCACACTCCCTTTGGTCACGCTGGTCAGGACGCCCTGAATGCCTGCATGAAGCCCTTTGGCGGCTTTGAACATAATCTGCAAAGCCTGCGTGTGGTCGATGAACTGGAAGAGCGCTACGGCGCTTTTGATGGCCTCAACCTGACGTATGAAACCCGCGAAGGCATACTCAAACATTGTTCCATCACGAATGCCAGATTGCTGGGCGATGTAGGGCAGCGCTTTATCGATAAAAAACGCCCGTCGCTGGAGGCGCAAGTCACTAACCTGGCAGACTCCATCGCCTACAATAATCATGATATTGATGATGGCCTGCGCTCCGGCCTGTTACTGGAGTCGCAGATGCTCGAAGTCGATATCTACGCGCGCCACCGGGCGATTGTCGATGCCACCTATCCCGGCATCAGTGGTCGCCGTGGCATCGCCGAGACTATACGCCGCATGATCAATACCCTCATCGTTGATTTGATACAGACTTCGGCGCAAAAGATCCAGGACTGCCAACCAGGCTCAGTTGATGACGTGCGCAATATGGAAAGGATGATCGCCTTTTCAGACAACATGTATCAGGAAGCGCAAACCCTGAAGCAATTTCTGTTTGAAAACCTGTACCGCCATTACCAGGTCAACCGCATGACCTTCAAAGCCAGGCGTACCATCACCGAATTGTTTGATGCCTTGCATGCCCAGCCGAATTTGCTGTCGCCAGATTATCAGCTTGGCCAGGCGGATAAGGAAGAGCAAAGCCAGCATTTGCAAGTCAGAAAAATTGCCGACTACATCGCTGGTATGACAGACCGTTATGCCATGCGCGAGCACAGGCGCTTATACATGGTGGATGAAATCTAGGAGTCACTTAACTATCTCTTGAGCCTACCTCGTGAGTCTACTTCTTGAATCTACTTCTTGAATCATTCTGGTTTGCTCTATATCTTTCTTCTGCATTCTCTGGCAAATCGTCTATTTACATAATTTGTACTTTCAAACTCAGGATATAGACGGCGCTTTGTATAGAATACCAACTCTTTATCAGGAGGAAACCATGCCATCCATTTCAACTTTATTTGCCCGCCTGCTGGTTGCCAGTAGTTTGGTATTCGCTACTGCAGCAGCGCACGCTATTTCTTTTGCTGATCTCAGCAATCAGGACGCCAGTACTGGCTTGAAAGCGGCGCTGGACAAGGGCTCGTCCGCCGCAGTCAGCAAGCTGGGAGTTGATGGCGGCTTCCTGAATAATGACAAGGTCAAGATCCAGTTACCTTCCATACTCGAAAAAGCCCGCCCGATTTTGCAAATGACAGGCAAGGGCCAGCAACTCGATGAATTGGTAGTCTCCATGAACCGCGCGGCAGAAGCAGCTGTGCCCATGGCCAAGCCCTTGCTGGTGAATGCCGTCAAATCCATGTCTTTGACTGATGCAAAAAATATCCTGACTGGTGGTGAAACTTCAGTCACTGATTTTTTCAGGGAAAAAACCTCCACACCTTTAAGCGCCAAATTCTTGCCTATGGTCAAAGGCGTGACCGACAAGGCCGGTTTGTCAGCCAAATACAATGCCATCATGGGTCAGGCACAAAAGTTTGGTGCTGTGTCCCAGCAAGAAGCTACCGTTGAAGGCTACGTCACGCAAAAAGCCGTGGATGCCTTGTTTTTGATGATCGCCGAAGAAGAAAAAGCTATCCGCCAGGACCCCTTGGGCGCTGGCAGCAAGGCTATCAGCAAAGTATTCAGCCTGTTGAAGTAAGCATATATGTGACGGCCAAGCAGCGTGTCTGCCTGGCCGGAGAGACATACTCACATGAAAAGCCTGCAATTTTTTTGCAGCAGTTTTGTCGTCAATTCCCCTGTCTGTTGCTGTTCACATGAAAATCTTTCATCGAAGGCTTGAAAGAGTTTCCTCTCTCCTGTTTCAGTGTCGTATTTTTGCCTCCAAAAAATTCATCAGGATACTGGAAACCGTTGCTGCATAAGGCTTTGCGGCCACCTGCTCATAGCGCCGAGCTGCCCCCTCAAACATTTGCGTAGTTTTACTTAAGTAGAATGGAGTCTGAGCTTTTTCCGGTTTCCTGCTAACTTATATCGGTAATTCATGAATTTATTTTTTGAAGTACCCACATAAAAAATCAGGAGACCAAGATGTCATACAAAGTCAAAACCCTAGTCGCATCCATAGTTCTGGGCATGGCCGCTGCAAGCAATGCAGCAGAGCCTATCAAGATCGGTGTTGCTGGTCCTTTCACTGGTGGTTCTGCCCCTATGGGCGTATCCATGCGTGATGGCGTCAAACTCGCCGTCAGTGAAATCAATGCCAAAGGTGGTGTGCTGGGCCGACAGTTGCAATTGGTCGAACGTGATGATGAAGCAAAAAATGAACGCGGCGTGCAGGTGGCACAAGAGCTCATCAACAAAGAAAAAGTGGTTGCCACGGTTGGTTATATCAATACCGGTGTAGCACTGGCATCCCAGCGTTTTTATCAAGAAGCAAAAATCCCTGTCCTGAATAATGTTGCTACAGGCAGTGTGGTCACCAAGCAATTTGTGGCGCCTGAACACAAGGATAATTATATCTTCCGTACGGCAGCCAATGACACCATACAATCTGCCATGATTGTTGATGAAGCCGTCGTCAAGAATAAATTCACCAAGGTCGCCATCCTGGCTGACTCTACCAATTATGGCCAACTGGGCCGTGAAGATCTGGAAAAAACCCTGGGTGCCAAAGGCATCAAAGCAGTCGCTGTGGAAAAATTCAATATCAAGGATGTCGACATGACAGCCCAGTTATTGAAAGCCAAGCAGGGCGGTGCACAAGCCATCCTGACCTACGGCATAGGCCCTGAACTGGCGCAAATTGCCAATGGCATGGAAAAGCTGGGCTGGAAAGTGCCGATGATAGGCAGCTGGACTTTATCCATGGGTAATTTCCTCGACAATGCCGGTAAAAATGGTGATGGTGCCATGATGCCGCAAACCTTTATTCAAGACCCTAATACACCTAAGCGCAAGGCCTTCATCGAAGCTTATCAAAAGGCGTACAAGATTGAGCGTATGCCTTCTGCAGTCTCTGCCGCACAGGGCTATGACTCGATTTACCTGTTGGCTGCGGCCATCAAACAAGCTGGTGGCACAGATGGTGTCAAAGTGCGTGAAGCACTGGAAAATTTGAATGAAAAAGTGGAAGGTGTGATCACCACCTATAACAAGCCTTTCACGCATGACGATCACGAAGCCATCAAATCTGGCATGCCTGTCATGGGCCTGGCCAAAGCTGGCCAGATCGTCCAGGCTAAATAAAGGCAGGGCACAACAACTGTCCCTGGCTTACGCCAGCCCATAGCTCAGCCGCCTGCTTGGCGCCGGGCTTGTTATTCAGACAGACAGCCGCCAGGTTCCCCAATATGTTTTGGAGGGCCCTGGCAGGCTGCACTCCACGGGTGAAACAACATGGAAATATTACTTCAGCTCGTCTTCAGCGGCATTGCCCTGGGGATGATTTATGCTGTCATCGCGTTCGGCTATCAACTCACATTTGCGACTTCAGGTACCCTGAACTTTGGTCAGGGCGAAGCGCTGATGCTGGGTGCACTGGTAGGCCTTAGTGTAGTCGGCAATGTGCACGGTGGCCCTTATATGAATTACTGGGTGATGATACCGATAGTCCTGCTCTTTGGTGGCCTGCAAGGCATGGTCGTGGAATGGATAGGGGTACGTCCAGCCATCAAGATCAAATCAGAATTTGGCTGGATCATGTCCACCATCGCGCTCGCCATCATCTTCAAAAACGTCGCAGAAAATATCTGGGGCAAGGATGACCTGACTTTCCCGTCTCCTTTGTCTGCCGCACCATTTCAAGTATTTGGCGCAAATGTGCAAGCCATGCAAGTCGTGGTAGTTCTTGGTGCACTGGCGATGATGCTGGCTGTTGAATTCTTTAACCGCAAATCAATTTACGGTAAGGCCGTTGTGGCGACATCGAATGACAGGGATGCCGCTGGCCTGATGGGTATCAATACCAGCATGGTCATCACCTTTTCTTATGCGTTGTCATCGGCAACCGCTGCCTTTGCTGGTGTGCTGGTGGCACCCTTGACACTGACCGGTGCGACCATGGGTTCGGCACTCGGTTTGAAAGCCTTTGCCGTGGCGATTATCGGCGGCCTGACTTCTGGTGTAGGTGCCATCGTCGGCGGTCTGATTTTGGGCATTGCTGAAACTCTGACTGGCTTCTACATCTCCACCGGTTACAAGGAAGTACCGGGCCTGGTGTTATTGCTGCTGGTGCTGGCCGTCAAACCTGCCGGTTTGTTTGGCAAAGCTGCCATCAAGAAAGTGTAAGGTCTAGAAATGAATAAGCAGACTCTCGCACTTTCCGTCCTCGGTATAGGCGCTTTGGCGCTGACACCCGTGGTGATGCACAACCCTTACTACCTGCACCTGGCTGAGACCATACTGATCTACGCCATCCTCCTGTTTGGCCTGGACATCGTGGTCGGTTACACTGGCCAGGTCTCTCTCGGTCATGCTGGCTTGTTTGGCATAGGCTCGTATACAACGGGCGTGCTGGTGTTCAAGCTCGGCATGTCGGTGTTTGTCGCCATCCCTTGCAGTATCGCCGTCACGGCGGTTTTTGGTGCCTTGCTGGCCCTGCCTGCACTGCGTGTGACCGGGCCTTATCTGGCCATGGTGACACTGGCCTTTGGTACCATCATCCAGATACTCATTAATGAAATGAGTTTCCTGACTGAGGGGCCGATGGGCATCAAACTCACCAAGCCTGTCATCTTTGGACAAAAGCTGGATGAGGTTGGTTTCTTCTATCTGGTGGCCATCATGCTGGTGCTGGCACTGATCGTGGTTCACCGCGTTTTACGTTCTCATTATGGCCGTGCTTTCCAGGCCTTGCGTGACAGCCCGATCGCTTCTGACTGCATGGGTGTTTCAGTCTACAAGTACAAAGTCATTGCCTTCGTCATCAGTGCGGCACTGGCTGGTCTGGCAGGCAGCCTGTATGCATATTCGGAAGAATATATTTCACCGAATACTTACAACTTTGAACTGACCATCATGTTCTTGCTGGCAGTCATCATGGGCGGGCGCAAGACACGTACCGGTTCATTGCTGGGTGCCTTGATCGTCGTCATGTTGCCATCGCTGCTGGCCGATATTGAACTGTTCCGCAAGATCGCAACCGTAGCCGCAGTGATCGCCGTCATCGCAGGTAGCGCGGCCATCGCCAAACAACGCAAGACAGTCAGGGAACTCATCGTGCCCGTCGGTGCGACTGTGGCCATGGCCTTGTTCTCCTACAAGCTGGAAAACATTACCGACTGGCGTCTGACCATCTTTGGTTTGATGACCTTGTTTGTCGTGTATTACCTGCAGGATGGCATTGTCGGTTTCGTCAACAGCTTGTTGGGTAAGGGGCAACAACATCTCATCATCAATGCAGAAAGCGCCGAGAGCAATGCCGGAAATGCCATCGTCAATGCCAGCGATGCCCGCATGGGTGTCCTGCTGACAGGCAGGAAAATTCTCATGCAATTCGGTGGTTTGAAAGCACTGAACCAGGTTGATCTGCAAATCCATAAAGGTACGGTACATGGTTTGATTGGCCCTAACGGCTCCGGTAAAAGTACCATGATGAATGTGCTGACCGGTATTTATCAACCTACTGATGGGGTGGTGGAGTTTGCCGGCAAAGTCATCTCCGGCAGTACTCCGTCAGCGATTGCTTTGGGTGGTGTCGCCCGTACTTTCCAGAACGTGCAACTGTTTGGTGAAATGACGGCAACAGAAAACATCCTGGTTGGTTTGCACAGTACCTTCCGCAGCAATGTCGGGGATGCCATGTTGCATACGCCGCGATATTTGCGTGAAGAACAGCAGGCAAGAGCGCGTGCAGCAAGCATTTTGCAATTTGTCGGCCTGGCTGACCTGGCGAATGAAGAGGCGCGTAATCTGCCCTACGGCAAGCAACGCCTGCTCGAAATTGGCCGCGCACTGGGTCTCAACCCACAGCTCTTGCTGCTGGATGAACCTGCTGCTGGTTTAACTGCGCCTGACATCAAGGACTTGATCGCCATCATCCGCAAGATACGTGAACATGGCATCACCATCATCCTCATTGAACATCATATGGATGTGGTCATGTCGATTTGCGATACTGTGACTGTGCTGGATTTTGGTCAGAAAATTGCAGAGGGCAAACCGGCAGCCGTACAGGCCGACCCTAAAGTAATTGAAGCCTATCTGGGTGGCAGCGTAGCTGATGCCACTGAAGTCGCAGCAGCATAAGGAGAGAGCAATGTTAACTATTTCAAATTTGCATGCAGCCTATGGCAAGGTCGAAGTCTTGCATGGTATTTCCATGGACGTGCCCAAGGGCAAAGTCGTGACACTGATAGGTTCCAATGGAGCTGGCAAGACCACTACCATGCGCGCGATTTCTGGCATGTTGAAGCCCAAAGAAGGTACGGTTACCCTGGCTGGTAAAGATGTCACCGGCCTGGATTCCCACAAGATCGCCAGGGCAGGTCTTGCGCATTCACCAGAAGGCCGACGCGTGTTTGCCACCATGTCGGTGACGGATAATCTGTTGCTCGGTGCCTTCCCGCGTTTCACCCGCAGCCGTCCGCGTGGTGATATAGAAAGCGATCTGCAAAAAGCCATGGAATTATTCCCGCGTTTGAAAGAACGCAAGAATCAGCTGGCTGGCACCCTGTCTGGCGGTGAGCAACAAATGCTGGCGATGGCGAGAGCTGTCATGCTCAATCCTGACGTGGTCTTGCTGGATGAGCCATCGATGGGGCTGGCCCCTATCCTGGTCGATGAAGTCTTCCGTATCATTGTGCGCCTGAAAGAGCAGGGTACGACCATGCTGCTGGTGGAGCAGTTTGCGGCGGCTGCTTTAGCCGTGGCCGATTATGGTTATGTGCTGGAAAATGGCCGGATATCTGTGCATGGTCCAGCGGCCAGCTTGCAGAATGATCCGGCGGTGAAGGCGGCCTACCTGGGTGGTGGTGCGCAGCATTGATAATATCGCATGCGCAAGTTTGGCAAGTTTAAGGAATGGGGAGCTTGCTCCCCATTTTTATTTTTATCGCAATGCTGCCAGGGCTGTGATATTTTCTTGATTCATTTTAAGAAAATCACGCATGCCCATGCATATCAATTCCATTTCTTCGCACATTCGCCATATCGCTCTGGCTTCCATTGCACTCTTTTGCGCTTCCGCGATGGCGGCACCTGTGCTGCAAGAACACAGCATAAAAATCGATGGCAAGCAAAGGCGTTACTATCATTTATCTGATGCTGCCGCAGCAAATGCTGGCCCGCCCATACTCCTGGTCAGTGGCTCAGGTTGCGATGATTTCTCTGTGCGCCTGCCCCTATTTTTTGAACGCTACCCCGCAGCTGCCAATGTCTATTATCTGGAAAAACCTGATGTCATCAAAAACGCCGATGGTAGAAAATGCAGTAATCAATTTCAGGCAGCAGACAAATTTGATCAGCGCTTGTCGGATCATTTGAAGTTCATCGAACAAGAACCTGAACTGAAAAAAATGCCTGCGCGTTCCATTGCTGTGCTGGGCTTTTCTGAAGGTGGAGCTGTCGCTCCTTACATCGCCAGAGATAGCAAGAAAATCGGCTGGCTGGCAACAGCGGGTAGTGGCGGCTTGAAGCAGAGTGAAGAATTTTTGATCTTTGCAGACCGTGGCGTGGAACCTTATGCAAAACCGTTTTCACGCGACTATTTTTTGCATGTATATCCTGAGATCAGGAAGGACGGTAAGAGCTTGAAAAAAGAATTCTTTGGACATCCTTATGCGTATTGGTCTGGACATCTGTTTTCTGATCCTTTGAGTGTGTACGCAAGCCTGGATATTCCCATGGTGGCGGCGATGGGAGAGAAGGATGAAAGTGTGCCGATAGAATCAGGGCATGCCTTGCGGGATTATTTCCTGAAGCACCCTGAAAAGAATTTTCAGTTCGTGGAATTTCCTGGTGCCAGTCATGGTTTGAGGACTGCTGAGAGGAATGGGGCACAGGAGTTTATTGCGGGTTTGGTGGGGTGGTTTAAGGGGGATAAGAAGGCGTTTGAGTTGAAGTGATTATCATACTTCTTGAGCTGCTCAGCCTTGGATTTTATGGCAATCTTATTCACGTCATTCCTGCGTAGGCACACTGCTGTCCGGAATAAAACAGTTGACATGATCAAAAAGGGTTGCAGGCACTGATTTAAAGGGTTAAAACCCTGTTTGCCAACTTAAAAATCAGACCTGCAACATGTTTAGGATAACCAGATTTCAAGAAATAATGAAGGCGTTGCCGCGCTCAAGCTTCGATCATCTCGTCAAAAAGCATAATGGCGACAAATACATCAAGCAATTCGGCCATTGGGAACATATGATCGCCATGATCTATGCACAATTGAGCGGAGCCACAGGATTACGTCCGTTGGAGACAAGTTTCAATAGCCAGATGGCACACCACTATCATTTGGGTGTCGCTCCAATTAAACGTTCGACCCTGGCTGATGCCAATAGCAACCGGAAAGATACAGTATTTACCGACGTCGTCGCCATGCTGATGCAGAAGGTATCAAGGCAACTGCGCAAACAAAGCCAGCAAATACTTTATCTGCTTGATTCGACGTCCATTACCCTCAAAGGAAGAGAGTTTGATCGCTGGACGCATAAGAATCGTACCCGCCATACACAAGGCATCAAGCTTCACTTGCTGTATGCCTCTCAGGCAGAAGCACCGGTCTGGCAAAGTATCAGCGCTCCCAACGTGAATGATGTCGAGAAAGCAGTTGATGTCCCGTTGCACGCAGGTGCCGTCTACGTCTTTGATAAAGGGTATTGCGACTACAACTGGTGGTATCGCATCAGCATGACCGGCGCATGGTTCGTCAGCCGCTTCAAATGCAATGCTGGTGTACGCATCGAGCAAGAACTGCCAATACCAGAAGAAGCCAAAGAGATTGTTCTACAGGATCAATGGGTTCGCTTCAAGCACAAACATCCAGGTGGAAAACGCATCAATCATCATTACGAGAAACCACTGCGGCGCATCACGATTGCCAGGAACGATAAAGCTACGCCACTCGTATTGGCGACCAATGACATGACAAGTGATGCATTGGCCATAGCGCAACGTTACAAAGAGCGCTGGGAAATCGAACTGTTCTTCAAATGGATTAAGCAACATTTGAAGGTCAAAAAATTCTTTGGCCGCACTGAAAATGCTGTGCGCATCCAGTTATTGACAGCGCTGATTAGTTACCTACTGATTGCTCTCTATAGACAGACCCACGGACTTAAACAAAGTCTATGGGAATGTCTATGCCTGATCCGCGCTACCTTATTCCACCATCCTGAACTCGATATCAGTTTGTACAAAAAACGACGACGACAGATTCTGGAAATGAGCAAAATTCAGATGAGGTTGTTCTAATGGCTGTGTCAAGGATATTATTCCGGACAGCAGTGTGCCTGCGCTGGAGCGACGATGTTTAGGCTAACTCTCTTGCAATCTGGACGGCTTACTGCTTGCATCGCCAGTCTTGTCGGCAAAGTTGCTGTTCAAGTTTTTGCGTTGGATGCGTGTATCGTCGCTCTCCTGATCGTTTTAACTAACTCTTTGAACACCAATATCCACCTTGAGATGACAATCCTCCAAATTGTCGCTCCTGCGCAGGCAGGAGCCTAGTGGCGTTCGCGGATCAACAGAAATGCTCGCTTGTGGATTTGCATTAATTCGACTTCTTCATTGGTTTACAGACGTTCATTTTTTTGTAGCTACAACTTGAGTATTATTTCTCTTTAGCATAAATCTACTGTATCAATTTACGCTCAATAAAAAATGATGTGATTGCCGAGTGATTTAATTGAAATAACATTCCCAAATGTCAGGCCTGTAAAGAGCCCATGTCATTTTTATGATAACTTCTTGTGTGACGATGAATACCCCGGATTGTTAACTCGTCACACATCAAGTGCGGCGGGTATGTGCATCAACAATTAAATGAGGAAGCAAGGATATGACAATTAAACGTATGGACAACATCCTCATCGTTGTCGATGACCTCGAAGCTGTCAAAGCCTTTTTCATTGCGCTTGGCCTCAGGCTGGAGGGCGAGACAACAGTCGAAGGCCCATTGGTTGGAAATCTGATCGGTCTCAAGGATGTCCGCGCGACTCTCGCTATGTTGCGGACGCCTGATGGACTAGGGATTGAGCTGGACAAATTTCACACGCCGGACGCGATCAGATTTGGGCCGGTAAATGCGCCGGTGAACACGCTTGGCCTGCGCCGTGTAATGTTCGCTGTCGATGGAATTGATACTGTCGTTGCCCGCATGCTTGAACACGGGGCAGAGCTGATTGGCGAAATGCAGTATGAGAATACGTATAACAT
Organism: Burkholderiales bacterium; assembly: GCA_016200895.1. Lineage (GTDB taxonomy): Bacteria > Pseudomonadota > Gammaproteobacteria > Burkholderiales > Burkholderiaceae_D > Undibacterium. The sequence goes on from JACQDX010000033.1 coordinate 48,736, forward strand.
GGCTTATATCCGGGGACCTGAGGGCATCATTGTTGCGCTTGCCGAGCAACTGCCTAAGACGTGACTATAAGCGGGTACTTCAACGCGCGCGTGGTTTTAATACTAAGCAAGCCAAAATGATATAAAGCAAATTCGTGACTTCAAAAAAGCCCGCCAAACCTTTCCTGTAAACTCAAACCACTATCTTGTCGATGTTCAGGATCCAGGGCTTGGCTTAACAAATTTTCTGCGGGTCGAAAACAAGCCCGGTAAAGATCGCGGCATAGCCGGTACGCCTCATCGCCCAGCCAACCCTCAGGCCGAAGAGTGCTTGGCAAGTTGGGGTCGTGTAATTGAGTGCGGCGGAAGCTATGTATCAGCAGACTGCGGATAACAAAGGCAGCGTGCTCGGGAAGATGCTGTCCTTGCACCAGGTTTTTCAGAGGTGAGAATGCTGCAATAAAATTCTTGTAGGCGATATTCACTTCATCCAGTTGCCAGTGGCTGGCAATCAATGATGGTAGCGGGCGGGCATCTGGCAGATTCAAATCGCTGGCACGACATACTGTGCATAATCCGGCGAAGCCGGTACGTCCAAGTACATTTTGCAAAGCTGCAGTATCTGCCTGGGGATGGGCAAATACGCCTGCATTAATCATGCGAAAACCTTCCCACAGCAATTCTTTTTTTAGACTGGCTTTGTTCCCGAGGGATGTATCGTCCCCGCTCATGATGACCAGTGTCCAGTAGTGATCCCACTTGCCAGTTTGCGGCACATATACACGCTTATAAGCATGCTGGAATCTGGCATAGCTGGCGGTTGCCAGTTGATAAGTGCTGCGCCGACCATCCCGTTTGGCTTCCAGCCAGCCTTCTTCGGCCAGTCTGAAGACACTGGTGCGTACTAATCTGTCATTAATGCCAAAATGACTCATTAATGAGATTAAACTACCTAGCCATATCGTACCGCCATGCGGGGCAATGGCATCGCCAAATACGGTCATCACCAGGGACTTTGCCCTTGGCGGATTATTGGTAAGTTGCTGGTCTATCCAGGTTTGGATGGCAGTGCTAGTCAGCATGCGGCTGTGTAAGTGATTGTATGTGGTTATTGGTTGTTGTCCAGATTTTACCTATGGTGTAGCTAATGAGGGGCAAATTCCTCAAAAATTAAAATGATACAAAAAAACTTCAGCATCAATTAAAACTGTATCATATAATTGTTTGACGCAGATCAATCTTCCATGTTCGCATCCTCAAGATGCCAAGGAGTGTTTCATGTATGCACAATTAGTCGAGACCGGCTTGAGCAAGCTCAAAACTGCAGAAGAGTTGAACGATGCCGAGCGTGCTTTTCAGGTACGCATTGATGCCGGTATCCGTATTGAAGCTAAAGACTGGATGCCAGACGCCTACAGAAAAACCCTGATACGGCAAATCTCTCAGCACGCCCATTCCGAAATCGTTGGTCAATTGCCAGAAGGTAATTGGGTGACCCGCGCACCTACTTTAAAACGCAAAGCCATCTTGCTGGCAAAAATCCAGGATGAGGCAGGGCATGGTCTGTATCTTTACGGTGCTGCCGAAACCTTGGGTGTGTCACGCGATGAGCTGCTGGCCGACCTGCATTCCGGTAAAGCCAAGTATTCTAGCATCTTCAATTACCCGACTCTGAGCTGGGCCGATATGGGTGCTATAGGCTGGCTGGTCGATGGTTCAGCCATCATCAACCAGATACCTTTGTGTCGTTGTTCTTACGGCCCGTATTCACGCGCCATGATCCGTGTCTGCAAAGAAGAATCCTTCCATGCGCGCCAGGGTTACGACATCATGATGACACTGTGTCGCGGTACGCCAGAACAAAAAGCCATGGCCCAGGATGCGCTGAATCGCTACTGGTGGCCGGCACTGATGATGTTTGGTCCATCGGATGCCGCATCGGTGAATAGCGCACAATCGGCGCAATGGCGTATCAAGCTTTTTTCCAATGATGAATTGCGCCAGCGCATGGTGGACCAGACCGTGCCACAGATTGAATACCTGGGCCTGCAACTGCCTGATCCGGCTATCAAATGGAATGAAGAACGCGGCCATTATGATTTTGGCGAAATCAATTGGGATGAGTTTTACCAGGTCTTGAAAGGCAATGGCCCCTGTAACCGTGAACGTCTGCGTACTCGTGTCAAGGCATATGAAGATGGTGCATGGTTCCGCGATGCCCTGCAGATGCATGCAGACAAGCAGCAGCAAAATAAAAAAAGTGCATAAAAAAGTACGTAAGAAAACTGGAGACAGATCATGAGCAAAGAATGGCCTCTGTGGGAAGTATTCATCCGCAGCCAGCACGGCCTGGCGCACAAGCATGTAGGCAGCCTGCATGCACCGGATGCGGAGATGGCGATCAACCATGCGCGCGATGTGTATACTCGCCGCAATGAAGGCGTCAGCATCTGGGTGGCAAGGGCAGGCGATATTTTTGCCAGCAGCCCCGGCGATAAGGAAGCACTGTTTGAGCCATCGAATAGCAAGGTGTACCGTCATCCGACTTTCTTCCCCATGCCTGATGAAGTCAAGAATCTGTAATCGAACTCCTTCTATACATCATAGCGAAATAATTCTGGAGAATTAAGATGTCAGAGGACAAGTTGAATCACAAGCTCAATCACAAGTACAGCCATGTTTTGTGTCTGGCAGACCATGCCATGATACTAAGCCAGCGGCTGTCACAATGGTGCGGCAAAGGTCCTGCGCTGGAAGAAGATATGGCATTGACCAATGTTGCTCTTGACCTGATAGGCCAGGCCAGGTTGTGGTATGCATATGCTGCAGAACTCGAAGGCAAGGGCCGTACAGAAGACGATCTGGCGTTTTTGCGTGATGCCCACGACTTCCATAATTTCTTATTGCTCGAACAGCCGAACGGTACTTATGCCGATACCCTGATGCGGCAATTCCTGTTTGATACCTGGCATTATTACTATTTGCAAGCGCTGAAGCAATCCACTGATCAGCAGATAGCTGCTATCGCAGAAAAATCCTTGAAAGAAGTCACTTACCATTTGCGTCGCAGCAGCGATCTGGTGGTACGTCTTGGTGATGGCACGGGGTTGAGCCAGCAAATGATGCAGGTGGCACTGGAAGAATTGTGGCGCTTCACTGGTGAAATGTTCATGGATGATGAGGTCGATGTCGCCATGCACGCGGCAGGCATGGCTCCTTTGCCTTCAGATTTGAAAGCCGTCTGGGATGCGCATCTGGCCGGCGTCATGCACGCCGCCACTTTGCGCCTGCCTGACGCCAATAGCTGGATGCAAAAGGGCGGCAAGCAAGGTGTGCATACTGAACATATAGGTTACCTGTTGGCAGAAATGCAGTTCCTGCAGCGTGCCTATCCGGGGGCACAATGGTAGCTTCTGCCATGGTCGATGTGCAAAATCCACCTGCCAGTACAGGGCAGATATGGCAATGGCTGGGGGAAGTCAGTGACCCTGAAATCCCAGTCATTTCGGTCACGGACCTTGGCATTATCCGTGCAGTAGAGTGGCGGGGTGTCGAATGCGTGATCACGATTACGCCCACCTATTCTGGCTGCCCCGCTATGGATGTGATTGCCGAAGAAATCGGCAAAACCTTGCAGGCGCATGGCATCAAGCCACCCAGCATCGTCTATCAATTGTCACCCGCCTGGAGTACTGACTGGATGACAGAAGCTGGCAAGCAAAAGCTCAGCGGCTATGGCATCGCACCACCACAGCAACAGGTAGTGGATATCTCATCCATACAGCGTTATCGCGAAGTACAACCAGCCATTGCTTGCCCGCAATGCGGCTCTGTCGATACCCAACTGATCAGCCAGTTTGGATCAACTGCCTGCAAAGCCCTGTACAAATGCCGGGCTTGCCTGGAACCTTTTGATTATTTCAAACCGCACTGAGCGAATTATAAGAATAAAAAAGAATAAAAGGAGACGACCATACATGAGCAAATTTTACCCGCTGACAGTCAGCCAGATACGGCCAGAAACCCGTGATGCCGTGGTCTTGAGTTTTGCCGTGCCTGCCGATTTACAGGCGCAGTTTGCCTATCGTGAAGGACAACACCTGACTTTACGCGCGAAGATAGCAGGCGAAGATGTGCGGCGCTCATACTCGATTTGTTCTGCAGTTCAGGATGGACAATTGCGGGTTGCCATCAAACGCGTGCAAGGTGGTGCATTTTCCAACTGGGTGCATGACAGCTTGCGCACGGGCATGGATATCGAAGTCATGCCTGCCATGGGCCATTTCAATTTGCCACTGGCTGTCGAGCATGAAAAGCACTATCTGGCGTTTGCAGCAGGTAGTGGCATCACGCCTTTGCTGTCCATCATCAAGACTACACTGCAGACAGAGCCGCATAGCAAGTTCACTCTGGTGTATGGCAATCGTGCCTCATCAACAGTCATGTTCAAGGAAGAGCTGGCGGCGCTGAAAGACAGCTATCTGCAACGCCTGAACCTGATCTACATCATGAGCCGCGAGCAGCAAGATATAGACTTGTTCAATGGCCGCATCACAGCAGAAAAATGCCTGAACCTGTTTGATCAATGGATACGCATTGACGACATGGATGCCGTCTTCATCTGCGGGCCGGAAGAAATGATGAACGCAGTCAGTGCTGCCTTGCAACAGCGTGGCATGCCCAAAGAGCATATCAAAGTCGAGTTGTTTGCCGCCAGCATACCGGCGCACCGGCATGTCGCCAGCGTCAAGCCTTTGCCAGGCAAATCATCTTGTGCGGTGACGATTATCATGGATGGTCATCATACCCATTTCGACATGGAAAAAGATAAGGAATCCGTACTGGATGCCGCCTTGAAGCTGGGGCATGATATGCGTTATTCCTGCAAGGGCGGTGTGTGTTCTACCTGCCGCTCCAAAGTAGTGGAAGGCAAGGTCGATATGGACAGGAATTATGCTCTTGAAGATTATGAAGTGGCACGCGGATTTGTGCTGACCTGCCAGAGCTTCCCTGTCAGCGATACCCTGACCCTGGATTTTGATAGCGAGAATTGAATGGACTATTCCCACATCCTGTTTCACATCAACGATGGCATCGCCCACCTGACCCTGAACCGCCCGGAAAAACTCAATAGCTTCAACGCCGCCATGCATCTGGAAATACAGGATGCACTGGTAACGTTACGTGCTAATGCTTCGGTGCGCGTAATGGTATTGACAGGAGCCGGGCGTGGCTTTTGTGCAGGCCAGGACTTATCTGACCGTGCCGTGAGTGCAGATGGTGCCCCACCTGATCTGGGTGCATCCGTAGAAAAATACTATGCACCACTGGTACTGGCCTTGCGTGCCTTGCCCATCCCTGTTATCTGCGCGGTGAATGGTGTTGCAGCAGGTGCTGGTGCCAATCTGCCGCTGGCTTGCGATATTGTGCTGGCTGCACGTTCTGCCAGTTTTGTTGAAGTGTTTTGTAAGCTGGGACTGATACCGGATACTGGTGGAACTTACTTCCTGCCACGCGCATTGGGTACTGCCAGAGCCATGGGCGCAGCCCTCCTGGGCGGAAAAATCAGTGCTGAACAGGCAGAGCAATGGGGCCTGATCTGGAAGTGCGTGGATGATGGTCAGTTGCAGGCCGAAGCCATGGCTTTGGCCACACATTTTGCATCTGCACCGACCAAGGGCCTGGCATTCACCAAGCAGGCGATCTATGCCAGCCCGCAACATACCCTGGAACAGCAACTGACACTGGAAACCAGCATGATGCGTGAACTGGGGCAAAGCGAAGATTATCGCGAAGGCGTCGCGGCGTTTGTTGAGAAGCGAGCGCCAAAATTTGTAGGTAAGTAGGTTTGATCAATCTAAGGAAAAGCATAGATGAGAACAGAGGCCAGTCAAGTACCTAAGCAGGTCGCCAAAGACAGCCAGCACATGGCAGAACTCACTGCCGCCGCGATGTTCGCCAGCGATGCCGCGACGCGCGGGCTGGATATGCAGATAGTGCATGTGGCTGAAGGCACAGCAACACTCAGCATGCTGATTAAACCGACTATGCTGAACGGGCACAAGACTTGTCACGGTGGTTATCTGTTTACCTTGGCCGACAGTGCTTTTGCCTTTGCCTGCAATAGCCGCAATCAAGTGGCAGTCGCCGCAGGTTGCAGCATAGAGTTCCTGTCACCAGGGCGCGAAGGTGATGTCATCACCGCGACTGCGACAGAACAATCTTTGACAGGCCGCACTGGCATTTACGATGCGCGCTTGATGAATCAAAATGGTCAATTGATCGCATTGTTTCGTGGTAAGTCACATAAATTGAATGCGGAAGTTGTGCCAGGTCTGGTATTGCAAGAAAACGCAGTTCCAAATGAGCTTGTGCGTAGCAACCTATCATAGAGGCCATTATCAGGATAAGTGAGCAGGAGATAAAACATGGCAGACAATACAGACAGAAAAATAGCTGCAGGACTGGATGCAATAGAAACCGCCAGCAAGGACGAACTTCAGGCCCTGCAATTGCAACGCCTGAAATGGACCTTGCAGCATGTATATAACAATGTCCCGCATTATCGCGCCAGTTTTAATGCGGCGGGCGTACACCCGGATGATTTGAAGACCCTGGCTGATCTGGCGAAATTCCCCTTCACTGGCAAGAAGGATTTACGCGACAACTATCCCTTCGGCATGTTTGCTGTGCCACGTGAAAACGTGGTGAGGGTGCATGCCTCCAGCGGCACGACAGGCAAACCAACTGTGGTCGGTTACACGCAAAAAGATATTGATAACTGGGCAGACCTGGTGGCGCGTTCAATACATGCTGCTGGTGGTCGTGCGGGTGATATCGTGCAAGTCTCGTATGGTTATGGCTTGTTCACTGGCGGCCTGGGTGCGCATTACGGAGCAGAGCGACTGGGTTGTACTGTCATCCCCATGTCTGGCGGGCAGACAGAAAAACAGGTACAACTGATACAGGATTTCCAGCCATCCATCATCATGGTCACACCTTCTTATATGCTCAATATCATAGAAGAAATGACGCGCCAGGGCATAGATGCCGCCAACACCTCCCTGCGTATAGGTATCTTCGGTGCCGAACCATGGACCGATGCCATGCGCAGTGAAATCGAAACGCGAGCAGGTATTGATGCAATTGATATCTATGGCTTGTCAGAAGTCATGGGGCCGGGTGTCGCCAGTGAATGCATAGAAAGCAAAGATGGCCCGGTGATCTGGGAAGACCATTTTTACCCAGAGATCATCAATCCTGAAACCGGAGAAGTTTTGCCCGATGGTGAAGAAGGCGAACTGGTGTTTACCTCACTGAGCAAGGAAGCTTTTCCGGTCATACGCTACCGCACCCGCGACCTGACGCGTTTGCTTCCGCCAACTTCAAGATCCATGCGCCGCATGGGCAAGATCACTGGTCGCTCTGATGACATGCTTATCATCCGTGGCGTGAACTTATTCCCGACGCAAGTAGAAGAACTGATACTCAAACACCCGCAACTGGCACCACAATATCAGCTGGTGGTGACGCGTGAAGGTCATATGGACAAGCTCGATATTGTGGCTGAACTACGGCCTGAAGTATCAGGCACTTTGTCAGAGCAGGATGTGAGGCAACTGCATCAGCAACTTGAGCACCATATCAAGACCTTTATCGGTGTCAGTTGCCAGGTCAGCATACTGCCAGCCAACAGCATAGAACGCACCATGGTGGGCAAGGCCAGGCGCGTTGTAGACAATCGAAAAAAGGCTTGAGTAATTAAGTAAGCCAGTCAAAAAATAAGAGACAAAGGAAAGAAAATGGAAGCATGGATATGCGACGCTGTCAGGACACCATTTGCCCGTTACGGCGGTGCCATGGCCAGCATACGTACCGATGATCTGGCGGCTTTGCCAATCAAGGCATTGATGGAGCGTAATGCCGGTGTCGATTGGAAAATGGTCGATGATGTGTACTACGGCTGCGCTAACCAGGCTGGTGAAGATAACCGCAATGTGGGTCGCATGGCGGCACTGCTGGCTGGCTTGCCCGTAGATGTGCCAGCCAATACCATCAACCGTTTATGCGGTTCCAGTCTGGATGCCATCGGCATAGGTGGGCGTGCCATCAAATCGGGTGAAGCATCACTGATCATTGCTGGTGGCGTGGAAAGCATGACACGAGCACCCTTTGTCATGGCCAAGGCCGACAGTGCTTTTTCACGTGCAGCAAAGATAGAAGATACGACCATAGGCTGGCGCTTCGTGAATGCCCTGATGAAGGCAAAATACGACATCGATTCCATGCCGGAAACTGCAGAAAACGTGGCCGAACAATTTGGCATTAATCGCGCTGATCAGGACGCCTTTGCCCTGCGTAGCCAGCAACGCTGGGCCGTTGCCAACGCTGCCGGTTTTTTTGCAGGGGAAATCGTTCCCGTCAGCATCCCGCAAAAGAAGGGTGAAGCGATTTTGTTCACTACTGATGAACATCCACGTCCTGATACAGATATCGCCATGCTGGCCCGTTTGAAAGGTGTGGTCAAGCCGGATGGCACAGTCACTGCCGGTAACGCATCCGGAGTGAATGACGGCGCCTGTGCTTTATTGCTGGCTTCAGATGCGGCAGTGAAACAGCATGGCCTGACACCACGTGCACGTATCGTCGGTATGGCGACAGCGGGTCTGGCACCACGCATCATGGGTTTTGGCCCATCACCGGCTACACGTAAACTGCTGGCGCAGACAGGGTTGAGCCTGGCGCAGATGGATGTCATAGAACTTAATGAAGCATTTGCGGCGCAGGGGCTGGCGGTCACGCGTGATCTTGGTTTGGCTGATGATGCTGCACATGTCAATCCAAATGGTGGAGCGATAGCGATAGGCCACCCGCTAGGAGCATCTGGAGCGCGCCTGGTGACGACAGCATTGAACCAGCTGGAGCGTATCAATGGCCGCTATGCGTTGTGCACCATGTGTATAGGTGTGGGGCAAGGCATTGCACTCATCATAGAACGCGTCTGAAGATAGGAACGCAGCATGACCATATATGCAATCGACGGCCTGATACCGGTCGTGCATCTCACTGCCTATGTACACCCCAGCGCGACACTGATTGGCGATGTGATTGTCGGGCCTGGTTGTTATATCGGCCCGTCTGCCAGCCTGCGTGGCGACTTTGGCCGCATCATTCTGGAAGAAGGTGTGAATGTGCAGGATACCTGTGTCATCCATGCTTTTCCCGATAGTGACACTGTGGTAGAGCAGGACGGGCATATCGGCCATGGCGCAGTATTGCATGGCTGTCGTATAGGAAAAAACGCCATGGTGGGCATGAATGCCGTGGTCATGGATAAGGCCGTCATCGGTGAATCATCCATCGTCGCTGCCATGTCTTTTGTCAAGGCTGGTATGAATGTACCGCCGCGCAGCCTGGTCATGGGTGCGCCAGCCCGCATTGCACGGTCCCTGCTCGATGAAGAAATCGCCTGGAAGACGGAAGGTACCGCGCAATACCATGCACTGACCCGGCGCTCACTCGCCAGTATGCAGGAAGTCGAAGCGCTGACCGCCGTTGAAGAAAACCGACCGCGCATTGTGCTGGCAGCAGGCTTGCCGGTTTATAGCACCAAGTCCTGATTCATTCATCTTTCTAATGAAGAGCAATCCATGAAAATTTTGCAAAGCTGGATAGCTGGTGTGTGGACAGGTGCGGAAGCTCAACAAGTTCTACATAGTGCTATCGATGGCAGCGCGATCTACGCCAGCCATGCCGAAGCCCTGGACTTCGGAGCGGCGCTGACTTATGCAAAACAGGTCGGCCTGAAAAATTTGCTGGCGCTGGACTTTCAGCAACGTGCCGCTATCTTGCGCACACTGGCCAGATACCTGACTGAACACAAGGAAGAGTTATATGCCATTTCATCCCACACCGGTGCGACGCGCAGTGATAGCTGGATAGATATAGAGGGTGGTGCAGGTACCGTATTTGCCTACGCCAGCATAGGCACGAATGAATTCCCATCAGGGAATGTGGTGCACGAAGGCCCCGCCATGCCATTGGGTAAACAGGGTCATTTTTCTGGCACGCATATCCTGGTACCGCGGCAGGGCGTGGCGGTGCATATCAATGCCTTCAATTTTCCGGTATGGGGTTTGCTGGAAAAATTTGCTCCCAGCTTTTTGGCGGGCATGCCATGCATCGTCAAACCGGCGACAGCAACCTCGTATCTGACCGAAGCCCTGGTCAGGCAAATTCATACGAGTGGCTTACTGCCTGAAGGTAGCTTGCAACTGATCATCGGTTCCACCGGTAATCTGCTTGATTTGCTGGAAGAAACCGATGTTGTTACCTTCACCGGTTCTGCGGCCACGGCGGCGCAATTGAAGGTGCATTCGAATATCGTGCGTCGTTCCATCCCCTTCAATGCTGAAGCTGATTCATTGAATTGCGCGATACTCGGGCCAGATGTGGTGGCTGGTGATGAAGAACTGGATCTGTACGTGAAAGAGGTGGTGCGTGAAATGACGGCCAAGGCCGGGCAAAAATGTACGGCCATACGCAGGGCTATGGTGCCTGCTGCACAACTGGATGTGGTGGCAGAAAAAATACGCGCCAGGCTAGAGAAAACTGTCGTTGGTGATCCACGTCTTGAAGGTGTACGCATGGGGCCGCTGGCCAGTCGTGCACAGCAGCATGATGTACTCGCCAGTATTCAGCAACTGGCAGAGGGTAATCAAATCATCTGTGGTGGGACTGTGCCCACGCAATTGCAGGGTGAAGGGCTTGAGCAGGGAGCTTTCGTTTCCCCAACCCTGATAGTCTGTCGTCAACCCATGCAAAATCGGGCAGTGCACGAGATTGAAGCCTTTGGTCCGGTGACAACCCTGATGCCTTATCAGGACATACAGGAAGCTCTGACACTGGCAGCAAAAGGTAACGGCAGCCTGGTGGCTACCCTGGTCACCAAAGACCCGCATATCGCCACCATAGCCATACCGCATATGGCGGCACGGCATGGTCGTTTGATGATATTGAATACCGAGTCAGCACCAGAATCAACCGGCCATGGTTCACCCTTGCCGCAATTGAAGCATGGCGGCCCTGGCCGTGCCGGTGGTGGTGAAGAACTGGGTGGCAGTCGTGCAGTCAAACATTATCTGCAAAGAGCGGCCGTACAAGGTTCACCCACCATGCTGGCAGCAGTCACGGCAGAGCATGTGCGTGGTGCTGCCGTGCTGGAATCCGACATTCATCCTTTCCGCCGCTATTTTGAAGACTTGCAGATCGGTATGTCCTTGCTGACGCACAGACGTACCGTGAGTGAAGCCGATATTGTTGCCTTCGGCGGTTTGTCCGGCGACTTTTTCTATATGCATTTTGATGAGATCGCTGCCAAAGAAAGCCCTTTCGGCAAGCGTATTGCGCATGGTTATTTTGTGCTGTCAGCGGCTGCCGGTTTATTCGTATCTCCTGCACCCGGCCCTGTCCTGGCCAACTATGGCCTCGATACCTTGCGCTTCATCAAACCGGTAGGGATAGGTGACACTATCCGTGCACGCCTGACTTGCAAGCGCAAGATAGACAGGCAAAAGAAAGATGCCAAAGGTGTGGGGCAGGGCGTGGTAGCCTGGGATGTGGAAGTGAGCAATCAGGACAATGAACTGGTGGCGTCCTATGATATTTTGACACTGGTAGCTAAAAAAGCGGATTGAATTTCCTTGTCATTGCAGGGTATTGTTTGAAATTTAATTAAGTTGCTTTAAAATTAATTGACTGGCTTGCGTTCAGGTAGAGAACGCAGGCCAGTGTTACTTTTCAGTATATGGTTTTGTCAATATTCTTCAAATGCAGACCTCTGGCTACCGGATTAACTTCAAATTCCCCCTCGATCTGATACTATTTCTGTAATGCCCAAGTTCTAAAAATCGTCCAATCTCAATATAATTTCATCCCATGGAAATGTTCGTTACCAATGACGAAGTAGAACAATGGGAACGCGAATTGCCAGGTTTGCGAGGGATGGAATTATTGGATATGCAGCTATGTCTGGCCTGGCATCTGCGTCAGCGTGACACTGCCAGAGCTTTGTATCTGGCGCAAACGGCAGAGCATCTGCTGAACGATTTCTTCCCCAATCATCCTGAAACAGATTCCGGTAGTGAGCAATTCAGGCTCATGCGGTCCAGATTGGTACTGGTCAGGGCTGAGGCTGCCTGGTTGTACGGCGAGTTCGATAAGTCGGCCCAGTTATCAAACCTGGCTTTGCAGCTGGCTGCAGATGGTGCATCTGCCGAGGCTGCCTGTTGCACTGCAGATGCACGTTTTTTGCTCGCCTGTATTGGCTTGCAAAAAGGCGAAGTACCAGTAGTTGAGTTTGAGATCGGCCAGGCCATGCAGTTTGCCCGTCAAGCCAAAGATTATATGCGCGAGGTGGCGGCTGAATCCCTTCTGGCAAATCAACTGGTATTGCGCAATTTGCCGTTAGCACTGGAGCGCTGGGGCGAAAGTCGCAATCCTGAAAGCCAGAGTACGGATCTTTTCATGCGCAGTTATATCAATGAATTTTTGATGTACACCTACTCCCTCACCAGTGACTTCGGTGAGTCAGCTGCGCGCGGCATACAGGTATTTGAATTTGCCCGGAATTACGGGCAAAAGCGCCGCATGATCAATGTCGCCAGCAATGTTGGCGATGCCTTTAACAGCATGAGTGATCATCAGTCAGCATTACAATGGATACAAGATGGCCTGGATCTGGCCCGGACCGCTGGCTGGCCAAATAGCGTTGCCAGTTGTCTGATACAAATGTCTGAGACTTTGCGCCGGTTGGGACGTTTGGAAGCTGCCAAAGAGATGTTGGAAAATGCCTTGCCTATCGTTGCACGCGTGGCAGGCTCCCGCTCGCATTTGCTGGCCCTGCGCTATTTGGGAGACTTGTCTCTGGACATGGGCGATTATGCAATGGCCTTGACTAGCTTCTTTGATCTGATCTCCTGGGCGGATAAAAAAAATCATCTGGATTTTCGTATAGGATCACGCCGTGGTTATGCAAATGCCTTATCCATGCAGGGGCAGGCCAAGGCAGCGTTGGCGGCGGCACTGGAAGCACTGGCACTTGCACGCCAGAGTACCGATAGTTACCGGCATATAGAAGTCTTGCGCGTCCTCGCAGCTCTGTATATGCGCCATAGTTTGCCTGAACCGGCAGAAATGCAGGCAGCCAGCGCCCCCTTGCATTATTTGCGCATGGCACTGGATCTGGCCGGGCATATCAGCGGCTTTACTATACCTGCTGACCTGTATGAAGAAATAGCCCATGCCTATGCCGCTGCTGACAGTTTTCGTGAAGCCTATGAATTTGGTCAGCTTGCCCTTACCGCCCGTGAAAAAAGCCATAACCGTGCGTCTGCCAATCGCCTGAATGCCATGCAACTCAGCCAGCAGACTGAACGCATGAAGGCGGAAAGCGAACACCTGCGTCAACTGGCCACTGCTGAAGCCCAGCGTGCCGAAGTCTTGCAACAAACCAGCGTAGTACTGGAAAAATTGGGGACCATAGGACAGGAAATTACCGCCAGCCTGGATGCTGCAGCGGTCTTCGATGCATTGAATCGCCATGTCCATGATTTATTGCATGTCACAGCCTTTGTTATCTATATGATGGATGACGACCAGCAAAGCATGACCTCAGCTTTTGGCGTGGAGAATGGCATACCGATAGAACCAGATACGGTATATATGTCCAGCCTGGTGTCTAACTCAATACGTTGCGTCAAAGAGCGCCGTGAAGTTGTCATAGAGCTGGCAGCCGAAGATGAATTGCCCGGCCTGATACCAGGTACGGAAATGGTACACAGCATGCTTTTTGCACCGCTGATTATTGGCGACAGAATATTGGGGGCGATGACCATACAGTCTTCGCGTCAGCATGTGTATGGTGACAGAGAGCGGATGATCTTTCGTTCGCTATGTGCTTATGGTGCGATTGCCCTTGGCAATGCGGACGCATATATGCGCTTGCAAAAAACCCAGGAGCATTTGCTGGCACAGGAAAAGCTGGCAGCCCTGGGCTCACTGGTCGCTGGCGTTGCACATGAACTCAATACGCCCATAGGCAATTGTCTGCTGGTTGCCAGTACCTTACAGGATGGTAGTCGCTATCTGAGTAGTAAGCTGGCAGGACAAACCTTGCGGCGCTCTGACTTGAATAATTTTTGTGAAGAAGTCAAAACCTCATCAGAGATACTGATGCGTGGATTGAGTAGCGCCGCGACTCTGGTCAGCAGCTTCAAACAGGTGGCTGTAGACCGCACGTCTGAGCACAGGCGCAGCTTTGATCTGCGCCAGGTTTTGCACGACATCATTGCGACCCTGAATATACGCATCACTCAAACCGGGCACAGCATACAAGTGAATGTACCGTATAACATTCACATGGATAGTTACCCGGGGTCTCTTGGGCAGGTGATCAGCAATCTGGTGGAAAACTCCATCCTGCATGCTTTCGATAAAAGACAGGCGGGCCATATGGATATCAATGTCACACTGATGGATGCGCAGCGCGTACTGATCGCGTTCAGTGATGATGGCGCTGGCATACCAGAAGAAAATCAAAAGAGGATTTTTGATCCTTTTTTTACTACCAAGCTCGGACAGGGCGGCAGTGGTTTAGGGCTGAATATTTGCTACAACATTACTACTTCGATTTTGCACGGACAACTCAGTGTTAAAAGCAGTCTTGGAGCCGGAACCAGTTTTTATCTGGATTTACCCCTCGTTGTATGAATTTGTAAAATAACAAGAATTGTAGAAAGCGTATGCACAAAAATGAGATCTTCATAAAAAGTCAACGCTTGAATTTGATCCTTGTCAAGCATCCTTTTTTTGTCGCGCTTACTTGAAAATCTGGTCGAATTCACCTATTGTGCAATGCACCAATAATAACAAGGTACACAATTGGCTAATCAACACACTAAAAGCAGCCTTGCAGGCTTGACTCTGGCTGCTGTCGGCATCGTCTACGGCGATATAGGTACAAGTCCTCTTTACACGATGAAAGAGGTATTTTCAAAGGAACATGGTCTTCCCCTGAATGAGGCGAATATTTTTGGCGTGGTCTCGCTGATTGTCTGGGGGCTGCTGATCATTGTTGCGATCAAGTACGTGACTTTAATACTCAGGGCAGATAACCGTGGTGAAGGCGGTATTATGGCCTTGACGGCGTTAGCATTGGAGTCTGTAGGCAAATCTTCAAAATGGCATTTCACTTTGCTTGTTTTGGGATTGTTTGGTGCCGCGCTATTTTATGGTGATGGTGTCATTACCCCAGCCATCTCAGTGCTGTCTGCGATAGAAGGTCTGGAAGTCGCGACGCCCGCATTCACCCCCTATGTTGTACCAATCACTTTGGTGGTATTGTTGTTGTTGTATTCTGTGCAATACAAAGGTACTGCGGGCATAGGTAAATGGTTTGGCCCCATTATGGTGGTCTGGTTCATCGTGCTTGCTGGTATGGGTTTATATAATATCGCCAAGATGCCGGGTATATTGTGGGCGTTGAATCCTGCATATGCATTCCATTTTTTAACTGAATATAAGTGGTTGGCTTTTCTTGCCCTCGGTGCTGTCGTGCTGGCATTTACAGGTGCCGAAGCGCTCTACGCAGATATGGGGCATTTTGGTAGCAAGCCTATACGTGCAGCCTGGTTCATGATTGTGTTTCCTTCATTGGGGCTGAACTATCTTGGACAGGGTGCGCTATTACTTGCCACTCCTGAAGCAGTCAGCAATCCTTTTTATCAGCAACTTGGTGCATGGAGTGTTTACCCACTGGTGATTTTGTCGACAATAGCGACAGTGATAGCGTCACAGGCGACAATCTCCGGGACCTTTTCTATGACCAAGCAGGCAATTTCATTGGGAATTATGCCGCGCATGGAGATTGTGCACACTTCCTCAAAAGAGATAGGCCAAATATATATTCCTGCGGTTAACTGGTTGCAACTGGCTGTTGTGGTTGCAGCGGTGGTCGGTTTTGGTTCGTCTTCCAGTCTTGCATCAGCCTATGGTATAGCGGTCACCGGCACGATGCTGGTCACGTCGCTCCTGACTTTCTTTGTGATTCGTTATGGTTGGAAATATAACCCCTTCCTCTGTTTTGCAGCGACAGGTTTTTTCTTGTTTATTGATGTAGCTCTGTTCTCTGCCAACGCCTTGAAATTCTTCCACGGCGGTTGGTTCCCTGTTGTCTTGGGTATTGTGATGTTCACCCTGATGATGACCTGGAAGCGTGGACGTGAACTGGTGTTTGATAATCTGAAAAAACACGCGATCCCATTAGAAGACTTCCTTGAGTCTCTGTTTGTCTCGCCGCCAGTGCGCGTCGCGGGCACGGCTATATTCCTGCGTGGCGAGGCCGATGGCGTGCCACATGCGCTGCTGCATAATCTTTCGCATAACAAGATATTGCATGAACGCGTGATTTTCCTGACCCTGCATAATCGAGAGATTCCCTGGGTGCCATTCTCAGAAAGAATCAAAGTCAGTGACTTGGGGAATGCCTGTTACCAGATTGATGTCTATTATGGTTTTAAGAATGAACCAGATATCCCGAATGCCTTGGCGCTGTGCGCACCATATGGTTTGACGTTTGAACCTTTGGAGACGTCATACTTCATTTCCCGCCAGACTATTATCTCCAGCCCAGGTAGTGGCATGGCTGCGTGGCGTGAAAGTGTATTCGTTGCCATGTCCCGCATAGCGCGCGATGCTGCTGACTTTTACCAGATTCCCAGCAACCGTGTCATTGAGGTGGGGTCGCAAGTGGAAATCTAAAAACTTGGCACGGGTGCTTATCAAATCAAAATGCCTGTGCTATACTCTCGGTCTTTCGCGGCTGTAGCTCAGCTGGATAGAGTACTTGGCTACGAACCAAGGGGTCGTGGGTTCGATTCCTGCCAGCCGCACCAGATTCAAGGGACTAGATGAAAATCTAGTCCCTTTTGTCTTTTGCGGGCTTGCGCAAAACTCCTTCAGCGGCATTATTCTCCATGTATTTAACACAAGCTCAGACGGAAGCACTGCCTTCCAAGCAAAATCTTACCCGGATGATTCTGTGAAGCTTCTTTTTCAGTTTTGCTATTTGACTCAAATTTATAGCAAAAGCTGGAGTAAGAGAGCTGATTTTATTCAAATTCAAAATAATCTATGCCTTGGGGCTTTTCATTTTGTCTGAATCTCGCTATAATCTTGTTTTTCGCGGCTGTAGCTCAGCTGGATAGAGTACTTGGCTACGAACCAAGGGGTCGTGGGTTCGATTCCTGCCAGCCGCACCAGATTCAAGGGACTAGATGCAAATCTAGTCCCTTTTGTCTTTTTAACGGTAGAAATTAGCGATAGAGATACCAGGCTGAGATACTAGGCCTTGATTTGCAGCATTGCTGCAGATTATTGGTGCTTTGTTAGCTCGCGAGTATCAATTCTCGTATATTCCAGCCCTCTGGGGCTGCCTGGTTCATGGCGCTGCGCTTGACTTGCTGGCCTGGTGTTTCTTCTGTCATAGACTGAATCAGGCGTTGCAGTTGTGCTGCATCCGGTAAGACCGTGCCAAGGAAAACTACCTGATCGCGATGCTGGATCAGGATGGTGGGGAAGTTTTCTATATCCACTTCGTCTACCAGATGCGCCTGATCTTCTATGTCTATCCAGGCAAAGCATTTGTCTGGATGCTTGCTCATCAGATCATCAAAGGATGACCTGTAGAAATTGCAAGTGTCGCACCAGGCCGCGCACAGGCAGGCGACTAGCCAGTCTTTGTTTGCCAGTTCAGCCCTTACTGAGGAAATGTCTTCGGTATTCATTATCGAGTTCATCATGCAATTTTAAACGAAGTGATGATTTAAGGCGTGACTAAGGTGCAAGGTATAGCAAAGAGCCAGTCGTGAAATCGATGGAACACGGTAAAATACGCTTATGACCAGAATTTTAGCAATTGAAACCTCCACCGAACTCGCCACTGCAGCCATATTGACTGATAGCGGTATATTCATCCGCGAACTCAGCGGTGTACAAACACATTCCCAGGGAATTTTGCCAGCTATACAAGCGCTTCTTGTAGAAGCTGGTGTACGTTTGCAGGATTGCGATGCCATTGCCTTTGGTTGTGGGCCCGGTGCTTTTACCGGCATACGCACAGCTTGCGGGATCGTGCAAGGTTTGGCCTATGGTGCTGACATGCCAGTCGTGCCGGTAGTGAGCCTGCTGGCCATGGCTGAAGCCGCACGCGAACAGGTGGCTGCAAATGAATTTGTTTGCATACTAGATGCACGCATGAATGAAGTGTACTGGGCACAGTACCGATTTGATGATGTGGCTGGATGGACAGAAATAAGTGCACCTGCGCTGGCAGGATTGAATGCCGCATTGGTAGCTATCACGCTGGAAAGTCCTCAATTGGTACTGGGCAATGGCGTGACTTTGCCTGAGCCTGAACTGGCAAGATATCCAGTGGTGCGGTGCATGCCGCACGCAAAACAAGTAGGTATACTGGGTCGCCTGAATTTCGCTGCAGGCCGTGGTTTGCCAGCAGACCAGGCACAACCACTGTACTTGCGCAATAAAATCGCCCTGACCACGGCTGAGCGTGAGCAAGTCAAACTCCAGGCAGCTAAAGCATCAGCGTAATGGAATTTGCTATGGATTTGAAATTGATGACACCGCAATATAGCAAGCTGGGGTTTGCTGATGTTGACAGCATCCTCACCATAGAAGAACGGGTGTACGCCCACCCCTGGACGCGTGGAAATTTTACTGACTCTTTTTCCAGTGGCTATGAAGCTTTTGGTTTCAGAAATGCAGAACTGGATTTGTTTGCCTACTTTGTCGTGATGCCCATACTGGATGAATTGCATCTGCTGAATTTTGCGGTGGACCTGCCCTATCAAGGCCAGGGTTATGCAAAATTATTGATGGGCAAATTATTTACCTACACCAGTGAACATGCCCATACCTCGATTTTACTGGAAGTAAGGCGCAGCAATGTACGCGCTATTTCTGTGTATGAAGGCGCGGGGTTTACGTCCATTGGTGTGCGCAAAGGCTATTACCCCGCGCATGATGGACAGCGCGAAGATGCGATCGTGATGCGGAGGATTGTTAATGCAAACGTTTGATAGTCATAACAGGCAAAGAGTCCTGCATGAGCTTGGCCTGGGCCCGATGTGGTTGTTGCGGGACGCTGAACCAGCGATACCCGTGGCTGTGGTAGAAACTCGATTTGAGCCTGTTATTGTGCCAGCTCCTGTTCCGGAACCTGCAATGGCAGGTGCGGGCTCTCCAGTGAAATCAGCCTGGTCAGAGCTTGAAGTTGAGAAATCAAAAAACTTACCGGAAGTGCAGCCTGTAGCGCCAGTTGTTGAAAACACGTCTGAGCCAGATGCCTGGTTGGTGCAGGAAATTGTTCCTGATATGCCGACAGAAGATATGTCGCAAACCAGTCAGGAGCCTGCAATCACCACTCTGTCATGGGATGAATTGCAGCCCATGGTGGAAAGTTGCCGCCAGTGCGGTTTATGCCAGGGTAGAAAGAAAGCCGTATTTGGCACTGGTGACCAACAAGCCAGATGGCTGTTTGTTGGCGAGGGGCCTGGCTATAACGAGAATCTGCAGGGCTTGCCCTTCGTTGGTGCTGCCGGGCAGTTGCTCGACAATATGCTCAAATCGCTGGGTGTGCCACGTGGTGAGCAAAGTTATATCGCCAATATTGTCAAATGCCGTCCTACCGATGCGCAAGGCAAAGACAGGCCGCCAACCGCTGATGAGATTGCTGCCTGCCTGCCTTACCTGCACAGACAGATAGCCTTGATCAAACCGCAAATCATTGTAGCGCTGGGCAAGACTGCTGCAGTATCTTTGTTGGACATGGATCTGGAAACCCCGGTTGGACAATTGCGCGGTAAGGTGCATCAATTCAAAGGCATACCGGTAGTGGCATCTTACCATCCCGCCTATCTATTGCGCAAACCAGCAGACAAGGCCAAGGCCTGGGCAGATTTGTGCCTGGCTATTAAAGCTATACCAGCAGGTTGAAGCACATGGAGAGCGCACAAGCTGCATTTCACCGCCAGTGGCAGCATCTCCATCATCCTCATGTACGGGCATTGGCCTGGATGCTGACTGTACCGGGTTTGCTGGATGGGCACGACGCTCGCTGGCAAGGTGCATTGGCGGCCGCAACATACACCGATAGGCAAGCTTTACCGGAATGGTTGGCAGGGCTTGATCGTAACCCAGCTCCCTTGCTCGATCTCTTGCAGCGCCATCCATCGCGCCGCTTAGGTTTGTACGCTGAACGACTTTATGAATTCTATTTGAATGCCCACGGCTTGTTGCATGCGCATGGTCTGCAAGTGCATGACAAAGGCGCTGGCACCATAGGGGAATTTGATTTTCTGCTGCAGACCAAAGCCGGTTTGCTGCATCTGGAACTGGCGACAAAATTCTATTTGTATCACGCTGATGCGGCGGCAGCCCCGGATTTGTATGCATATCTAGGCCCGAATCTGGCAGACAGTCTGGGTGCCAAGCTGCACAAGATATTAGGCCAGCAACTGCAATTATCCCGGCATCCATTGGCGCAACAAGTTTTGCCGCAAGCTGTGCAAAGTACGCAGGCCCTGGTCTTGGGCTGGTTGTTTTATCGCGATGAAAAAATAGTTGATAGTTTCACCGCTGTACATGGCCATATGGCTGGCTTGGCGCAGGACCATTACCGTGGTGCGATATGGACACAGGCAGAAGTGCAGGCGCTGGATTTTGCACATGCCTTGCTGCTCGACAGACTGGACTGGCTGGCACCGGCGCAGGTCGGTAAGAGAATGACGCAGGACAAGGACGTCATCTTGAATAGCATGCAAACTTATTTTGCCAGCGCCCATACACCGCTCATGCTGGCACTGATGCAGGAAGATCAGGACGGTCTGGAAGTGATGCAGGAATACCGCAGGGGTATGGTGGTGCCGGATGACTGGTTTGAGTTGGCTGATGCTGTTAAACAGAAGCGCGCACTATAAGAATCGGCGCGCGTCTCTTAGCCTCTTAAGATGCGCCTTATCAGGCGCATCTTCTTGAATTAATGCTTATGTTCGCCTATCAGCGCCAGTGAATCATGATCACGCTGATTGGCAGCATGTTTGCGCATCACACCGTAGATGGTGCTGGACACAAACAAACCAAACAGCACGATGATGACCATGATGTCGATCTTCATGGAATTGAGTAGCGTGTAAAGCGCCAGCATGGTCAGGACTGACAGATTTTCGTTGAAATTCTGAACTGAAATTGAATGTCCTGCGCTCATCAATACGTGACCACGATGCTGTAACAAGGCATTCATGGGAACCACAAAAAAGCCAGCCAGTGCACCAACCAGTATCAACAATGGGTAAGCGATCCAGATGGAGTGCACAAAAATCATGGTGATGACTACCAGGCCCATGGCAACACCCATGGGCATGACATTCAGGGATTTTTTCAATGGTACAAAACGGGCTGCGGCAACCGCGCCCAGCGCCACCCCTATGGCGACCACGCCTTGCAGGATGGCGGCCCTGTCCAGGGTCATATGCAGGGATTTTTCAGCCCATTTCAATACTATAAATTGTAAGGTTGCAGCAGTGCCCCATAACAGGGTGGTGACGCCCAGAGTGATTTGACCCAGTCTGTCTTTCCACAGAATAGTCACGCACTCGGCAAATTCTGTCACCAGTTTGGCTGGGTTGCGTTGCTGGTGCTTATAGCGCGCACCAGTATCGGGAATGCGTGTATTAAATAGTGCTGCCATCGCATAGCAGGCAGTGACTACACAAAGTGCTGCTTCAGATGGGGTCGAGATATTAAAATCGATCAAGGGAAAGTCAAAGTTAAGCAAAACCGATGACACTTTTGAGTTCACTAATGCACCGCCTAATACAGTGCCAAAGATAATGGATGAGACAGTCAGACCTTCTATCCAGCCATTTGCTGCGACCAGTTTTTCTGGAGGGAGTAATTCGGTGAGGATGCCATATTTGGCAGGCGAGTAGGCCGCAGCACCAAAGCCGACAACGGCATAGGCGATCAAGGGATGCACATGAAAAAACATGAGGGCACAGCCACCGACTTTAATCATGTTGGTAATGAGCATGACCTTGCCTTTGGGCAGTGAGTCAGCAAAGGCACCAACAAAGGGTGCTAGCAAAACATAGGACAATACAAAAAACAACTTCAACAGTGGCGACATCCAATCTGGAGATTGCATGGACGTCAACAGTGCCATCGCGGCTATCAGTAAGGCATTGTCGGCCAGTGAAGAAAAAAACTGTGCCGCCATGATCGTGTAAAAACCGCTCTTCATGCTTTATTCATGCTCTATGTCTACCTGCTACAAAATGTCTCTGGCAGCTTTATACCATGAAAATTGTGCGGAATTAGTGAAATAAGGCAAGCTAATTGCTGAATACTGGTTAAAATATCAGTGTTTTTCTGGCCGGTATGCATGCAATTTGCACTGTTCTTACACTGCGCATACCTCTTAAAATTTCCTCAGGTCTGAAGATGGCAAAAGCGAAAACCAATTTTACCTGCACTGAATGTGGTGGTATTGTTAATAAATGGGCTGGGCAGTGCCCGGCTTGTGGGCAATGGAATACCCTGGTCGAAACCATCGTCGAATCAGTCGGCAACCGTTTTAGCGTCAAACCCCAGGGTTTGGCACAATCTGCGCCCGTGCTGAACCTGGCTGAAATTGAGGCGCTTGATGTGCCACGTTTTGGCACAGGCATAGATGAGTTTGACCGCGTGCTGGGCGGCGGACTGGTAGCTGGCGGTGTAGTGCTGATAGGTGGTGACCCTGGTATAGGTAAGTCGACCTTGCTGTTGCAGGCACTAGCTAACTTGGCACGCATTAAAAGAGTCTTGTACGTTAGCGGTGAAGAATCGGGGGCGCAGATTGCTTTGCGCGCCAAGCGCCTGTCACTGGATGCCAAGGACTTGCAATTGCAGGCTGAGATACAGCTGGAAAAAATCCTCAATACCCTGGCTGAGCATAAGCCGCAGGTGGTGGTCATTGATTCCATTCAGACCATGTATTCGGATGCCCTGAGTTCGGCACCGGGTTCAGTCGCGCAAGTGCGTGAATGCGCAGCTCAGTTGACGCGCGTGGCCAAGACCATGGATATCACCATGATCTTGGTTGGCCATGTCACCAAAGAAGGTGCCTTGGCCGGGCCGCGTGTGCTGGAACATATCGTCGATACGGTGTTGTATTTCGAGGGGGATACTCATTCCAGCTTCCGCCTGGTGCGGGCCATCAAAAACCGTTTTGGTGCCGTCAATGAGCTGGGTGTGTTTGCCATGACAGAAAAGGGCTTGAAGGGCGTATCCAATCCTTCGGCCTTGTTCCTGTCTCAACATGACACCCCGGTGGCTGGTTCTTGCGTCATGGTTACGCAAGAGGGGACGCGGCCATTGCTGGTAGAGATACAGGCGCTTGTCGACAGTTCGCATGCACCTAATGCGCGCCGCCTGTCAGTAGGCTTGGAGCAAAACCGTCTGGCCATGTTGCTGGCGGTGTTGCACAGACATGCTGGGGTGGCAGCTTTTGATCAGGATGTGTTTATTAATGCCGTGGGTGGAGTCAAGATTGCCGAGCCAGCGGCAGATCTGGCCGTGCTATTGGCGATTAACTCTTCTATGCGTAATAAACCCTTGCCGCGTGGTCTGGTGGTGTTTGGCGAGGTTGGACTGGCGGGTGAGATACGTCCGGCACCACGTGGACAGGAGCGCTTGCGCGAAGCCGCCAAGCTGGGGTTTTCCATCGCCATGATCCCGAAATCGAATGCGCCCAAACAAAAAATCGAAGGCCTGACCATCATAGGTGTGGACAGGATAGAAGAGGCCTTGTCCAGGATCCGCGATGTGGATAGCGAAATCCAGGATTAATTTTTTGCTGCCTTCAAATCTTTCAAGATAGTCTGGCTGGCTGCAATGCCACTGCGTACAGCACCTTCCAGGGTGGCAGGGTAATCGCCGTCGGTGTAGTCGCCTGCCAGATACAGACCTGGATAGTTAGTGCAATTATCTGGCCTGCGCAAGCCGGGTGTGCAACTGAAGGTGGCGCGCTTTTCTGAGATGCATTGATGCCATATCGGTTGTGCCAGTTCTGGCATGCCCAGGCTCTGTGCCAACTGCGCAGCAATATCCATGGCCAGTTCATGCCTGTCAATTTCCGTGGCGGTTTGCGACACACTCACGACCACAGCCAGCAAGCCAGCCTGATCTGGCTGCAACTGGCCACGGTCAAATACATATTGCCCCCATTTTTTTTGCGCGACGTCGTCAAGCAAGGCAAGCATGGGGCGCAGCAGTCGCACGCTTGGTGCGTATTGCAGATAACAGGTAGTGATGGGTTCGTAATTAAAGTGACTAAGGGTAGGCAATGGTGCTGCCTGGTCTTTGGCTGGTAATGTGGACAGTAATCTGTCTGCATTGGCGAAATCGCATGCCAGTATCACTGCGTCATAGATGGCTACGTTGGCTGCTTCGGCCTGTTTTAATTCCATTTGCCATTTGCCATTTTCGTTTTGCTGCAGACCAGTTACAGGATGGGCTGGCAAAACTTGCCCACCGTGAGCACGTACGAATTCAGCCGCTTTTTCTGGAAAAATGTTGCTCAGGTCAAGTCGAGGTATCAGCATGTCAGAAGCTGCACGTCTGGCTCCCAGGCTGTCACGCAAGACATTTAAAAACACCTGGGCTGATGCTCGCTCTGGTGGTGTATTCAGGGCAGCAATGCAGAGTGGTATCCACATCAGGCGACATAAGCGGGGTGTCTGATCAAAGCGCTCCAGCAATTCTATGACGCTGCAATCTTCGTTCAAGCGCCAACCCATCCAGCGAGCTGTCGAAGAAAATCTGGCCAGCGCCATTTTGTCAGAAAAACTCAGGCCACTGGATTTAACCAGTGCCAGTAATAAATGCAAAGGTGCTGGCAAGCGTGGAGCAATAAACGACATGCCATCTTCCAGCGCCGGATAAACCATTTGTAATGGCAAATTCAGCAGGGCAGTCTCGGTGTCCACGCCCACCAGGTGCATAAGGCGCAAACTCTGGGTGTAAGCACCTAGCAAAATATGCTGGCCATTGTCCAGTTCATGTCCATGCACAGTGACGCCACGTGCACGCCCACCCAAGTGGCGGCTGGACTCCAGCAAGGTGACAGTTGCCCCTTGCTGTGCCAGTTCACAGGCGGCAGCGCAACCAGCCCAGCCAGCGCCGATGACAGCGATTGACTTGTTTTTCAGCGTTTCTTTTTTAGCCACGGACGTAGGTTTTCCAGGCTAACCAGAGTTTGCGTATTGGGGTCAGCGAGATGCGCTGATTCAGTACATGGAAACCATCACGCTGGATTTCTACCAGCAGGGCGCGATAGATCGCCGCCATGATCAGGCCTGTCCTTTGTGATTTGCGGTCTTCTGGCGGCAGCAGGGCAAAGGCTTCTTCATACAGCTTTTGTGCGCGTTCATACTGGAATTGCATCAGGGTCTCAAATTGCGTGCTATGGCGGGCATTCAAAATATCAGCTGCAGTGACATTAAATTGCTGCAATTCGTTGACGGGCAAGTAAATCCTGCCTTTACGTGCGTCTTCGCCCACATCGCGGATGATATTGGTCATCTGGAAAGCCAGTCCCAGTTTTTCAGCAAACTCACGGGTTTGCGGATTTGTGATGCCAAAAATACTGGCCGACAAAATGCCGACGACACCAGCCACATGCCAGCAATATTTTTGCAGGGCGTTGAAGTCGAGGTAGCGGGTCTGGTTTAAATCCATTTCCATGCCATCGATAATCGCCAGCAAGTGTGCGCCATCGAGCTGGTATTCTGCCATGTGCGGCAATAAAGCCTTGGTCACCGGATGCGTAGGCTGGTTTGCTAGCATGGCCTGGACTTCCTTGCGCCACCAGCTCAGCTTGCTGCGCGCCACCATATCGTCAGTGCTTTCATCGACGACATCATCAACTTCGCGACAAAATGCATACAGGGCGGTAATTGCCCGCCTTCTGGCTTGGGGCAAAAACAAGAAACTATAGTAAAAACTGGAGCCACTTTGTGCAGCTTTTTGCTGGCAATATTCGTCTGGAGACATGCTGAGTGAGTAATAAGTGGCGGCTGTTAAAGCCAAAAATAAAGCCAAAAAAGTAGCTATGTTAACAAACTGTGGCAAAGCTCACAAATCTCTTGCTTGGATTGTGAAGCGATTGCAGTGGTCATTATGGCTGCGATAGAGGAATTTCCGGCAGTTTACAGTAGAAATATGAATTTATTATTAATAAAGTAAGAGATTATTCAGTCTGGAGACGGTTTATACCGGTTTGGCAATGCTGAAGGCTTTGTATAAGAAGTGTATTTTGATGTCAGGATAGACCTGTTTTATCGTAACATATTGTAATGAAAACGAAGAACTGCCTTCTTCATCTGGACTAAACGTATAATAGGCGGCGCATTATAGAGCGCCATGGAAATCGGCGCGGCTTTTGAAATAATTACTTATCCGGACGAATATCTTGAATAAATCGAAATTTGCAGCATTAGTAGTTGGTATAGGCATCATCCTTGCAGGATGTGGCGGCTTTGTATATACGACGGTTGGTGGCACTGTCACCGGTTTGGGTACTGGTGATGTTCTGGTCTTGCGTAATGAAGCCAATTACACCCAGACTTTGACCGTGGATGGCCCTTTTTCATTCAATGTGGCCAGTAATGGTGCTTACACCATCAGCGTGCTGACACAGCCAAATTCTGTGAACTGTACGGTTGCCAATGGCACAGGAAAAATGTCCAGCGAGGCAGCAATCAAGAATATCGCCGTAACATGTGTACCTAATGTCCCTGTTGGTGGCACCTTATCTGGCATGGCTGATACTGGTTCCATCGTGCTCGTCAATAATGCATTGACTACTGCAACAGTCACTACCAATGGCGCTTTCCAATTCCCTGCTTATGGCGTGAGTGGCCAGCCATTTGCGATTACTGTAGGTATCCCGCCGACATCTCAATATTGCACGGTGGTGAATGGTACTGGTACGGTGAACAATGCCAATCTTGCCGCTTCGTTGACCGCAGTAGTCACTTGTGTGCCAGCTGTGCCGGTTCAATTCACCGTCAATGGTCTGACTGCAGGTACTGTACTGACAATGGTGAATACCGTGGATGGTTTTGCTGATAAATTCGCAGTCAGTGCACCGGGTAATTATCAGTTTAACTGGAGTTGGTTGACAGGCAAGGCGTTCAACATCACAGTTGATACCCAGCCTACCGGTCAGACTTGTAAGGTCACTGCTGGCACTGGTTTTGTTGATGCCGCCAATCCTAACGCCTCAAGAAATGCGGTTGTAGATTGCGCCAAGACCTGATTTTGTAATGCAGAAGTAAGTAAAAAAGCTGAGCAGATTTTATCTGCTCAGCTTTTTTTATATTGTTTGGCCAGAAAACAAGTGGGCTGTGTAGGTCAGGCTTATAACTCTTCCAGCTTGCCTTGGTCATTGAAGTAAAAAATACCCTCATGCTTGAAGCCCCATTTACCACCTTTCAGGCGTATGAAGGGTTCAAAGCTGAAAAAGGCAACTGCTCCCAATTCCTGTTTATTGTCTGAATGGATGTATTGGCGCTGGTCGCGGTCTGTGACTATGCTGTGTCCGACATTATTGCGGTAATCCAGATTCACAAAGCCGTTTTGCCGTATGCGTAAATTGGCCCAGTCAAATAACTGTCCAAAGGTAGTTTTTGGCGTCACGGTTTCCAGCATTTGTGCATGTAAATGTTGCTGGAAACAAAGCCCATTACGGAGCTCCAGCAGTTGCGGGGTTTGCGTGACCTTGCCATTCTCTACCGGGAAGGAGCGAGCACAATCTCCCCAATATTCATCATGGACTGGGCTCAAATCGACGGTTATCAAATTGGCCTTGCCTACGACTTCCTCGCCGGGTTGATAATCGCTGCCAGAAATGGAAACACAGCTGCGTGAGCCAAGCAAAACCAGGGCAGGGCATTGGTGGTACCAGGTTTCGGAATAGCCAGACTCACACAGCATGGCATATGCTTTGTCGGCGATCGTTTGTTCTGTATCTTCAGCTGTGATCATGCCAGCCAGGCGTGCCAGTACTGTCTTGGCGGCGGCCTGTATTTCCCTGTGCTTGGCGATCTGCAGTGCTGTGGGCATGATATTGAGTAGGCTATCGTACAAAATGCGGGGCTTATTTGTGGTGATTGCTGCTGGAATTGCTATTGGAGTCGCTGCTGTCGTTATTACTGTTATTCCCGTTGTTATCGCTATCACTGTCACTATCACTGCTGGTGACAGCACGCACGCCAGCGCGAGTAACATCCACTGCAGTTCCGACGACGGCACTACCGACTTTAACTGTGGTTGAAACAGCTGCATCAGCGATCGCAATCACGGTACAGCCGTTAAGTGACAATAGAGATAGTAGGAAAACGCATCGATATATACAAGTTCGCATTCAGACTCCAGAATTCGGTGCAGACCCTGGCTGATTGAAGGGATGCCAGAGCCTTGCTGTTTAGTGTGATTGATAGTTTGATTTTAAGTTCAATCCTGCATATCTCCTATTGCTATTGGATAAAAACAGGAATGATTTATATGTTCCGGCTATTTTTTGATACGGCAAGATGTTAGCAATCGTTTGCTACAGGTTTGCTATGGGTTTGTTATCTGCATATGCTGATTTGTACCGATTTGTAAGAACGTGTTTACGATCTTACTGCGCGTGCGCAATCGGATTCAACGCGGGGCTCATGGGCTGCTCAAAATGCCCATGTACTCAAGCAAATTCCGCTTTTTTCGCTGCGTTTTTGTTGCCCTGACCCCGCTGACCCCAGCTCGCTACGGATCGCAAACACGTCCTGATCACATATTCTTTACATATTCTTGGCGCGCCAGATCAATTTTAGCCAGTCTGTTTTACCCAGCTTGGGTCTGTGCTTGAACACATTGCAATCGACAGCTTCGATCTTTTCCAGGATACGTAGTCCTCCCTGTACCACCAGGCGTAGTTCCCATCCGAATCTGCCGGGCAGACGCGTGGCCAGGCCACTACCCGATAGCATCATGTTCCTGGCGCGTGCGACCTGAAAGCGCATCATATTGCGCCAGTCATCATTTTGCATGCCGCTGGCGATTTGTTGTTCACCTATGCCAAACCGGCTCAGGTCATCCAGGGGCAGGTAGATTCTTTGCTTTTGCCAGTCTATAGCGACATCTTGCCAAAAATTGATCAATTGCAGGGCACTGCAAATTGCATCTGAATCGCGCAAATTTTCTGGATTGGCTTCGCCATACAGATGCAGCATCAGCTTGCCGACCGGGTTGGCCGATCGGGCACAATAATCAAGCAGACTGGGAAAATCTGCATATCTGGCAGTCACCACATCTTGCTTGAATGCGGATAATAAATCGCGAAAGCATTGCAAGGGCAAGTCATATTCGCGGATCACCTTCGCCAACGCCTTGAATAGTTGTGATTCGCTGCTACTATTTTTCTCTATGTTATCGAGTTCTCGTTCATATTTTGCCAATTCTGCCAGTCTTTGCCCGGGGCTGGCATCACCTTCATCGGCAATATCATCCGCACTGCGGGCAAAAGCGTAAATGACTTTGACGGCGGGCCTGAGGCGGGCGGGAAGTAAAACAGAGGCAACCGGGAAGTTTTCGTAGTGATTAACTGACATTTGTGACATTTGCTGAGATAAATTCCATGAAAAATCTTAATGACCGAAAAGTCATTGGCAAAAACAAGATGCTTAACTATAATTACTAACCGCAAAGTCAGTTACTTGATAGTAGCATGCAGTCTATATAAAATATTAATAAAATTATATCGTAGCTATTACCTGGTTATTACCCGGTTATTACCCGATTGTTATCTAATTATTACCCGTTTTGTTCCGGCCCAGAAAGCCTGCATAGTAAAGGAAAACTCCTGTGTTAACACCAGAAACTACCATCCATCCTCAAGCGAGGCAGTTTGCTGGAAGGCGCGCTGTCCCATTCGCCTTCATCCTTGCTTCTGCGACACTATTGTTGGCTTGTTCCAAGCCTGTCGAAAAAACTGAAGATATACGCCCGGTCAGGACTATTACCCTGGCAAGTAGCAATATAGATGTCAATGCTGAGTTACCTGGCGAAGTGCGCCCCCGCATAGAGTCACGCCTGGGTTTTCGTGTTCCTGGCAAAATCGTCGCCCGCAAGGTTGATACTGGTACCCTGGTCAAGCGTGGTCAGGTATTGATGCAACTCGACCCGCAAGACCTGGCACTGGCACAGGTCCAGGCCAAAGCAGGCTTGTCTGCAGCAGAAAGTAACCGTGATCTGGCCAGGGCAGAACTCAAGCGTTATCAAGAATTGCGCGCCAAGAATTTTGTTGCAGCAGCCGTGCTGGATGGCAAGGAGGTAGCGGCCAAGTCAGCACAATCAACTTACGAACAGGCACTGGCAGCTTATAAAAACCAGTCCAACCAGTCTTCTTACACCAGTCTGGTGGCAGATGTCGATGGTGTGGTGACCGGTATTGATGCCGAGGTTGGTCAAGTGGTTGCTGCTGGCACGCCCGTAGTACGTGTGGCGCAAATGGGTGCCATGGATGTGGTGGTTGGCATACCTGAAGATAAAATCAATTCCATCCGTCAAATGACGGACGTGAATGTGCGCTTGTGGGCTAATCCTGGTCAGTCCATTCCAGGTAAATTGCGTGAATTGTCACCGATAGCAGATGCTGTGACGCGCACTTATACCGCCAAGGTCAGTCTCAGTGGTGACAATAAGGATGTGCAACTCGGCATGACAGCTTATGTTAGCTTCAATGCAAAAAATCCCAACAATGCGATCAAAGTGCCTTTGACGGCCTTGTTCCAGGAGAAAAATGCGTCTTCAGTCTGGGTGGTTGAATCTGGCATAGTCAGATTGGTGCCTGTGCAAGTTGCCGGTTCCTCTGGCGAAGAAGCTTTGCTGGCTGGTGGCGTCAAACCTGGTCAGGTGGTGGTGACAGCGGGTGCCAACTTGCTCAAGAACGGTCAAAAAGTGACTATTCTTGGTGTTGAGGTAGCTCCAACCGCCGCTGCAGCGTCGGCCAAGGCCGTAGCAGCTGCCAGTGAGGCAGCTCCGGCAGCAGCGGTCGCAGGAGCGACCAAATGAGTGATTCTTCACGCGGTTTCAATTTATCCAGATGGGCGCTGGAGCATATCCCGCTGACGCGCTATCTGATGGTGGTGCTGTTGCTGGGTGGCATACTTAGCTATAGCAGGCTGGGGCAGGATGAAGATCCGCCGTTTACTTTCCGTGCCATGGTGGTGCGGGCTATCTGGCCAGGTGCGACAGCCTTGCAAATGGCTGATCAGGTGACTGACAAGCTGGAAAAAAAGCTGCAGGAGACGCCGTATATAGACAAGATACGCAGTTACTCCAAGCCAGGTGAAACTTTAATCATCCTGCAATTGCGCGAATCGACGCCACCCAAAGACACTGCGCAATCCTGGTATCAGGTGCGCAAGAAGATAGGTGATATCCGTTCAAGCTTGCCGCCTGGCGTACTTGGCCCATTCTTCAATGATGAATTCGGTGATACCTACGGCTCCATCTTTGCCTTGTCCGGTGATGGCTTCAAGTATGAAGAAGTCAAGGAATATGCAGACTTCGTACGCCAGCAGTTTTTGCGCATTCCTTCTGTGGCCAAGGTCGAGTTATTCGGCGTACAGGATGAGAAAATCAATATTGAATTCTCGCAAAAGAAGTTCTCGCAACTAGGTGTGCCTTTTGACGCCATCGTAGGGCAAATCAATTCACAAAATGGTGTTGAAGCCACGGGTGTTTTAACGACATCGACCGACAATCTGCAAGTGCGTATTTCAGGCGCACTGATGACGGTGAAAGAGTTGGAGAATTTGCAGTTGCGCGCCAATGGCACGACTTTCCGCCTTGGTGATTTTGCCACAGTCAAACGCGAGTATAAAAATCCACCGCAAGACAAAATGCGCTTTAATGGCAAAGACGTTGTCGGCCTGGGTATCTCCATGGAAAAGGGTGGCAATATTATCGAGCTGGGCAAGCACTTGCAAATTAATGTTGCTGAAATCAAGGCCAAATTGCCAGTGGGTATTACGCTGGAGCAGGTGACCAATCAGCCAGATGCAGTCAAGTCTTCCGTCGGTGAATTTATCCGCACTTTGATAGAAGCGGTGATTATCGTGCTTGCCGTCAGTTTTCTGGCCCTGGGTTTGCATACCAAGCCTTTCCGCCTGGATATCTGGCCTGGTCTGGTAGTCGGTTTGACGATACCTTTGGTGCTGGCGATTACCTTCCTGTTCATGCGCATACTGGATATCGATTTACATAAGATCTCGCTCGGTGCATTGATTATCGCCCTGGGTTTGCTGGTCGATGATGCGATTATTGCGGTGGAGATGATGGTCAGGAAGATGGAGGAGGGTTTCTCGCGTTTTGATGCGGCGACCTTTGCCTACACATCTACTGCAATGCCTATGCTGACAGGTACCCTGATTACGGCTGCAGGTTTCTTGCCTATTGGCCTGGCAAAATCTGCTGCCGGTGAGTATACCTTCTCCATGTTCTCGGTGAATGCTTTGGCTTTGCTGATTTCATGGCTGGCTGCGGTTATTTTTACACCGTATCTGGGTTATCTGCTGTTGAAGGTCAAGCCGCATGCTGGTGGTGGCGGCAGTGAGCATGAGATTTTCGATACACCGTTTTACTCACGCTTCCGTGCACTGGTTAACTGGTGCGTGACCTGGCGCAAGACGACCATTGTCATTACGCTAGGTGTGTTCATGTTGGGTGTGTACGGATTCAAATTCATTGAACAGCAATTCTTCCCGGATTCCAGTCGTCCTGAGTTGATGGTGGAATTGTGGTTGCCCGAAGGTTCTTCTTTCAAGGCGACAGAGGCGCAAGCCAAGAAGTTTGAAGCTTTCATACAAAAACAGGAGGGCGTGGAAAGTGTCACCAGCTATGTAGGTACGGGCAGTCCGCGTTTCTATTTGCCGCTGGATCAGATTTTCCCGCAAACCAACGTGTCGCAGATCGTGGTCTTGCCTAAGGATTTGAAGGCGCGTTCCGCATTGCGCTTGAAAATCATCGAAGCCTTCAAGAAAGATTTTCCTGAGGTTCGTGGCCGTGTGAAACTCTTGCCTAACGGCCCACCAGTTCCTTATCCAGTGCAATTCCGTGTGACCGGTCTGGAAGTAACCAAGGTCAGGGAAATTGCGGACCGTGTTAAAGAAGTCATGCGCGCCAATCCAAATACAGTCGGGGTGAATGACAATTGGAATGAATCGGTCAAAGTCGTGCGTATTGATCTGGATCAGGATAAATTGCGTGCCTTGGGCATTACGTCGCAAGCTGTTATGCGCGCTGCGAATACTATCCTGACGGGTTCTACTGTAGGCCAGTTCCGTGATGGCAATAAGCTGATTGATATCGTGGTACGTCAGCCTGTAGATGAACGTTCTACCATTGATGCATTGGGCAATGCCAATGTACCAACTGGTAGCGGCAAGTATGTGCCATTGTCTCAAGTGGCGCGTATCAACCTGGTCTGGGAGCCAGGTGTGGTCTGGCGTGAAGGTCGTGAATGGGCGGTGACCGTGCAATCAGACGTGGTGGATGGCATACAGGGGCCAACAGTATCTAGCCAGGTATCACCGAAGCTGGATCAGATCAGGGCGAGCCTCTTGCCGGGTTACAAGATAGAACTGGCAGGTGCAGCAGCGGATAGTGGCAAGGCGCAGGAATCGATTGCTGCGAATGTACCTTTGGTGATCTTTATCATTTTCACCTTGCTGATGTTGCAATTGCATAGTTTCTCCAGGGCTCTGCTGGTATTCCTGACTGGTCCTCTGGGTGTGGCGGGAGCTGCTATGGCCTTGTTGATACTGCAACGTCCATTCGGCTTCGTGGCTCAGCTTGGTGTGATTGCCTTGTTCGGTATGATTATCCGTAACTCGGTGATCCTGATTGACCAGATCGAGCATGATATAGGCGAGGGTGTTGCGCCTTGGGATGCGATTGTGGAATCAGCAGTGCGCCGCTTCCGCCCAATTATCCTGACAGCAGCTGCAGCCGTGCTGGCGATGATACCTTTGTCACGTTCTGTGTTCTGGGGGCCGATGGCGGTCGCTATCATGGGCGGCTTGGTTATTGCCACAGCCTTGACCTTGTTGTTCTTGCCAGCTTTGTATGCTGCCTGGTTCAGGGTCAAGAAAACCAGTATCTGAGTCCGTACGGGACCTTGCCCCTGCCAGTACATGTGTGCTGGCAGGGGCGAAAAGTGGGTTAAGTACGGTATTGGAGCCTGTAGTAGGCTTGTATTTAAAAAAATAAGGCACATGCTGGTAAAATCCAGTAGAATATCGGGCTGGAGTTGTAATGCCACATACATCAGTTTTGGGCGACGCTTGAATTTCGGGTCGCCCTTTGCTTTTGTAACGGCCGTGCTCAACGTGTGGCGGCATTGCGCCGGTGAACATAAACACATCCCGCGAGGATGGCGAAATTGGTAGACGCACCAGGTTTAGGTCCTGACGCCAGCAATGGTGTGGGGGTTCGAGTCCCCCTCCTCGCACCACAGAATTTTTACTATTTGGACGATTTTCATGGCAACTGCAGTCGAAACTTTAGATAAATTGGAACGCCGCTTGACGATTTCCTTCCCGGTCGCTGATGTGCAATCGGAAGTCGAAAAGCGTTTGAAACAGCGTGCACGCACAGCAAAAGCGCCTGGTTTCCGTCCTGGTAAAGTACCTATGAAAATGGTAGCTGCGCAATACGGCTACCAAGTAGAAACAGAAGTACTGAACGACAAAGTCGGCCAGGCTTTTGCTGCTGCGGCAAATGAAAACAAATTGCGTGTTGCTGGTTACCCAAGCATAGAGCCAAAGTCTGGATCAGACGTGGCTGAAGGCAGCTTGGCATTTGATGCAATTTTTGAAGTGTATCCAGAAATTACGGTCGGTGATTTGTCTGTTGCTGAAGTAGAGCAAGTCAAATCTGACGTGACAGACGCTGAAATCGATAAAACTATTGATATCCTGCGCAAGCAACGCGTGCATTTCCACGTTAAAGGCGAGCAGGGCGCGCATGGTGACGGTGGTGTAGACCAGTCTGCACAAAATGGCGACCGCGCTACAGTAGATTTCGTAGGCAAGATCGACGGCGTCGAATTTGCTGGCGGCAAAGCTGATGGTTTTGCATTCGTACTGGGCGAAGGCCGCATGTTGCCTGAGTTTGAAACAGCGACTATCGGTTTGAAAGTTGGCGAATCCAAGACTTTCCCATTGGCTTTCCCTGAAGACTACCATGGCAAGGATGTTGCCGGTAAGACTGCAGAATTCACCATCACTTTGACAAAACTGGAATGGGCGCACATGCCTGAAGTAGATTCCGAATTTGCCAAGATGCTGGGCGTGGAAGACGGCGATCTGGTCAAGATGCGCACTGACATAAAGGAAAACCTGGAGCGTGAAGTACGCGGCCGCGTTAAGTCCAAGACCAAAGAAAGCGTCATGGATGCACTGGTTAAAACAGTTGAATTCGATGTGCCTAAAACTCTGGTTGCCCAAGACAGCGAACGCCTGGCAGAAATGACACGTCAAGACATGGCGCAACGCGGTATGAACGTCAACGACGTACCATTCCCTGCTGATCTGTTCAATGCACAAGCTGAGCGCCGTGTTCGCCTGGGTTTGATCCTGGCTGAACTGGTCAAGGCTAACAGCCTGCAAGCAACAACTGAACAAATCAAGGCGCAAGTTGAAGATTTCGCTCAAAGCTATGAAGACCCGCAGCAAGTCGTTAAATATTATTTCAGCGACCGCAACCGTCTGGCCGAAGTTGAAGCCCTTGTATTAGAAGAAAACGTCGTTAACTATGTGCTGGGTAAAGCGAAAGTCACAGACAAAGTTCTGCCTTTCGACGAATTGATGGGTAACAACGCACAAGCGTAACAAATAAAGGAAAACACATGACAGGCATCATCCGTAATTCGGCACTGGACACAAACATGCTGGGCATGGTGCCTATGGTGATTGAGCAAAGCGGCAGAGGTGAGCGTGCATACGACATCTATTCCCGTTTACTCAAGGAGCGTGTGATTTTCCTGGTTGGTCCGGTTAATGATCAGGCTGCTAACCTCATCGTCGCACAATTGCTGTTTTTGGAAAGTGAAAACCCTGACAAGGATATTTCACTGTACATCAATTCTCCTGGCGGTTCGGTTTCTGCAGGTATGGCGATTTACGACACCATGCAGTTTATCAAGCCCGATGTTTCAACTTTGTGTACTGGCCTGGCTGCTTCGATGGGCGCATTCCTGCTGGCCGCTGGTGCCAAGGGCAAGCGTTTTTCTCTGCCAAATTCCCGTATCATGATTCACCAGCCTCTGGGCGGCGCCCAAGGACAGGCATCTGATATTGAAATTCAGGCTCGCGAAATTCTGTATTTGCGTGAGCGGCTGAATGGTATCCTGGCTGAAAAAACTGGCCGTAGTCTGGAGCAAATTGCTAAAGACACGGATCGCGATAATTTCATGTCGGCAGATGCTGCTGCGGAATATGGTCTGATCGACAAGGTGTTGGCACATCGCGCTTAAGTCTCACTTAACCACGTAGCTTGTAAAAAGAAGAACGCCTGTTCCGTGATGGTCCGGGCGTTTTTTTATTCTGTTCTATAATGTCTCATTGCTCCCATGCTTGCATATTGATGTCATGACGAAAGCCGTTTTTGCAGGTAATATGCAAGTCCAAGAAGCTGAGGAAATTTGTACTTAATTTGCGCGGGCAAAGCCTGAGTAAAATACCGTCAAGCCGCAGCTTAACCACTGATTTTATAGATTAATTTTGTTTATTTCATATACGTATCATGCCCGATAAAAAATCCTCCAGCGGAGAAAAGTTGCTCTATTGCTCGTTTTGCGGCAAGAGTCAGCATGAGGTTAAGAAATTAATTGCAGGGCCATCCGTATTCATTTGCGACGAGTGTATCGATTTGTGCAATGACATCATTCGTGACGAAGTGTCCGAAATTGATAATATTGCCAGCGCGAAAACTGAATTGCCTACGCCGCAAGAAATCACTGATTTGCTGGATCAATATGTCATTGGTCAGCTTGGCGCCAAGCGCATTCTGGCAGTAGCGGTATATAACCATTACAAGCGCCTCAAGCACTTAGGTAAAAAAGACGATGTCGAGCTGGCAAAGAGTAACATCTTGCTGGTAGGGCCGACTGGCTCCGGCAAGACCTTGCTGGCGCAAACTTTGGCACGCATGTTGAATGTCCCTTTCGTGATCGCTGATGCGACTACTCTGACTGAAGCAGGCTATGTTGGTGAGGACGTAGAAAACATCATTCAAAAATTGCTGCAAAACTGCAATTATGAAGTCGAGCGCGCTCAAAAGGGTATCGTTTACATTGATGAGATTGATAAGATTTCCCGCAAATCTGATAATCCTTCGATTACCCGCGATGTGTCCGGTGAAGGCGTACAACAGGCTTTGCTGAAGTTGGTCGAGGGTACGATGGCTTCTGTGCCGCCTCAGGGTGGCCGCAAGCATCCTAACCAGGATTTCATCCAGATTGATACTACCAATATCATGTTCATCTGCGGTGGTGCGTTTGATGGCCTGGCCAAGATCATTTCTGATCGTTCTGAGCGCAGCGGCATAGGTTTCTCTGCTAGTGTCAAGAGCCAGGCAGAAAAGAGCGCCAGCGAAGTCATGCAAGATGCCGAGCCTCAGGATTTGATCAAGTTTGGCCTCATCCCAGAGCTGGTTGGCCGTTTGCCTGTGATTGCCACATTAAATGAGTTGGATGAAGCCGCCCTGATCCAGATTCTGGTCGAACCAAAAAATGCCCTGATCAAGCAATATGCAAAATTGCTGGAGATGGAAGGTACTGAATTGGAAATTCGCCCGGCTGCCTTGCAGGCGATTGCCAAAAAAGCGATTAAGCGTAAGACGGGTGCCCGTGGTTTGCGTTCCATTCTTGAACATGCCTTGCTGGATGTCATGTATGACTTGCCTAGCCACCAGAATGTTGAGAAGGTTGTTATTGATGAAAGCACGATCACCAATGGTGCAAAACCCTTGTTGATTTACCATGAACAGCCAAAAGTAGCAGGTGCCTGATAGTATTGTTTGCCTGGAAGTAAGAAAAATGGGGAGTTAACTCCCCATTTTTTATTTATTTGCCTTGTTTTAATTTGATTCGAAGTACAATGGATTAACAAAACGATTCTGGCTTCAATCGTAAAGCTACCCGGAGAAGCTCTCTGAGTGGCTTTTTTTATTGTTTTTTTCCAGAATGGGCTTGTGTTTCCGCCCAGTGCGCCAACATTGTTAACCAGTATTTATGAAAGGTGCGCCATGACGACTACTCTGATTACCGAACAAACCCAATTGCCGTTGTTGCCACTGCGTGATGTCGTTGTATTCCCGCACATGGTAATCCCCCTGTTTGTGGGCCGCCCTAAATCCATTAAAGCCCTCGAAGCTGCCATGGATCAGGGCAAGAGCATCATGCTTGCCGCCCAGAAAGCCGCTGCCAAGGACGAACCTTCGGCAGATGACATTTACGAAATTGGTTGTATTGCCAATATCCTGCAAATGCTGAAATTACCCGACGGTACCGTCAAGGTGCTCGTCGAAGGTGCGCAACGCGCGCGCATCAGCAAGATCCATGATTCTGAATCGCATTTCTTTGCTGATCTGACACCTATCGCCGTTGACGAAGGTGATGAATCAGAAGTGGAGGCTATGCGCCGCACTATCGTTCAGCAATTTGACCAATACGTCAAACTGAACAAAAAGATTCCGCCAGAAATTCTGGCATCCTTGTCCGGCATTGATGATGCTGGTCGCCTGGCAGACACCATTGCTGCGCACCTGCCTTTGAAGCTGGAACAAAAACAAGTCATCCTGGAAATTTTCAGCGTGGCTAAGCGTCTTGAACATTTGCTGGGTCAGCTCGAAGGCGAGCTCGATATCCTGCAAGTTGAGAAACGTATCCGTGGTCGCGTCAAGCGCCAGATGGAGAAATCCCAGCGCGAGTATTACCTGAACGAACAAGTCAAGGCGATACAGAAAGAGCTGGGCGAGGGTGAAGAAGGTGCCGATATTGACGAGCTGGAGAAAAAAATCCTTGCCGCCAAGATGCCTAAAGAAGCCCGCGACAAAGCACAGAACGAGTTGAAAAAACTCAAGATGATGTCGCCGATGTCGGCGGAAGCCACTGTCGTGCGCAATTACATCGATACCATTGTCAACTTGCCATGGAAGAAAAAATCCAAGGTCAATAATGATTTGACGAATGCTGAAAAAGTATTGGAAGACGAACACTTTGGTCTTGATAAGGTCAAGGAACGTATCCTGGAATACCTTGCAGTGCAACAGCGCGTCGACAAGCTGAAAGCGCCTATTTTGTGTCTGGTAGGTCCTCCAGGTGTGGGTAAAACCTCGCTGGGGCAATCCATCGCCCGTGCCACAAACCGCAAGTTTGTGCGCATGGCCTTGGGTGGTGTGCGTGATGAGGCTGAAATTCGGGGTCATCGCCGTACTTACATAGGCTCAATGCCAGGCAAGATCTTGCAAAGTCTGTCCAAGGTTGGTGTACGTAATCCATTGTTCCTGCTGGATGAAGTGGACAAGATGGGTGCAGACTTCCGTGGCGACCCTTCGTCTGCCTTGCTGGAGGTCCTGGACCCTGAGCAAAATCACACTTTCTCGGACCACTATATCGAAGTTGATTTCGATTTGTCCGATGTAATGTTTGTAGCAACGTCCAACTCCTACAATATCCCGCCAGCTTTGCTGGACAGGATGGAAGTGATTCGTCTGTCGGGTTATACCGAGGATGAAAAGACCAGCATTGCTCAGCGCTACTTGTTGCCCAAGCAAATCAAAAATAATGGTTTGAAAGAAGGCGAAATCACTGTAGCTGAAAGTGCGATACGCGACATTATTCGCTATTACACCCGTGAAGCAGGCGTGCGCTCGCTGGAAAGAGAAATCTCCAAGATTTGCCGCAAGGTCGTGAAAATGCTCTTGCTGAAAAAGACAGAGAAAAAGGCCACGGTTAATTCCAAGAATCTGGATAAATACCTGGGTGTGCGTCGCTATGACTTCGGTGTTGCCGTCAAGGACAATCAGGTTGGCCAGGTAGTTGGTTTGGCCTGGACTGAAGTGGGTGGCGATTTGCTGACCATAGAAGCTGTCGCCATGCCAGGTAAAGGTGGTGTTATTCGTACAGGTACATTGGGCGATGTCATGAAAGAATCCATCGAAGCAGCCCGCACCGTGGTACGCAGCCGCGCCAAGCGTCTGGGTATCAAGGCGGATGTATTCGAGAAGAGCGACATTCATATCCACGTACCAGAAGGCGCGACACCAAAAGATGGCCCATCTGCCGGTATTGCCATGACCACGGCTCTGGTGTCAGTGTTCACTGGCATCCCTGTTCGTGCCGATGTTGCCATGACAGGTGAGATCACGCTGCGTGGTGAAGTATTGCCTATTGGTGGCTTGAAAGAGAAATTGCTGGCTGCTCACCGTGGTGGTATCAAGACTGTGCTGATACCTGAGGAAAATGCCAAGGATCTGACCGAGATTCCTGATAATGTCAAAAACAAACTGGAAATCATCCCGGTAAGGTGGATAGACAAAGTCCTGGAAATCGCGTTGGAAACTCAGCCTGTTCCTTTGGTGGATGAGCCTGTTCCAGTGGTAGCTGCTACACCTGCCACAGCACCAACTGAGACGCCTGCGGATACTACGGTGGTCAAGCACTAGGTTGTTCGGCACTAAGTTGTTGCTCTGAAATAAAAAAACGTCCGGATATCCGGACGTTTTTTTATTTCAGAGCAACAACTTAGTGCCGAACAACCTAGTGCTTGACC
>JACQDX010000036.1 GCA_016200895.1 Burkholderiales bacterium
AAAAACGTCAGGATATCCGGACGTTTTTTTATGCCTGTCGCTTATAAAAACTTGCTAATAAGCAGTTGCTAATAAGTTTGAGATACTGCCCGGGCATGACGCAAATGAGAGGGCTGAATCACGCCCGGGCTGATCTCAAACCCAGTTGCGCATGAGGCCGACAGCCAAGCCTTCCAGCGCGAAATCTTCTTCAGTGTCACCGATTTTGATGACAGGATAATCCGGGTTTTCTGGCATCAGTTCTATCAGGTTGCCAGTTTTCTTATAGCGCTTCACTGTCACATCATCACCGAGGCGTGCGACAACGATTTGGCCATTGCGGGCGCTGTCTGCTTTTTTGACTGCCAGTAAGTCACCATCAAATATGCCGGCATCGCGCATGGACATGCCGCGTACTTTCAGCAAAAAGTCCGGCTTGGCCGAAAACAAGGCGGGGTCAACGTGATAAGTAGATTCGATATGCTCGCTGGCCAGTATCGGCGAGCCTGCGGCGACGCGCCCAACCAGCGGCAGACTCAGCTGCATCAGGGCAGGGTGGGGCAGGGCCAGTTGCTTGCCCGTAATATGGCTGGATAACTCGGACTCCAGCAGACGTATGCCACGTGAAGTGCCTGCGGCAATTTCAATGACGCCTTTGCGTGCCAGGGCTTGCAAATGCTCTTCTGCTGCATTGGTTGAGCGAAACCCCAATTCTGTCGCAATTTCAGCGCGGGTAGGGGGGAAACCCGTGTTTTGAATGGCATCTTTAATCAGGTTCAGGATTTGTTCCTGGCGGGCGGTGAGTTTAAGCATGGTGTTTTCTAGTGTTAAGGTGCTGTATATACAAGCAGTCTGTATTTTTATTCAGTAAAGCTGAATATGCAAGTCAAAATGACCTCAATTACACATAAATGTGAAAAAAATACCTCACTTAGCTTGAAGAATCGGCGGGTAAATTGCCTAAGTCACTGATCTAATTGATCAATATGAAAAACTGGGTTATTATTGTCGGCTTTCCTCTTCCCGCACTCGTCTTGACGCCGAGGCGGGCTATTTTTATTGTCCACAAGGAGAATATATGCGTCATTATGAAATCGTATTTATCGTACATCCAGATCAGAGCGAGCAAGTTCCTGCAATGATCGAGCGCTACAAGGCAAGTGTTGTAGCCCGTGGTGGTCAAATCCATCGCGTTGAAGACTGGGGCCGTCGTCAATTGGCTTACATGATTCAAAAACTGGCAAAAGCACACTATGTTTGCTTGAACATCGAATGTGATGCTGAGACTCTGCTCGAGTTGGAAACAGCATTTAAATTCAATGATGCTGTTTTGCGTCACCTGACAGTCAAATTGAAAAAAGCAGAAACAACACCTTCTCCTATGATGAAAGCTGTTCAGAAAGAAGATGCTGCAAAAGCGCAACGTGTTGAAGCGCCTGCTGCTTAATAATTGACAAAGGTCGCGTAAAAAAATAGTGAATCAGCTGAAGCTCGTAGCCCGGATTGTGGAAAAAAGCGCATTGCGCTACACCCCGGCCGGTATCCCGATAGCTTCTGCTACCTTGATGCATAGTTCAGAAACTCGTGAGGCGAACACAGTTCGACAGATCGAGTTTGAAATTTCTGCAATGGCTGCTGGTGAAATATCCCAGCGTTTTACAGAAATTGCCCTGGACCAGTCTATGGAGTTCACTGGTTTTTTAGCGCGCAAAAATCGCAATAGCAAAAGTCTCGTTTTTCATATCACTGAATTCGAGACACATTTACTAGATTAGGAGCCAAAAATGGCATTCGGTAAAAAATTCGACAAAAGCAAATTGAAGCAAAAGCGTCAACAACAAAACCCTTTGTTCAAGCGCAAAAAATTCTGCCGCTTCACAGCAGCACATGTAGAAAAAGTTGACTACAAAGACATCGACACACTGAAAGATTTCGTGCAAGAAAACGGCAAAATCATGCCAGCACGTTTGACCGGTACAAAAGCGCTGTATCAACGTCAAGTTGACACTGCAATCAAACGTGCACGTTACCTCGCGTTGCTGCCATACACTGATTTGCACACAGCGTAATTGACGACAAGGTAAAGGAGAAAAATATGCAAGTTATTCTGATGGATAAAGTCGTTAATCTCGGCAATCTGGGTGATGTAGTTCGCGTTAAAGACGGCTATGCACGTAACTTTTTGATTCCACAACGTATGGCTCGTCGTGCTACGACAGCTGCAGTTGCCGAATTCGAAGCAAAACGCGCTGAACTGGAAAAAGCAGCAGCAGCCAAATTGGCAACTGCTCAAGCTCAAGGCGAAAAACTGTCCGGTCTGACTGTACAAATCACGCAAAAATCTGGTGTAGATGGCCGTTTGTTTGGTTCCGTCACTAACGCTGATATCGCTGAAGCCCTGACTAAACAAGGTTTCGCGATAGAAAAAGCACAAGTGCGTTTGCCACAAGGTCCGTTGAAGATCGCTGGTGATCACAGTGTTTCCGTTGCTTTGCATACTGACGTTGTTGTTGACGTTAATGTTGCAGTAATGGGTGAACACGCGTAATTTGCTTTTTGCAAATTGCTGGAAAAAAGCCGGGGATCCCCGGCTTTTTTCATGTTTGACAGCAATTTTTCACTATTTATCTGTTTGTCACAAACTTGTCACAAACTCGCCAACTTCTCGTACTTTGAACCCTCTGATAATTTGATTTAACGGTTATAATGCGCGCCATGAAAGCTGGTTCTGATCCTCAAGTTGACGCCTTACGCGTCCCTCCCCATTCCATAGAAGCAGAGCAATCTGTTCTGGGTGGTCTATTGCTGGATAACGCGGCCTGGGACCGTATCGCTGACTTTATTGGCGAAGAAGATTTTTATCGTTATGACCACAGGATCATTTTCCAGTGCATAGTCAAACTCGTTAATAGTTCGCGCCCGGCGGACGTGATTACCGTCTTTGAGGCGCTGACCAGCACGGGCAAGGCAGAAGATGCTGGTGGCCTGACTTACCTGAACGCATTGGCACAAAACACGCCTTCCGCCGCCAATATCCGTCGTTATGCAGAAATTGTTCGTGATCGCGGGGTATTGCGCAAGCTGATTACCGTTGCAGATGAAATTTCAGGCAATGCCTTTAACCCGCAAGGTAAAGAAGTCAAGCAAATGCTGGACGAGGCTGAATCCAAGATTTTTGCGATTGCCGAAGAAGGTGCGCGTGGTGCACAAGGTTTCCAGGCTATCCAGCCTTTGCTGACTCAGGTGGTTGAGCGCATCGATGAGCTGTACAACCGCGATAATCAAAATGACATTACCGGTGTGCCTACCGGCTTCACCGATCTGGACAAAATGACTTCAGGTTTGCAGCCTGGTGACCTGGTGATTGTTGCAGGTCGTCCATCGATGGGTAAGACCGCCTTTTCGCTGAATATCGGTGAGAACGTGGCAATAGACAGTGGCTTACCAGTTGCCGTGTTCTCCATGGAGATGGGTGGTGCGCAGTTGGCCATGCGTATGCTGGGCTCGGTAGGGCGTCTGGATCAAAGCCGTCTGCGTGTTGGCAAGCTGACCGATGAAGATTGGCCACGTCTGACACACGCCATTCAGAAGATGAATGAAGCGCAACTGTATATTGATGAAACGCCAGCACTGAGTTCTATAGAATTGCGTGCACGTTCACGTCGCCTGGCGCGTCAATGTGGCAAGCTGGGTCTGGTGATTGTCGATTACTTGC
Source organism: Burkholderiales bacterium (assembly GCA_016200895.1). Lineage (GTDB taxonomy): Bacteria > Pseudomonadota > Gammaproteobacteria > Burkholderiales > Burkholderiaceae_D > Undibacterium. The sequence continues at coordinate 3,695 of JACQDX010000036.1, forward strand.
AATTGATGTCCGCCAACTCTGCCGGTGAAAACCGCGCGACCGAGATTTCTGAGATCTCCCGAAATTTGAAAGGCCTGGCAAAAGAACTGCATTGCCCGGTGATAGCCTTGTCCCAGTTGAACCGCTCTTTGGAGCAAAGACCGAATAAGCGCCCCGTCATGTCTGACTTGCGCGAATCGGGCGCGATTGAGCAGGATGCTGACGTCATCATGTTTATTTATCGTGATCAGGTGTATAACCCGGACTCTCCTGACAAGGGTACGGCAGAAATCATTATTGGTAAACAGCGTAATGGTCCGATTGGCAGTGTGCGCCTGGCTTTCCTGGGTGAATATACCAAGTTCGATAATTATGTTGGTTCCCTGTCGATTTATGGTGATAGTGAATAATTTCAAAGCAAAAATGCTGGTGCTGGTGGGTAGACGCAAAGTAGTAAATCAAGACTTAAAAAGTAGAACTGTGTTGCCAGGTGTGCTTGATTGCATGCACTTTCCTGAGTAATTCTAGAAATCTTATATTTCAGTGAGAATAAAATGTTTGGACGCTTGATGCCAACTGAGGGCAAATTTTTTGAACTCTTCAATCAACATGCAGAGTTATGTGTCAAAGGTTCCAAGGAAATGGTTGCCTTGATGACGAACTTTGATGATCTGGAGATCCGTGTTCACGCTATAGAGAGCATAGAAAAGCAGGCAGATACTGTTACTTACAATACGATAGAGTTGTTGCACAAAACTTTTATTACGCCACTTGATCGTGATGACATCCATAAACTGATCACGCGCATGGATGACATTCTGGATTTGCTGGAAGATGCCGGCCAGACTATCTCCCTGTACGATATCCGTGAAATCACACCGGAAGCAAAACGCCTGGCAGAACTTTGCCTGGCATGTGCTGAAAAGGTAAAAGCTGCGGTGGCCTTGTTGCACAACATGGATAATTCCCGTGAAATCCTGGCGCTGTGCGAAGAAATTGATCGCCTGGAATCAGATGCTGATCATGTCATGCGTGCTGCCATGTCCAAACTGTTCCGCGACGAACCTGATGTCCGCAATCTGATCAAACTCAAAGCGATTTATGAAATACTGGAAACAGTAACGGATCGTTGTGAAGATGTTGCCAATATCATAGAAGGCATTATTGTTGAGAACGCTTAAGCGTCTGACTCTTTTATTTTGACGCCTAACAGTTCTCTGTCAATGCAGAGAGCGAACAAGGGAATTCACTTTTATGCAATCCTTTCATATGAGCCTGCACGTTGTCATCTTATTGGTGGTGCTGGCATTGTTATTCGATTTCATGAACGGCTTCCATGATGCCGCCAATGCGATCGCAACCGTTGTTTCAACGGGGGTATTGAAGCCCAGCCAGGCAGTGGCCATGGCTGCCTTATTCAATGTATTTGCTTTTTTTGTTTTTAATTTATCGGTGGCCAAAACCATAGGTAAAGGCACAATCGATCCTGTTATTGTTGATCACTACGTCATCTTTGGTGCTCTGGTCGGGGCGATATTCTGGAATCTGGTGACCTGGTATTTTGGCATCCCGTCTTCCTCTTCCCATGCCCTGATCGGTGGTTTGATTGGTGCTGCGGTGGCGAAAGAGGGTACCAGTGCTTTGATTGCTGCCGGTCTCTACAAAATCATTTTGTTTATCGTCTTGTCACCGCTGCTGGGCTTTTTCCTCGGTTCTTTGATGATGTTGATCGTATCCTGGTTGTTCGTTAAATCAACGCCAAGGAAAGTAGATAAATGGTTCCGTCGCCTGCAACTGGTGTCGGCTTCTGTTTTCAGTCTTGGTCACGGTGGTAATGATGCGCAAAAGACCATGGGTATTATCTGGATGTTGTTGATCGCTGCAGGTTATTCCAGCGAAGCCGATAAAGGTCCGCCAGGCTGGGTGGTGTATTGCTGCTACGCAGCGATCGGCCTGGGCACTTTGTTTGGTGGCTGGCGCATTGTGAAAACCATGGGCCAAAAAATCACCAAACTCAAACCTGTAGGTGGTTTTTGTGCTGAAACCGGTGGTGCTATTACTCTGATCATGGCAACTGTATTGGGTATTCCTGTGTCAACAACGCATACCATTACTGGCGCAATTGTCGGTGTGGGTTCAGCACAAAAAATGTCTGCTGTGCGTTGGGGCATAGCTGGCAACATCGTCTGGGCCTGGATACTGACCATACCTGCCTCTGCTTTTGTGGCAGCGATAGCCTGGTGGATAGGTAGACATATTCTGTAATTCTGGATAATTGTCAGTAAAAAAAGCGCCTCAGTTGAAAAACTGAAGCGCTTTTTTATTACAGACTTGCTGTTGAAATCGTCTACATTTGTTTGAACAAATGCACAAAACTGCGACTGACTTCAAGTTTTTCTGTCAACCCTTTGATTTGCACCAGATGGCGGCCTCGCAGGTCACGTACCACACCTGAGATCGCCTTGGCATTGACCAAGGTAGATCTGTGGATTTGCCAGAACAGGGCAGGGTCAAGTTCATCTGCCAGATCACGCACGGGCTTGCGTATCAGGGCTTCGTAAGTGGCGGTTTGCACCCGTGTATATTTTTCATCGGACTGGAAGAACAGAATTTCTTCCACAGGGATCAGACGCAATTCCTGACCTATGGAGGCTTGTATCCATTGCAGATAGTCTGGTTTGGGACTAATGCCCATTTGCTTGGCCAACTGCGAGAGCATGGTGCTCATGTCGTTTGGCTGGCTCTGGGCAGTTAATCTGGCCTTGAGTCTTTCTACAGTGCGCGTGAGTCGCTCTACATCGGCAGGTTTGAGGACATAATCTACTGCTCCATGATCAAAAGCCTGGATGGCATATTGATCATAGGCAGTGATGAACACGATGTGGGCCTTATTACCTATATCCTTGGCTGCTTCCAGCCCGGTTTTGACCGGCATGCGGATGTCGAGGAAAACCAGGTCTGGTTTATGCGTCTCGACCAGAGTGACGGCTTCTTCACCATTCTTTGCTTCATCCAGAATTTCCAGCTCGGGCCAGACTTGTTCCAGGCGCGACCTTAGCTGGTCGCGCATCATTCTTTCATCGTCAGCAATTATGGCAGTAGGCATGGTCAGTGTCATTGAAACTAGTTGGCTAATTCGTAAGGGATTTCTATAGTAACGCAAACTCCACTAGGTTGATTAGGGGTAATGATCATTTGACCCTTTTCTTTATAAATCAATTTCAGGCGTTCGCGTATATTTTGCAATCCAAGGCCAGTACCGTTGCTGGGCATGGCACCAAATCCCAGGCCATCATCACTGACCGAAACGCGCAACTTGTTATGCGCTACCTCTGCACGGAAGTGGATGGTGCCGCCTTCTGCCTTGCATTCCAGGCCATGTTTGATCGCATTCTCAACCAGAGACTGCAGCATCATTGGCGGGAAGGAGGCGCTACGTAAGCCTTCAGGCATGATGAAGTCGACATTCAATCTTTCTTCCATGCGCATTTTCAGCAATTCCAGATACGATTTGATCATGTCCGCTTCGCGTCCCAGGTTGGTGACACTGGCGTTTTCGCGCATTTGTGGCAGCACAGCGCGTAAGTAAGCGATCAGGCTGCGCTGCATGGCAGCTGCACGTGGTGGATCGGTTTCTATCAAATACTCAACTGAAGCCAGGGTGTTGAACAGGAAATGTGGTTCCACCTGTGCCTGCATCATTTGCATTTGTGCTTCACTGACCTGGCGCAACAGGGATTCACGCTCTGCTGCCATGCCGGCTTCCTTGGCTTTTTCTTCGGCGCGGACTTTGCCACTCATCAGGGCTTTCATGCCAAACAAGCCAAATACCAGCAAGACGACGAAATTGGCGAACCATTTGGAGGATGTGCGCTTGTAACTGCGAACCTCTTCATCAGCGGCATCGGCAACAGCATTATTGATTTCTTCGCTGATTTCCTTTGCTATCTCAGCAGGTAATTTGATGTGGATATCATCTCTTTCAGAGATGGATGGCGGGCTCGGTGGCGCTGGCTGAGCTGGTGGCGTTGCGCCAGAAGAGTTCGGTGCAGGTGGTGCTGGCGGAACTGGTGGGGTAATGCCATCATCTTTGCGGATGTGGACGCCGTTTTCATCAATCTCTATCTGCTTGCCCTTGCCGTCGATATTATTTTTGCGGATATGCAGGCCAGTATTGTCAATTTCTATACTGGTGTCGCCATCGGTGATTTTGCTGGTTTTTTTTGATTTGCTGGGTGAGCTGCTTTTGGTCACCACCACATTTTCTTCAGAGGTGAATAGCATGTCTTGCAACATGCTGCCAGCCGTGATGGTGATAATGGCAAATAAAAAAAACTTCCACCAGGATAATTTGGTGACCCAGGCTGCCGTTGTGTCAAAGCTTTTGCTGAGCCAGACCATGAGGTCTGCCATAAGCTGCTTGATCGTATCTGCATTGGTATTATTCATGATGCTTCTCTTTAACGGTTATCCCTGACATATCAGCTAGCGTGCTAAGCACTGGCCGCTTGCGACTTTTCAGTCCATGTTGATACTGTAGGGAAATCGTCCTTGCTTTGATAGCGACTTGCGACAGTCTGCAAAAAATGCAGGACAGAATGGAAAATGCCTCATTTAATATGCATGGTCGTAGACACAGAGGAGTAAGAAGTGCGGTCTTTGGTGCACGCATCAGAGCTGTATAAGCTGCCTGCTGCGTGCCATGAGATTATCTGCTTGCCAGCCAGGCATGCAAATCATCGCGGGTCAGTGGTTTGGAGTACAGATAACCCTGAGCGATATGACAATCATAAGAAAGCAGGGTGTTCGCCTGCATTTCACTTTCCACACCTTCGGCGATGATGGACAGCCCCAGGTTTTTACCGAGCTGAACAATCATTTTGGCAATGCTGCCTTCATTCGGATTTTTCTGGATTTCATTGACAAAGGCACGATCAATTTTCAATTTGTCTACATCGAGTTTTTGCAAGTGACTCAGTGAAGAGAAACCAGTGCCAAAGTCATCAATCGAGATACTCATGCCCAGTTGCTTGATCTGGTGCAGGGTCTTGATCAGTAATTCCGGATCTTTCATGGCCATTGATTCGGTAATTTCCAATTCCACGTACTGTGGTGGTACCTGAGTATCGGCCAGCGCCTTGTTCAGTGACTGCATGAACAGGGGGTGTGAAAACTGTGCCTGCGAGACGTTGATGGCCATCTGGAAATTGGTATAGCCAAGGCTGCGCAAATGCACCAGTTCAAGACAGGCGGTGCGCAAGACCCATTCACCGATATCGACAATCAGGCCAGAATATTCGGCGATGGGAATAAACTGATCTGGCGGAATGAATTTGCCTTCATCGGTTTTCCAGCGCAGCAAGGCTTCTGCCCCGAGTACGCGACCATCACGCATGTCAATCTGCGGCTGAAAAACCAGGAATAATTTTTTTTGTTCAAATGCTGCACGCAGGGCATGCATGAGCAAGACGCGTTCACGTATCTCTACACCCATATTGC
>JACQDX010000015.1 GCA_016200895.1 Burkholderiales bacterium
CCGCAATCGAGCAATACATCACTGTGCATAATCAAAATCCCAAACCCTTTGTGTGGACTGCAAAGGCCAACGATATCCTGCAAAAAGTCATCCGTGCAAATAAAAATATTGGTTCAAAGAAAAACGAAGCACTACACTAGCTTCCTGCTGCACCTGATTTTGCCTGGTACTGCCGTGCCAGAGCATAAAGCCCAGGTATAGCAAATACACCGCCCCCAGCAGGCGTATTGTGGGCAATAGCCAGGGCAGGCTTTGCATGAGTACAGCAAAACCTGCTGCTGACAGCGCAATCAGTAAGACATCGCCGCAAATGATGCCTGCAACGGCGGCTGCAGCACGTTTGGCAGATAGCTTCGCATATCCGGCCACCAACAAGGTCGCCGGGCCAGGTATGATAATGACCAGACTGGCTGCCAGGATAAAACTTGGTAGTGAGGCCAGATCAGGCATGTTGTGCCTCCGCGTCCACAGTTTGCAGATGGGCATGCAAGTCCAGTATCAATTTATCCAGCCAGTCATCGGTCGCAGAAAATTCATATCCCAGGCTGCGCACGTGTCGTATCCATCACAAAATCATGGGCATAATCAAAGGGACTGTTTTCTTTTTCTTGATTGTCGGCGACGTGCAGCAGCGCGGGCTTGCCCATTAAATGCGCGATACGCTCATGTAATTGCGGTGCTGATAAACTGCCTTCACAAGCCAGATTCACTGGTCCCAGAAAATCTGCCTCTCCGGCCCACAACATGGCATCGACAATCGCCTCGACATTCAAGAATGAAGTGCACCCCGCACCTGCCAGGTGACGCAAGGGCCGACCTTGCTGCACAGTGCGTATATAACTGGCCAGCCTGCCGGTAAAGTCATCCTGTGCCGCCAGCACATGAGCGATGCGCAAGCTCGCCACTGGTAAACGACCATCTTGCAGCAACACGGCTTCTGCCTGCAATTTTCCTGCTGCATAGCTGGCGTCTGCCAGCGCCGGATCACGCCAGGGATATTGCCAGTTAATGCTGACCTGGCTCAGGTCCAGGTCATTTTCACGCAATGGCCGTCTGATCTTGCCAACGAGATGGCGATAGGTTTCTATGGTGGATGACATCACATAACGCCCAATCTTGCCAGCAAACACATCCAGCGCAATTGCCGCATCCAGTGGGCTGTAACACATCTGGTCATACACCAGGTCGTAGCTGGTTTTGGCAAACACGGCATGCATGGCCGCCTCATTGCGTCTGTCTACATGCAGGCGTTTCACAGCATTGCCAAAGTCATCTGCTGTCTGGCCACGGGTGGCGATAGTGACGCTGTGGCCTTTCGCGAGCAAGCGTCTGACCAATTGTTTACCAAAAAAGCGGGTGCCGCCTATAATCAAGATATTCTTATGCATGGGATGATCCTCTCATATGTATTAAGGAGGATCATGCTCTTTACCAAGAATGGTTGCAAACGATTAATATTGATGTCATGACTAAGTAAAACTATCTCAATATGCAAGAACCCTTACGTAATCTTTCCTCGTTAGTGGACTTTGAATGCGCGGCGCGCTGGTGCAGTTTCAAGCTGGCAGCGCATGAACTCCACAAGACGCTGGCAGCTGTCAGCCAGAACATCAAGCAGTTGGAGCAGCAACTGGGCTTTGCCCTGTTCGCACGTCATGCACGGCATTTGAGCATGACAGAAAAAGGGACGGAATTTGCCAGCACAGTCAGCCAGCTACTGCGCGACTTGCATATCAAGGTTGCTGCCCTGCGTGAAGACAGCGCTAACGATAGTTTGCGCATCTCTTGCACCCATTCCTTCGCCATGAAATGGCTGGTACCGCGCCTGCATCGCTATACGCAATTGCATCCTGATATCGATATCCGCATTGATTCCAATGACGCCGTGGTTGACCCCGGTCAGGGCTTATGTGATATTGCCATTCGCCATCAACTGTTTGTCGAAGGAGATGACGCCAATCTGCTGTGGCGCGAACAATTATTGCTGGCGTATAGTCCAGCCATGCTGAGCGACAAGGATAAACGTGCACGTCAAGAGCCTGACCTGAAGCGCTTGTTGCGTTACCCGCTATTGTATGAAGGCACGCCGGAAAACTGGATACGCCTGCTGAAAAGTCGCGAGCTGCTGAAGCAGCCACATGACTTTGCACAAAATTATAGCCACGCCGGTTTGCTGGTGCAGGCCGCTGTCGCTGCCCAGGGTGTGGCCTTGCTACCTGCCGCCATCGCCTGCGAAGATATACAGCAAGGCCGCTTGCACGTCTTGCCCGCAGCGGGTCTGAGCTCACGCTATTGCTACCGCATCGTCACTGCCAGCAACAGAGCAGTCAAAGTCGATAATTTCGTCATCTGGCTGCATGATGAAATGACACAGATGCAAAACTACCTGCAACAGTAGGTGCGCCGCGCGCACCTACTGACCAGACCTTATGCCGTCACGACCTGACGTGGTTTTTTCCAAAATCCTGATTTGAATTCACCCTTCTTCCAGGCAAGGTGTAAGAACACCGCACCCATCAGCGTCGCCAGCAAGACTGCCAGCACCGAGGCTTCAGCACCAAAGGCACCACCGCTGAGCCAGTCAGAACCCGTCATATGAGTTTGCAGCCAGCCTTTGCTGTCGGTGCCAGATACGGCGACAGAAAACACTGCACCCTGAGTAAAGTTCCAGGAAAAATGCATGGCAATGCAAAGCGCCAAACGACGTGTCAGCATATAGGCGGCACCAAAGGCAATACCCGCTTCCAGCGCAATGGCGATCGAACTGAAGATGGTTGCACCAGGGTTGGATGCATGGGCAAAACCAAAGGCCAGAGCCGATATCAGGATGGCGACTACGCTGCCCAGCGATTCTTCCATCATGCGAAATATCATGGCGCGGAAAAATAATTCCTCCATCACCGCCACCACGGCAAAGATGGGCAGATATTTGAGCATCAGCCGAGGGTCATTATAGCCATCGACATGAAACACACCCAACAAGGATAAGCTGCCCAGCACCACGACAAATAGCATGGCACCCAACACCAGTCCAAGCAGCCATTCTTTCCAGGCAGAGAATAATGCCAGTTCAGTGACAGCGCGTTTTTCTATGATACGTACATAAAATGCATAACTCAGCAAACCCAGCGCTGTGCCCGCCATATTGCGAAATACCATCCAGTCCGGCCCAGCCAGAAAATGCGACATGGCCTTGCGTGATACAAATTGCACACTGCCGACAATCAGCAGTGCCAGTAAAAATTTGACGAGAGTGTATTGCAAAAGTTTCTTATGCCAGACAGGCTTGCTGAGGTTAATGTTGATTTCTGCTGCGGTCATAAATTTCCCCGTTTACTTTGTTGTGAGTATAGTCTGCGTCGGCCACGCCAGGAAATTGAGTTGGTGGGTGACTGGATGTCACTATAAACAGATAACAAAAAATTACATCAGCGATCTGACAAAGTGTAAAAAGTGGGGATTGAATGGGGAAATAAGCGGATAAAAAGCGAGCCTTCAAGCCAGCGACAAGATGAGCTTGTTTGCAAATCTTTAAAATTCTGTCTGCTTCTTACCAATATAAGGGAATAAATTACTGATTCTTGACACGAAAATGCACGTCCGCATTACACTAAAACTGCGTGCCAGCAATGCTGACAATGAGGTTTGCTAGCCACGAAATCCGCACTGAGTCCGCACATAAGTTGCACGAAACCTCATCAGATGAAATTGCTTAGACTACTGATACTGTTATGGATAACTTGTTGCTGCCTGAACCCGGCGGGTGGCAGTGATGCCGTCAATAAGCTCAACGGCGCGGGCAGCACTGCAGGTAGCAACGCAAGTGGCAACACAAGTAGCAACACAAGTAGCAACACAAGTAGCAACACAAATAAGCTCATACGCTATCCGCGCTTGTCCGTGCAACTTGATCCGCATAGTGACTATGTCCTTGAAATTTTAAAACTGGCGATCAAAACCAGCGGCCAGCCGTACCAGTTGCAAGCCAGCGAGGCGCCCATGCAACAGGCACGCGGCATCTATGAGCTAAGTTCTGCACAGGGAAATGTCGATATTCTCTGGACCATGAGTACTGATGAAAGAGAAGCGCAGCTCATCCCCATCCGCATCCCCATAGACAAGGGTTTGATCGGTTGGCGCATCGCCTTGCTGACGGCGGCGAATGCAAATATCTTCAAGGATGTGAAAAATCTCAAGGATCTGGCCGCCTTCACTGCCGGACAAGAGCTGGATTGGCCGGATGTACCCATACTCAAAAGCAATGGCTTGCCGGTGAAAACCTCGGCATCGTATGAGCCTCTGTTCACTATGCTCAAAGCTGGGCGCTTTGATTATTTCCCACGTTCTGTATTTGAAGTGCAGGTTGAACTGGACAGCCGCCCTGTGCAGCAGCTAGTCATCGATAAGCACATTGCGCTGTACTATCCTTCGGCTCTGTATTTCTTTGTCAGCCCGCGTGAACCAAAAATGGCCGAAGACATACAAAACGGTCTTGAAGAAATGATCAAAAACGGCAGCTTTGAGAAGATATTCCAGCGCTATCAGCAAGCCTCCATCAAAAATGCCAATCTCAAATCCCGCACCATCATCAGCTTGCGCAACCCCTTGCTGAGTCCAGAAAAAATGCCTTTGAACCGACCAGAATTATGGTTCAAGCCGTGATGCGGCGACCAACGTAATGGTGGTAAAAACGATAGTCGTAGGGCGCATTATAATGCGCCGCATGTGTACGTCGTATACGGCACAAACATTTTATGCGTGGATGCGACGACCTCATACTGCGCATTGCAATGCGTCCTACGCTCACGGCGATGTTTGCCGATGTTTGCAATTGGGTAGGTGCACCATAAATCATAAGGTGCATATGCTCTGCCTTACAAAGTCGATTCCGCTGCCGCATCAAGTTTGTCTTGCGCAGGAAATTCCTTTACCAGATAGCGCTCGGGATAGCCTTCTACACTTTGCATGAGTTCACTGGCAGTGTTGCACAAGTCATCCCAGCTCAGGATTTTACTAGTGTATTCACCTTCCTGCGCACCGGGGGTGACCATCGCCACCAGATCGGTTTTGGGTAGTAGCGAAACCACTCCCCGGGTCCAGGTTGAGAGTGAGGTCAGTTTGTCGGTATCATTGTTTTTTAGTACGGTATAGCTGGCGACAAAAATGTCTTCCCCAGTCTTGTCATGCAGGGCTTCCAGCAATTCTTTTTGTGAGTTATAGTCTTCTGCTCTCTGGGTGGTTTGCAGGTTCTTCAGTCGGTCGAGCACATCGGCATTGTCCGGTGTAAAGCTGACGATCTTGCCCTCCCTGAGTTTGTACATGCAGGCTGAGACCACGCGGCCTTCCTGTTCCATGCAGTCTTGCGCATGTTCCAGCATTTTCAATTGTGAGGTGCTGGAATTGGCTGTGCATAACAGAAGTCGACCACGGGTTGGCACCATCAGCACCGGGTCACTGCCGCAACCAGCGCGATAAATCAAATCAGGCAGCAGGATACGAGAAGAATCATAGGCATCTTCCCACACCCCGGCGACGACACCATCACCCAGATTCACGAACTTGTCGCTGGTGCGGTCACGCAAATTATTCAGCGCCACTTTCAGGGCGTCTTCAAGGCTGATGTTCCAGGTCTCATAATTACTCTGGTTGACCAGCGCCATGGAATGCTCAGTATCGTAGGCCAGCATCAGCATGGCATCTTCGCCAAAGGGCAGCGCAGCCTGCTGATAGGACGTGGCTTGATCCTGCATCAGCGAGGTCAGGCGCAGGTATTCACCCTGGCCGCGAGGCTTGAGGCTGGGCATCAGGTGTTTGCTGGCACTGGCAAAATCGTCCGGGATGCCATTCACCTGCAAGCCAGCGGTGTATTTCAACAGTACATGGTCACGCTGGCTTTTGGCCGCAGCACAATAGTCACGGTAAGCATTGTGGAGGTTGAGGATGTGCGAACCATTTTCACCTACTACCAGACGGAACTCTGCCTCATCAAAATGCATGGTCTGGGCAATGCCCTGGCTGCGTGCGTATTTGATGACGATCTGGGCAAACTTGTGCGTTGATGGCCTGGACTTGAATAAATCGAAGAATCCCATGAACTTCCCGTCTGGTTAAGTGATGATCCTGTCGTCAGGGACAGTGCTTGTGGTACCGCCCCCGCGCATTTCCATATGATAACGTTAGCTGCAGGATTTGTGTTCATTGTGCCATCAACTGGCTATCACAGCGCTATTGTCATGTGTCAGAGGTCCTGATTCTTTGTCAGCCATCTCTTTCTACCTCTAAAGCAGGCAGATATTCATAGTGAATCTGGCTAGATATTTTATTACTATTTCACATGCTTAATTTATAATCGCTGGAGTTTTATTCTGGCAATTTGATATCACCCCTGTGAAAGTGACGCTCTTTGTGAAAAATACCTATACTGCTTCCGCTTTGACTTTGCGCCTGCTGCTTGCATTTCCTTTGTTGTCGGCCTTCAGCCTCTCCAGTGCTGCTGACCTCTCCGCCAGGCATGCCGCTATCAAAACCATGATCAGCGAATCGTCACAGACCGTGGCCAATACAACGGAAAATATTCATCAACTCAGGAATGAAGCCAATAGTTTATCCAAACCTGATGCCAGTAAAGAAGACTTGCAAACCGCGCTCGCTAAAATCAAACTGGCATTGACAGCGATAGAGAGTAGTGAATTTGAACGTCTGGCCTTTGTGGCCCACCACTATAAAGGACAACGTTTTAATTTCATCATGGACGCGGCCTTGCTTGAACTGCGCCTGGGTAACAAAGAAGGGTTTTTTAATTTATTGGAAAGTAGCCAGACCTGGGTTTTATTGCCATCCTTGAAAGCATACCTGACCAGTCCAGCTTTCGATGCAGTCAAAGATGAATCGCGATTTAAGGCTTATCTCAAGCTCTCAGATTTGCCTGCCAGAATGGGGAAATCATCTGTTCTTGTCACTCCCTACAAAGACAATATCAGCAGCGCAGAAAAAATTGCTGGCCTCTCCATGTTCTGGTCAGAAGTCAAACGCAGCTTTGTGAATTTCCACAATGTTCCTGACCTGGATTGGGATAAGCTCTACCTGGAATATCTCGATAAAGTCACGCAAACCAAGAGCACTCGTGAGTATTACCAGGTCATGATGCAACTGGCACCTATGCTGCAAGACGGGCACACCAATATCTACGCGCCGGATGAATTGCAGGATGTGTTTTATTCCCGTCCAGCGCTGGCAACTGCCCTGGTCGGCAAGAGCGTGCTGGTGACCAGGGTACTCAACCAGCAACTTGCACAAAAAATCCAACGTGGCGATGAGATCATCAGCATAGACGGGCAGGCAGTGCACGAGTATGCCAGCAGCAAGATCGCCTCCTATGCAAGTAGCAGTACTCCCCAGGACAAAGCCGTGCGTACTTATGGCTATGAATTGCTTATGGGTGAGAAAAGCAAAAGCATACGGCTTGGTTTGCGCGATGCAGCTGGCAAGGAAAGAATAGAAATCGTCGCTCGTGGTCAAGACCGGGATGTGGCAGGTGAGTCAGCCTTTAATTTTAAAATGCTGCCCGGTGATATCGCCTACCTAGCCCTCGACCATTTTGAAAACGATGCCGGTGTCAAGAAACTCGAATCCGTCATGCCAAGCATCATGAAAGCCAAAGGCCTGATACTTGATATACGCGCTAACGGTGGTGGTTCCAGTGTGCAAGGTGCCGCCGTACTGAGTTTTTTAAGCAAGAAGCCAGTACCGTACGCCTATAGCACAGAAAGACAAGAGAGCCATGTCATGCGTACTCAAGGTGACCTGATTCTGCTTGATACTCTCAGGGCTGGTATTTCCAAACCCTACACCAAGGACCGCAAAGAGGTTTACACTGGCCCGGTGGTCGTGCTGGCTGGTGCAAAAACCTTTTCAGCTGCAGAAGATTTTTTGATGTCTTTTGTCACCCTGCAGCGCGGCACCGTCATAGGCAGCGCCACTGCTGGTAGCACCGGCATGCCCATGTCCTTTAAACTACCTGGCGGCGGCAGCGCCCGCATCTGCGTCAAACACGACAGCTTCCCCGATGGCCGCGAATTCGTCGGCAAGGGCATCGCGCCTGACATGGAAGTCGTGCCAACGGTTGCTGACATACGCGCAGGGCGTGATGTAGTACTGGACAAGGCAGTAGCTGTGCTCAGTAAATAGCAAGTATTGATACAGCAAAGCGCAGGACGAATGTACCTCCCTGTGCTTGTCCGCAATGCGTTTAATTCACCAGCATACTCACTAGATCTGGTGCTGCCATGGATGGCAAGAATTCTGTCACTTTGTACTGCGCGATCCCTTCACGCTGGAACGGGTCTTCCCGCAATATCGCTTCCAATGCATCCTTGCTAGCCGCATTCGCCAGAATAAATCCACCCGTGCGCGGTTCCTTGCGTCCTGATAGCAAAAACTGCCCTGTCGCATAATGCCGCTCAAGAAATGCACGGTGTTCGCTGACAAAGTTATCGACGATAGAAAGAGGCTGGATGTAGGTGAGTTCGACGATGAACATGATAAGAAAATTTTGAGAGTAATGGTCTGGATGAAGGGGAGTAATGCGCAGTATGTGATTAACAATGCCGGATCGGATGCTAGTCAATCTATGTCATTATAGGGGGCGCACAGCGCACCCTGCAAACCACTTACCGGCCGCGCCCGCTCGTCTCCACAAGAATCTCATTATCACACCTGTCCACCTGACGATTAAATCCTTCCGCATCACCGATCAGTTTAGCCAGGCCCTTGCCCGTTTCAAAATTCGTCGGCAACTTCAGGCGTATCTCTTGCAGGTATTTACCATCAGCACAACTGAGCATGAAATTCTGTGCGATTTTTTCACCTTCCTGTTTCTTGATCATCTCAAAGAAGTCTTTTACCGAAAATGACTTGCCCGCATGTTCCAGAATGAACTTGCCAACTGCAGAATTATTCACTTCTTCCACGGCCGCTGCAGCGGTTTTGAAATAGGTATCCGCATCACGCGCCTGGCAGGTGCCGTGCTTGCTCCATTCATATTCGCCAAACTTGCTTTCAAACTGAAAATTCGGCATCCACTTGGCGATGCGCTTGACCGTGTCTGCTGACAACTTCATAGGCTCGGTCGAGCAACTGCCATAATTGATGCCGCATTCTTTTTTATTTGGCCACAGACCATGCAGGGTCAGGTTATTGATCTTCAGCTTGCCGCTGTTGATGGCATCACACTCAGGCTTCTTGCCGCGATAAGCAAAGTGCTCGCAAAACCCCGGTTGCCAGGTGATCGCCAGCACATAACTGTCTTCCTGATTCGCCGTGCTGCACATGGCCTGGCGATCCGCTTCCCTGTTCGCCTTGGCACGACCTGCCGGTGCATTCTCCTGCGGCACCTGGTCCAGCTGTGCTGTGCCACAATCCCGTGCTACCCAGCGCAAGTTAGGATTGGCCCCATCCACATCCACCCGCAACCAGCCATAGTCACCCGGCTTGTTGATCTCTTTCACCGCATAGCTCTTACCCACCACTGCCTGCACTGCACCGGGGTTGCTTTGCTTGTTGAAAGACGAATACAACTCACAGGACTTGCTGGCAGTAAAACTGCCGTTGACCGGTTCGCTGGCATGCGAAGAAAAAGTAATGGCAAGCAGGATAAGCGCGATCATGACGCGTAATGTCAGTTGCTTCATTTAATCGTACTTTCCATTGTCGATGGTAGTGGGTGGGTGTACTTGTTGCGCAAGTCAAATCAAATTGACTTCTATTGTATCTTCATCAAAGCATTTCTATCGACAGTAACTGAAGCAATATTTACTGGGCAGTACTCATCAAAAGATCGAAATATCCATGAGGGAAAAGCTGAATGTTCCTGAACTCGATTTGCATTCGAGTAGCGCGACAAAGTTGGAGCAGTGATTAAACTGGAGCGGGTGAAGGGAATCGAACCCTCGTATGAAGCTTGGGAAGCTGCCGTTCTACCATTAAACTACACCCGCGAGTGCCTTATTCTACAAGGCTTTTCCCCTGTTTTGCAATAATCTTAAATTTCCGCAATTCGTGATTTTTTCCGCAAAATCACTTTGTTGGCAGTGTTGTCTTGCCTCTTCGCAAGTAATGTTTGCTCGTCGTTCTGGTGTCATCGTGACCAAGCAAATCTGCTGCTGCCTGGTGTCCGCGCTGGTCCGCTGTGTCGTCGGCGGCCTTTGCTCTAAGATCGTAAAATCTAAAATTCTCGATGGCATTCGCCTGTTTCGGGTTGTCTTCTTTCGCCAGTCGCCTGGCCTCATCAAAGTAGTTCCTCATGACAATTTGCGTCATTTTCCTGCCTTGCAGGTTAACAAGCAGTGCGCCGGTGGCGACTTTGTATGTGTCTTTTCGGGCGTGGATTCGGTCGATTGTTTCCTTTAATCTGCCTGCAATCACAATTCGCAAGGGCTGCTTTGTCTTTTCCTGGGTAATAATCAAATGCCCTTCAATGATGTCATATACTGTCATCGCTGCCAGGTCTGCCGGTCTTTGCCCGGTTAAATAGGCAAGGTCCATAGCATCTTTCAGCGGTATAGACGCATACTTGTACACCAGGCTGTAAAGATCGTCAGAAATGTAAGTGGTTCTTTTCCCTATCCTATGTCCCATCACGCCGGCGCACGGGTTTTCAGCGTCTGTGTAACCCCATGCCCTGGCATGGTTGAATAAATTGGAAAACAAGCGCTTACAGCGATTTGCCGTGGTTGGGGTATCACTCATGCCATCTAAGAATTTCCGAACGTGTACAGGCCTGATTTGGTCAAGTGGCGCAGTTCCGAAAAAGTTTGAGACATGCTTGATATCGTACTTGAATATCTTTTGTGTGTTTTTCGACAACTTCAGCAATTCACTGCCCACATACTTGGTAATCACGTCTTCAAACTTTGCGACTGTTACATTGCTGACACTCAGTTCTGCATATTTTGCCAGGGCAAGAAAATAATCGGTACCGAGTGGTATCTCTTTGCGTGGTTTTCCACCCGTATCAAGCATGTAGTAGACCTTGTCACCGCGAACGCGGCGGCGCATCCCCTGTGGTAGATTTAGATTTTTTGTGGGTTTTCTGCCCATCTGACGGACTCCATTGTTTCGTTGTTGATGCTTCTTCCTTCTTACCTTCAACTGCTGATTTCGTAACTATAGGATAACCCAATGCATTGACAAAGAAAACGATACCCATTTTTCTAAGTGCTTCAATCTGCTTAGATTTCCAGCTCTTGCCGGTCAATGTCTTTACCTCGTCTGCGTGCAAAAATGTGCTCATATGTTCCTCATTTCGGTAAAAAACCATTGTCGGCCAATGCACTGGCAAGCTGTTTGCCAGCATTCAAGGTAAGTTCTGCATCAGTGGCATTAGGCAAAGTTAAGCAATAATTTGTCAAGCAATCGGAACGCACAAAAACTGCCAAGGCCCGCGCCTCGGCTTCGCTCATGTAAGATATCAGCTTAATAATTTTCATAAATATTCCATTGATTCGGTCACAATCTTGGCTACCGTTTCTGCATCTATGCCCAGCATTGCTGCGACTTCGCTATAACGGCTTGCCGCATCCTTGCCAGGTGCATAGGTAATGGCGAATATCTGCAAAATGCGGTGTTTTGGCACAATCATTTTTCACCTCGCCACGGTTTGACGGTGACACCGCATGCACCGAAAAAGTCATAGGCCGCGCCAAATACAGCGCAGGCATCCTGGGCGATGGCAATGTACTGATACTTGCCGGTGTTCGTTCTTACATTGACTTGAAAGCTCATATTTCGTCCTTTCTTGGTTTATTTTTCAGCTTGGAAAATCCAGCACTTAACTGATGTTGACGGTGTTGCCAGGGGTGATTGCGTGCCACGAATGACGCTATTTACAACCCTGTTTGTTTCTACAAATTTGCGGCGGCTGCTGGTCTTCAGCACTTTTTTAAGGTCGCGCAGTTGTGGCACCTGCTGGCGGCGCTCGGCGGCTACTTGCATGAAGTGGTTCAAGTTGACAGCGATAAATTTAGGGTCGCGGGAGTGGTTCAGGATGGACATATCGCCGTTGTCCAGGTAGTCGAAGGCCTCCCAGAATTCCTGCACCAGTACATGGTCGTTATTGATGACTTGCTGACGCTCTGCGGCCATCACCCTGATTTGATTTTTCAGGGCATCAAGCTGCTTCTCTGTCAGTTTGATCACAAGGGCCAGTGCGTCAGCGACGGCCAGCATTTGTGCATGCGTTTCTGCCAGGCGTGGCATTTTTACGGCTGGGTTTTGGCGTAACTCCTTCAAATACACCGGCGTCTGTTTCTTGATCAGTTCCATGATGGATTTTTCCCGTTTGGTGGCGGCCAGCACGAAACCAGACACGTTTTCAACGTCCATATATGTGAGCGCGTCTGCGGCTTCGCCTGACTCTGCTGTCAGGGTTGAACGGTCAAAATACAGGTGGACACCTGACTAAAATTACGCGCACGGGCTGCCAGGCTTGATTTGCTGGGGTCAAAGCCTTCATAGCCGTTGCGGCCAAACAGTTTCCAAAGGAATTCAATCAGGGTCGATTTACCGGCTCCGGCTTCGCCCACCACCTCTAAAAATGGGTATGAACTCTGCGATGCCCTGATTTGTTCTGCAAAGAGTGAACCAAACCAAAAAGTAAGCGCGGCCAGGCCTTTGGCTCCAAATGCCGTCCATAACTGATTTATCCAGTCTGTGCGGTAGTCGTCACGGTCGCGGTTAATCGTTAAATGCACAGACTTGTTCAGGGACTTAATTGATAATTTGCCGATATCAAAGAAATCTTCGCTATTGACCTCATTCAATACACCGTCTTTCATCGCCACGTCACCCAGCACATAACAGCCATGCTCGATGCTGTAACCGATGAAATCAATGGTGTCCACGCGCTTGATGTTGTAAAGCTGGTCTGCAAGGATGCGGTCAAGCTGCATGCTGCTACCGCTATACATCGCACCACCGGCCATACCCAGCAAACGTTTCTTGAACTCCGCTGCACTGGCGATCTGGGCCGCTGTGAATGTGTTCTTCACCGGCGCACCATCATGCGGAAACGACACCCGGAAGTAGTACCAGCTTTCGTTTGTAATCAGGTTTTCTTGAAAATACAAAGCCCTGGGCATGCAATTGGCAATTTGACGTATCGTGCTCGATGTCACTAAGGCTTGATCACGCAAGGCATATTCAGACATCGTTTTGCTGTCCTCTGAATCGTCCTGAATCTGCCTGGCTTTGTTGTACTGCTCCAGATCAAGCCGGAACCAGTACAGCCGGTTACTGAAATCAAAATAGAATTCAGTCTGGTCACCATCGTGGCGATAGATCAGCAAGGCTTTTTCCTGCGCTGTCTTAGCGATCAGCAAGGCACCGTGATACTTGTATTCTTCTATGTCCTTTTCAGTCAGGCCATCGCGCTGGTGCAAATCGTTCCAGTCAATTTTGCCCCGGCCTTTTTGTGGAATTTGCGCGGCAACACAGTTCCAGCCAGCCGCCTGGGCTTGTTCGACGTGTTTTTTTGTATAGGAACGGCCAGCGTTATCACCGTCCAAAGCCCAGACCAGCGTACAGTCTTGATTGCCGCGTGATATCCCCAAGTTGCGTAAAGCCTCCTCTGGGTAGTTGTTGCAACTACCCAGGGCAACCGCTGGTATGTCGTGATGCATCAGTGCTATGGCGTCAAAAATGCCTTCAACCAGCCATATCTCTTTCACAGACTGGATGACCACACTGTCAGGCTTCCACCAATGGCCGTAATACTTCATGCCGTACTGAAAATTGGCTTTCTTTTTGCCAAAACGGTACGGCTGATCAATCAACCTTTCCCGCCATCCATTTGCAAATGGAAAGCGCACCGTGGCACTACCCAGCTTCAGATTGTTATCAAAATAGGATTCTTGCGTGTACATGCCCTGAACCTTAGCCAGGCTGAATCCACGGCTAATTTTCAGGTACGCGTCTGCTGCAGCGTTCGGGTTGTTGTTATTCTCTGGCAGCGGCTTGTAACGGTCTGACCAGTTATCAAACAATTCTGGATATAGGTCTTTGACATGCCATGTTTCACCGCAATTATTCAAGCGGCCACAACGGACAACCCAGGGATTGCCAGCATGTACAAACAATTCTTTTTTCTTGCAGGTCGGGCATTCACCGCCGCGCAAATAGCCCTTCATTTCCTTTTTAAACCTGAATTCCTTCAGAAGACGGTCAAGTATTTCTTGCGCTAACGATGCATCCATTACGCACCCGCCTTGCTGCTGCTTGCATCCATCGTTTTAATGGCACGCTTTAAACCTGCATGAAGCATGCTAAGGCCTTCAAACACTTCAGTATTTTCTGGTTTGGTCGCGTCAATACTGCTGAGCATGTCGAAAAGCCTGTCTTTAGTGACTTGCAATTCACTTGGGTATAACAAAGCTTCTACCCTTATGACGGGCTGCTTATCACGTTCAGGCAAATCTAAAATGGTGGGTATAGTAGTCATATTCATTCAGTCAAAATCACCACTTGCGCGGCGTTTAAAATCGGTTGTTGCTGCTTGCTTGTCTTCTGGTGTGCCGCCAAGGCCTGCAAAGCGCCCCTGTGGCTGTTTTCTGGCACTTGCCGGGCTTTCAGGCCTTCCCCACAAATGCGCTGGTATACGGCCTCTCCAGCAATGCGCAATCGTTGTTAAGGTCGCCAGAATCAAGGGCGATGCCTGGTCAAATGGCACTTCAAGGTGCAAAGCGGTATGCACCATGCGTAGCTCGTCTTGTGTGGGTGGTGGCAAGCTCATGTTTTGCTTGATGCGTCACGAAAATTAAGCCGCTCAACACTCAGCAAGCGCCGGGCTTCCTCAAGCAGATTGATGTTTCTTGAATAGTCTCTTTCTGCTTCCAGATCTTCCAGGCGTATGGCAATCGCCATTAATCGGGAACTGTCGGCAATGCCGGTGCTTATTGCCCCCAACAAAGCCACATAAACGTCATCAGGCAGCCTCATTGCGATCACCTCGTAAGAAATTGAATTTGCGCGCTCTCTGGCGGTCGCGGTATTCCTTGGCGCGCTGGGCCGCGTTCTTGGCCGTGGCTTTGCGTGGACGGCCACGACCAGGCTTGTTAAAAAAATCGATAGTGAATTCATCGCCAGGCTGTTTCATGTTCACCACTCCCCGGCAAGGCCGCCAAGATCGTGGATGACTTCGCCTATCAGGCTACGGCTATACAGGCGGCTGATTTCTGGCCCGCGACGAGATGACGCCAGCAGCTTGTGAATTTCCCGCGCCAGCACAAAGCGGGTTGCAAATGTCAAACGCATGGTTACCCCTCTAAAGTTTTAGATTAAAAAAGTCCCTCACGCCTGGGGACAGGCATGCTGGCAACTGCTAATTGATTAAATTGCTGTGGTTAGATCAGCGTCATGCAGCGGTCAGGTTTAACGACAACTGATTCAAGGCTGATGCCCTGACGTGCCTAGAGATAGGAATCTTCACGTCATAGTTAGGTACAGCAGACAGGGACACTGTGCGCAGCACTTCCAGGCCTGCAATAAAGACATGGCCGCAATCGACGTTCTGACAGCGGTACGTGATTTCTTTAAACATGGGTGACATCGTGCGGCTTTTAATAGCGCGCACACTTTGCGTGCAATGAGGGCATGGCAAACCGATTACTCTCATTCCGTTGTCCTTTCAAAATCTTCAAGTGAAACTAAATTCATTGCACGGCTACGGCCCGTCATCTTCACCATGCCCAGGCGCAAAGCCCGCTTGGCTAAAAATTCTGCTGCCTCATTCACATCAGCAAGTCCCCATTGCACGCGCACGGCTTCAAGTTGTTGTATCTCGTCGTCAGTGAAATCTGTGTTTATCGATGGCATAGAAGGGTTTTCGTCGGCTTTAAATTGACTGGTTGCGGTCTGTCAATCAATTTACTTTGCCGCTAACATTTGCTGACGCTTTTGCGGGTGTACAGCCTCTGCTTCACGCATGATCAAAGCCCGCAAAAACGCAGCCGGTTGTTCACCCTGGTACGCGGCCATGGCTTTGATGATTTGCATTTCGTAGTCGTCAAAACGCACGCATACGCGATTTGTCTTGATACATTTTTTGTCTTCATACATGGTCGTGATCTCCAGATGGCTTACTTGGCGGCAAGCTGGCGCAGATACTCTTTAAGACCCAGCAGATACGTGACGCGCAGGAAAGACGCGACAGAGCGTTGCTCGGCAACAGCAAAAGCTGCGGCCTGCTCGTATTCCTCTTTAGAAAGGCTGATCGGGGTGCGGATTGCCCCCTTTATTTGGGCGGCGCGACGGAATGATGTGTGAGTGTCAATTGACATGATGTATCATGATGTTACGTTAGTGGTAACGAGATATTAGTGAAGATTTATTCATATGTCAAATATTTTTAGTGAAGAATTATTCACCATAGGGGCAAGATTAGCCGAAGAGCGTGATCGCTTGGGTTATTCGCAGAAAGCCTTAGCAGCAAATTTAGAAAAGACATCTCGAACTCAAATTAAATATGAGCTGGGCGAGACTACCCCGGATGCTGCCTATTTCAGCAGACTGGACAAACTTGGCGGTGATATTTATTACATCATCACCGGCAAGCGGTCTTCAAACAACATAGAAAAAGATGCGTTGGAAGTAATCGAAGGATACCGAAATCTTGATGTCAGAGGAAAAGCAGGAGTTCTTGCCCTGATCAGTGGCATGGCTCCTCCAGAGTCCAAGGCAAAGGCAGTTTTCCATGGCACAGTTGGACAGGTCATCAAAGGCGATATTACCAGCCCGCAGACCTTCAATTTTGGCGTGAGTGATACGAAAAAAAAATAAGCAGGTCGAAAAACCTGTAGCAATGATGAGTTGGTAATGACAGAAAAAAATGATTTCAATGGAAACGTAGGGCAGGTCGTCATAGGTGATTCAAACGTGGGGCCATCACTCAACAATGTCGTGAATTTAAACATGGTCGGTGATGAAGAAAAGAATCTCACCTGGTTGCAGCGCAATGAAATCACCAAGAAGGTAAAAAAACTTTCTTCCGTATCTGGCCTGAGCGCATTAAAGATTTACCGGGAACTGCTCAATAAATTCGGTGCGGACAAAATGGATAACTTCCCGCGCAACAAATTCAACGACGCTTGCGAGCATATAGAAACAAAGTTGGCTGAATTTGAAGATGAGAATTTAGAACAGGATATGCCAGACGATCAGCAGACAACGCTGATTCAAGAAGTCCCCTGCAAAAACTGCCAGGCAAATAGCGCACTGATTAAAAAGACTAATTTCAAATTGCATGTGCTGTTTGGCTTGATGGTGTTGATGATGATCACAGAAGCGGTTTTCTTAATGTCTGCGACACCTGCAAAAGCAAGCCAGGAGAAATTAACTACTGAAAGGCCAGTAGAACAGAGCTGCCACTATGACGGAAAAATCCAGTCAATAGGCAGCACGGTAAGAATGGCAGACGGGATCATACGGCAATGCATGGATGCGCCTGGCGATGCGCCGTCTTATTGGGAAATACCACAAAAAATTAAGCACTAATTTTTTCGATAAAGCTATATATCGCATTTATTTATATTTGATTCATTTGGGTTGCTGTTTTAACGATGAACTTTCAAGAATAAATCTGAAAGAGGTTCAATGTGATCATAAATAAAGTGGTAATTCAAAATTTTAAAGGTTTTAAAGATCGCTTTACGTTAGATCTTAGCTCAGGCCTGAATATTATTGTTGGAGATAATGAGGCCGGGAAATCGACAATACTTGAAGCAATAAATTTAGCTTTGTCCGGTATCCTTGGCGGCCGCTATATTCGGAACGAAATAAATCAATATATTTTTAACGAGTCATCTGTTAACGAATACATTCAGAGCTTAAATACTAATAGAAAATTACCGCCACCTGCAATTCTCATAGAACTGTATTTTAAAGAATGTGATGAATTGGCGTTTTTTTTGGGTGATGATAATTCTGAAGGGCATCCGCACAGAGGCATTTATCTGACAATAAAGTTTGATGAAGACTGGAGCGCCCAATATGTAGCTTTAGTCAAAACAGGTTCTGTAAGGACTCTGCCGATTGAATATTATCGTGTTTCTTGGAGAAGTTTTTCAAGAAAAGAGCTTTCAACTAGGACAATACCGTTAAAAGCTGCATTTATTGATTCATCATCTACCCGTTTTCAAAATGGTTCTGATGTCTATATAAGTAAAATCGCAAAAGAGTTACTTTCTGACGAAGAAGCCGTCAATGTGTCCCAAGCCCACCGGCAAATGAAAGAGCATTTCATGGACGCAGTCGGAATTAAAGCGATCAATAAAAAAATATCTTCCGCATGCGTGATTTCAGAAAAGACAGTTTCTATCTCAGTCGAGCTATCTTCAAGCAATGCTTGGGAAAGTGGTTTAACTACGTATCTGGACAACATTCCTTTTCATTTTGTAGGTAAAGGCGAGCAATGTATTGTCAAAACTAATTTAGCTCTTTCTCACGACAAAACAAACGAAGCAAATGTTTTATTAATTGAAGAGCCAGAAAATCATCTTTCACATTCAAAACTAAACAAGTTAATTAAAAAGATAAAAGACAGTTGTAGCAGTAAGCAAATTGTCATGACTACTCATAGCAGCTTCGTTGCAAACAAGTTGGGTCTTGGCGCTTTAATTTTTCTCGATAAGAAAAAAACCGTAAAACTTTCTCATCTTGATCCAGATACAAACGTATTTTTTGAAAAAATTTCTGGCTATGACACTTTAAGACTTGTGCTTTCCAAAAAAACTATTTTGGTTGAAGGCGACTCTGACGAACTTATTGTTCAAAAAGCATACATGCAAATGAATTCTGGTCGGTTGCCGATTGAGGACGAGATTGAAGTAATTTCTGTAGGAACGTCGTTTGTTCGATTTCTTGAATTAGCTGATCTATTAAGTAAACCTGTTTGTGTTGTGACCGACAATGACGGCAACATTGCAGCGCTTGAAAAAAAATACAAAGACTATTTGAATGAAAATGCCAAAGACCATATCAAAATTTGCTTTGATAAGAAAATAAATAAAGGCAATCTTGAGTTAGGGGAAAAAAAGTTCAACTACAACACTCTTGAACCTGTTTTATTGCGAGAAAATAGTTTAGACATACTAAACTCAATTTTTAAAACTTTAATTTCGGATGTGGATGAAATGCATGCATACATGCATTCCAAAAAAACAGATTGTGCACTGAAAATTTTTCAGTCGGATGTTGTGATTAATATACCCGCATACATTAGTGAAGCAATAATATGAATAAGGTTATTATTGCGTCTGCTGGATCTGGCAAGACACATAGAATTGTTATCGATGCTATTGCGCTGGCGAGTAGCGGAAGATTCGTTCTGATAACAACCTTTACAAACGCGTGTGAACTTGAGATAAAAAACAAAATAATTCAGATTCTCGGCTATATCCCTCAAAAAATATTAGTGCAAACTTGGTTTTCTTTTTTAATTGAGCACGGCGTAAAACCATTCCAAGGGAAATTATTTAACTTTGATATCAAGGGAATGGAACTAGTTCCTGGAAAATCAGGTTTACGTTTTATAGATAAAGATAAAAATCCGATATTTTGGGGCGAAAATAATTTCCTAGAATTTTTTTTTAATAAAAGAACTGAGATCTATTCAGATAAATTGTCTTTGCTGGTTCTTCGCTGCAATGAAAAATCTGCTGGGCTAGTTTTTGAAAGAATTTCAAAGTGTTTTCAACATATCTTTGTTGATGAGGTACAAGACTTAGCTGGGTATGATCTGGATGTATTAGAACTAATTTTTAAATCTACATCTACAGTAACACTTGTTGGAGATCCAAGACAGGCAACATACTCCACCCATATGTCAAAAAAATATGAGAAGTATGCGAAATCATTGATTTTCGATTTTTTCAACGACCATCGCATAAATTTTTGTATAGACATAGATTCGACTTCTCTAACGAAAAATTATCGCTGTAACGATTTAATTTGCAATTTTTCAAATTCAATTTATCCCAATCTTCCTCACGCAGAATCTGGCAATATTACAACGACGGAACATGACGGCGTCTTTGTTATTGATTCTCTTGATGTAGAAAAATATCTCTTGAAATTTAATCCCGTTCAGTTGCACGAAAATAAGAAGTCAAAATTTAATCCTCAGTTTCAGCGAATGAATTTTGGGAAATCAAAGGGCCTTACTTTTGATCGTGTATTGATACTACCGTCGACTCCAATGAAAGATTGGCTTGTCAGAGAAAAGGAAATGGGGTCGGCAGCGATGGCTAAATTTTACATTGCGGTTACAAGAGCCAAATTTAGTGTAGCCATAATTTTGGAAAGAAAATTACATTCAAAAGTAAAGAATGTTCCGGTGTACAGCTTCTCTGATGCATAGAAATTATTGCGTTTTTTAATTCAAATATTTGTCTAAGAAAAGCTAATTTACACTATCTTTTTGAATGACTATTTTAAAGATGTGTAGATATATTCTCCTAAATTTACGTACGTTTGCATGTACCTTTTAGAATTGAAAGTGTGTGCCATGAGCAAAGGATTTCCTAGTTATAGTAAAGCGGCACAAAAAGGTGAGCAAGGGGTCGACCTGGTTTCGCGTGTGATTCATGAAGAGTATGGTTGGCTTTTTAAAAGAAACCACCAAGAACATGATTTTGGAATAGATGCTCAAATTGAAGTTGTACTTGAAGATGGAACTGTGACAGGACAAATGTTTGCTGTACAAATTAAGTACGGTAAGTCATTTTTTTCAGAAAAAAATCAGTGGGGATATGTGTATCGTGGCGAGCTCCGCCATTTCAATTATTTAGCAAATTACCAAGCTCCTGTTTTAATTACTATTTGTCATCCAGATTCAAAAGATATTTATTGGGTTGCGTTCGATCCGAACATCACTTCAAGAGCAGGAGAAAATTGGAAAATTACAATTCCTTTCGAGAATATATTTAGTGAAGCAAAGAGTGCTATTTCAGACTTGTTACCTCCGCCGTCTGATATTCTTGATGAGGTCCAGCATTACTGGGCTATTAATGAAGCATTGGTAGCTACGGAATATTTTCATTTGATCATTGATCGCACTGAAGTACGCGAATTTGATTTCACGTCGGTTCGAGCTTTTTTTGACAGAATTCGAAGTACAAAAGAAATTGCCGCGCATTGCCAAGGAAAAGTTGAAATCAGCTTTCATGGTTATGAAAATGATGTTCGAGAGCTTTACGAAATTTCTGAAATGCGCGAGTTTGCTCCGAAGCTATTAGAGGCACTTCCAGAGCTATTTTTCTTCGTTTATACAGGTGAGCTTGCCTATACTCTTAAAACGTTGGCTCTGTGTGTAGCAGATATAGAAGTCAAGACCAGAGATCCAAACGGAAAAAACAGCTTTCAGCTAGAAATTTCTACAGAAAAAATTGGTAAGCTGCTAGAAAGTCACTATCTTGGTCTTAACGAAATGGTTTGTTGGCTCAACTTACCAGATGAAGAATGTGAACGCATTTCAAAAGCAGTAGCAAAGATACTTTTGCCTGACTTAATTTTGTAAGTTATTTAATTGTTTGTAGTGTATTTTCTTCTTCTCGGTCATTCCTTGTTTCCATCTCCAGAGCGGTCGTAAAACCTTGAGGGCTGAGATTGTGTGTGGTTTTCACAATCAACCAGTCCATCTCCCCAATCGGCAGTTTTATGCCGGGAAAACGTGCTCCCATCATAGGGGTAATATCTGGCCTGCCCAGGGCAAGGGTAAATTGTAAGGTAGCTTTGCCACGCTTTACCCGGTTCATCTCTGCTTTTGCTGCTTGCTCTGCCGCCTCTTGATTGGGGTAGGTATGCCGTAGGCGTTTAGGGTTATCGTCTTCGCCTATCAGTTCGCTTTTTTCCTTGGCGTCGTTGGGGTCGTGCCATTGGGCGCGCACGCCGCTGTAGGTGTCGCGGCTGGCGGTGTGGTAGCGGTGTTTATCACCGTCGCGGCGTTCCAGCGTGATGGTGGGCAGGCTTTCGCCTTTGCTGTTGCTGCCTTCATCAATGGGCAAGAAGAGTAATGCATTTTTTTTGACCGTGGCAACAGCATCAAACCGCTTGCCCAGCCGGTTTAAAAAATTCACGTCTGATTCGTTGGTTTGGTCGATGTGGTCAATGATCTTGTCTTGTAACGACTTGCTGACGCGAGGTGTTAGGCCATTGTCTTTGGCGATCTGGCCCACAATGTCAGCAACGGTTTTTTGATCAAAGCTGCGGTCTTTGCGGGTGCGTACCTGCTTTGCCATCTCTGCACTGCGGGCGCGTAGTACCAGCATATCCGGCGCGCCTTCGTGTTCCACTTCGTCCACCACAAAGCTGCCTTTGTCCACCATGGGGCTACCTTGCCATCCAAGCTGCAAAGTGATTTTGACACCTTTACGCGGTATCGCCACGCGGCCATCACTATCATCAATGGTGATATTTAATTCGTCCACGGCGTCTTCTCGTGATTCTGTCAGCGTCAGGCTGACCAGGCGTGAATATATTTTGCTGGTGATGTCTTGGCCGTCCAGCGTCACGGCAAATGCGGGTTTAGGAGTTTTCATTATTCTAAGTCGATGTCTTCCCAGTCAATGACGTCTTCGCCCTGGTCTGGGCTACCTGCATGCGGGTCTACCTGGTCGCCCAGGTCGCACCGCTTCAAGCTGATAGAAAACTCAATCCGGCGTGGCAGGCCGTCTGCATAGAACAGGCTTTTACCTTTTGTCAGGTGCGTGATGAGGAATTGCCCATAGATGTGGCCAGTACCTTCAACCAGTACATAAGCATCGCCAATGTCTCCCATTTCTTCCAGATCATCCAAAGACGCCGGGTCACCAGCAAAAGCAGGTGCCATCCAGCCGCTTAAGTTGATGGTGTTATCACCTGGCCCGGTGAACTGGTGGGCGTCCCGTTCGCCCACCCGGCTGGTGTTGGGGTGCTTCCACTCTATTTGCTGCTGAAAGTCTTGATACGTTGCTGTAGACATGCTGAAAACGAACTGGCTTAAACACATCATCATTTTTATAGTCCTTGATCAATATTCGTCATAGTCATGCATGGCAGATCGTTTTTGCTGCGCCTTCTGGCGGTCGCGTTTGTCCAGTTCTGCGGCCACCGCTTTGGCAATGGCTTGCGGGTCCATGCCTGCCGGTGGGTTGATAATGATTTGTATGCTGTCTGCACTGTGGTATTGATTTGCCGGTGCGCTGCCTGCCTGGGCAACTGGCGGGCGACGATCAAACTGGATAGGCGCAGCCTGGTGCGGTGCCTCTGTCGCCTGGCGTGGCGCTGCAAATTGCTTCATGGCGACTTGCTGCGGGTTAAACAGTGACTGCGGCATGTCCATGGCAAAAGCTGGCGTCATGGCCGCGCTGAAGGCCATGCCGGTGCCAAGGGCTGTCATTTGCTTGGTGACAGCGTTCAACTTGTTTAAGGGCATCAACTGGCCGCGCTCGATGCCTACTGCCAGACCTTCCATACTGAATTGCCCTAACTCAGCAAACACCACGCTGGGGCTGTGGATACCGAGTTTTTCTTTAAACCATGACACCACGTTATCTGCCATGCTGCTGATGGTGTCGCGCACTGTGCCAGCGGCGCTGGTAATGCCATTCACCAGGCCTTGCATCATGAAGCTGCCAAACTCGGTGAACTTAGCCGGGATATCGATGCCGAAATAACCCAGCACGCCTGCCATGGCACGGTGAAACAAACCTAAAGGACTCCAGTTCACCAGCAAAGCTGCCACGCCAGAAATACCGCCGTTAAATGCTTCCTTGATTGATGACCAGATACCATCAAAGAATTGCTTTGCTGGTGCCCAATGGTGGTACAGGTAGTACGCACCTGCGGCCAGCGCGGCAATGGCTGCAATTGCCAGGAATATGGGGTTAGCCATCAAGGCCGCGCCAAAGGCAAGGGAGGCACGGCCAGCCACCATCAACGCAGTACCGACAATTCGTAAAGCGGGAACACATGCACGCAACCAGCCAAGCATACGGCCTATAAATGGGCCTATTCTGGCAAAGGCCGCGCCTACTCTGGCAAAAGTACCAGCAAGTAAAGCACCCCTGATACCCACCATTGCCATACCAAAACGAAGTAAGGCAAACGGCCCCAGCAAGGATGCCAGCGCCAGTGTCAATGTCCCCATGACAACCAGGCTACCTGCTAAGACAGCTACGCCGATACTTAAGGCTTTGGCAGTGGTAGTATGTTCCCGGAAAAATTCTGTGACTGTCCTAATAGTGGTCGTGAGCATTTGAAGCCCTGAATTCACAATAGGCAAAATGTGTTCGCCTAACTCCTGTTCCAAGGTATTGCGGCGGGCTATCAGATCAAGATATTTACCATTCACGCCAGCGGCAGATTCTTTACTCAACTGATCAATACCAAATGCGCCCTTGGCAGCTACGCGGTGTTTTTTGATATTTTCTCTCTCCATATACATGGATGAAAACAAATCAGCAGCTTTGCGACTTGAAAACAGGGTAGTTATTTTACTTACCACTTCATTCTGTGACATGCCAGGTTTAACTATTTTGGGCAATACATCATCCATCATGTATTGAAACGGATCTGTTTTATATTTTTCCGCTGATTTAAGTGCATCAGGCATCATTTTGGTGATGTGGCCTGTCTTGCCATATTTAATTGAGTCTGGATTGATTAAGCCATCTTTGTGCAGTTCTTCAGCGGTTTGCTGTGTGGTGCGGCCTACAGCCCAGTTTTGATATGCACTCATCAAGGATGTACCGGTGCGGTCACCGCCCATTTCTTGAATGCTGTGCAGCATGCCAAAGAAAAAACTATCATCCGACAATTGTTTTGCAGCCACGCCACCGGTCTTGATCATGTTGAGCAAGTCTTCAGGCTTAACCAGGCCGCCAGATGCGACATAAGCTTTTGTAGAAAAATCCAGTACACGTTTGAAAGTGTCCATGTCTTTCAATGCGCCGCGCAGCTCTGCCACTTTGATTAAGTCCATAAACATGCGTTCTGCTGCTTCGCCGTGGCCTTCGCCGCCACCACGTTTTTGCATTACACCCTCAATACCAAATTTCATTTGCGCCAGCATGGGTGTCACGTCTTTGGCGTGATGAAAATCCCTCAGAATTGATTGCGCCTCTGTCAGCAGCTTCAGGTTTTCAAGGCTGCTGCTGCCCATGATGTCCATGCCTTTGGAGAATTTGACACCTTCATTCACCATTTCGTCACCAATGCCCAGGGCGCGCAGGCGTGAAACCTGCTGCTGGAATTGTGCGGCCTGGTCTATGCTTTTAACGACCGGAAATCCCATTGTGGTACCGGCCATGGTCATGCCCATGCCGGATACCGCCATGTCACCAGCGGTGCCGCGTGTTTTCTTCATGCGGTTTTGTGCAGCAGCTACCTTGTCATTGACGGCGGCCAGTTCTGCTAATTTTCGCCTTTGGGCATCTATCTGGCTATTCGTGGATGCCATATTGCTGCGCAAGCTGCGTTCATGGCTGCTCAGGTTGTTGGTGCTAATACCTGCCGCGTTCAGCTTGTCGCGCAGGGCTTGCAGTTGCTGGCCTTGCTGCTGGTGCTGTTCTTTGATGAGCCGGGCCGCTTTGGTTGCCCGGTCAAAATCCCGCGTCATGGTGCGCGTGGGGGTTTCTGTGGCCTGTAGCTGCTCGGCCAGGCTCTTTGCCCGCTGGCGGGCTTCTTCCAGTCTGCCAGCGGTGTGTTTGATGTCGGTATGCAAATGCCTGAACGATGACAGGTTTTTTTGCTGGCTGTCCAAGTCCTTTAAACGATCACGCAAGGCTTTCAGGGCTTTGCTGCTGGCGGTAGATTCGCCAATGATGCGTTTGAGGGGCGCTGTAATGCGCTCTATCATGTTAAAAACGACTTGCAGTTTCAGGTCACGTTCAGACATCTGCTTTACTCCGTTGTGCTGCGTACTCTGGCACGTTCGCGCCAGTCCATTAATTCCAAGACACCTAATTCATCCATGGCAGACGGCGGCCAGTGAAACACTACCGCCACGTCTGCCATGGCGTCTTCTATGTGCGGGGGAATGCCATGCGGTCCGCTTTCTTGACTAAAAAAAGCGATACCTCCGAGGCAATCTCTACCAGGTCTGCCGGGTCCAGGTTGGCAACGTCTTGCGCTGTCAGGGTAGGCGCAGTGATACGGGGTAAAACCTGTTGCAAGGCCACGACGTTCATATTGCCCAGGTCAATCAAGGACACGCCGCGCAGTTCGCCAGACTTTGGTTTGCGCAATGTGATTTCTGTGATTTCGGTATCGCCGCGTTTCAATGGCTCATCCAGAATGATGACTTTTGTAAAAGGGGCTGCAACTGCTGTTGCTTGTGTTGTTTGAGTGTCGCTCATGTTGTCTACTTTCTAAATGTGTGTAATAGATGGTTTGTGCCGCTGGTGCTGCTAGTGGTGATTTGCTGCTTACATGCCTATGGCGGCGCGTATTTCTGCGGTGCGGTCGATGCCGCCTACAATTTCCACGCCGTTGATGAAGTCCAGTTCAATGAGGTCTTCACCGTTGACGACCAATTTGTAATAGCTGCATGTGGTCTTGTATTTTTGTTCGCTCTTGTCGGCCATTTTTGCATTGCCCATTTCAATCTCTTTGTGGCGGCCACGTACCACAATTTCTACTGCATCTACAGCGCCGTCCTGATCGTTCTGATAGGCACCGGCAAAGCGCAACATGATGGCGTCGTGGGTGATAGCACCGTATTGCGCCAGCGCGTCCACCAGCAGGCCGCCCGCCGTCCAGTCGAGTTCAATTTTTTCATTGTGGTAGTCGATTTCGATAGGGCCTGACATACCACCGGCAATATAGTCTTCCATCTTGCGGCTAAGCTTTGGCAATGTCAGTTCAGGTACAAGGCCAATGTATGAGGCGCCATCATTGAACAGGTTAAAATTTTTGAGTTTGCTAGGTAATCCCATGTTTGCTCCTGGTTGTTTGGTGGATGGCCCGCCATGGCAGCGGGCTGAATTCATTTATTAGTTATTGATACGCTTGGCAAAGTCGGCCAGGTATTTGTCTGTAATGCGTTGCTGCAATACCAGGTCTTCCAGCGGTGGCACCGGCGTGTAGTCATAGTCAATCGTCAGTGAACCGATTTTCAGACTGTCCTTGCCGTTTGCTGCTTCGTCATACCAGGCTTTGCCGTCGATGATCAGCCCGGCTGTTTTGAGTGCGCGGAATTTTGCATTGATGGCCTCAATCAGGTCACGCACTAAGGACGGGTGCAAGGGCTTGTCTACAAAGCTGAAATGCACTTCTGCAATGGTGTCTGCCAGCACCTGGGCCGTGCGGGTGTAGTTTTCAAAGAAGAAGAATTCAGCTTCTTCAGCAGTGCGTGAACCCCAGAAGCGGTACCCGTTTTTATTAATCAGGGTGGTGACACCGGCGGCATTCAATACACCGGCATCTGTGGCGCTGCTTTGCAAGTCCCAGAACACGTCCCGCGCTATGCCTATAGGGCCATTGACGACGATGTTAGAGAGGGATTTATGCCAGCCTATGTCATTGTCGATCTTGGCACGCAAGCCCAGGGCGTAAGCAACTGCTGGTATGGATGCATTGGCGTTGGTGGTGGTGTCGAAGTTTACAAAGTCCGGCCAGATCACCATCACTTCACGCTGGCCGAAGTGGCCGCGATAGGTTACCGCTGCTTCTTTGGTCTGTGCGCCCCAGGCACTGGCATACACAAAGGCGCGCAGCTTTTGGGCGATGCTGGCAAGTTCTGTGGTCACTGCCTGCGTATCGAGGCCAGGCGCGCCCAGAATACGCGGCTTGATACCAAACTTGGTTTGTGCTGCCAGCAAAGCTTTTGCGCCGGTGTATTGGCCGCTTGGTGTGACTGTTCCCACCACATTGGTGGTTTGTGCTGCTTCGTCGTTTGCCTCTTCTACGCGCACCACAACGGTCAAGGCGTTGGTTTGTTTGGAAATGGCATCCAGCACTTTTGCCAGCGTGCCGGTGTGGCCTGCCTTACCTTTGGCTGCCAGGACGTTGGTAATCAGCACCGGCGTGTTTAAAGGGAAAACCGTTGCATCTGCATCGTCAGCTGTGGCTACCAAGCCGATGACGGCTGTAGACACAGAGCGTATCGGGCGTGTGCCTTCGTTGACTTCAATGACGCGGACGCCGTGGTGGTAAGTGTTTGTGGACATCGTTTATATGCTCCTGTGGTGATGAAACAATGGGTAAGCGGATAGTTAAGCCAGGATGGCTGCTGCACGGCCTGGCTGTATCAGCCCGGCGATTTCAAGGGCTTGCAAGCCTGCTGTTGCTTCTGCTGTTTTTATCCAGTCTGAGTTTTCCAGGCGCATTACCCAGGCTTTCAGGCTGGAGTTTGCATCTGCTGCAGCCAGAATGGCGGCGGTTTCTTCCCTGGTGAAACGGTCGAGGAATTCGCCACGCGTCAGACGGTTGGGAGGCACTACAGGCACGTCTACAGCCCAAGTGAAGGTTTGCACTGCATTAATGTCTGTCAGGACGTTGACGGCCTGTTCTGCTGTGTCATTGCTGCGGCGTATCGCTTCACGCTCGGCAAGTACCTGGTCAATGTCGGCCAGGCTGCCCCAGCCTGCTGTATCGCGCTCTTTGGCACGTTGCAGCTTCCAGTCTGTTGCAGCAATCAGCCTGGCTGCTTCTTCTTTGATCAGCTTGCAGCGTGCTGTTTTGGCGTCCACAAGTGCGGCGCTCGTGTCCAGGGTGATTGTGGTCTTGCCTTTGGATACTTTGACCGTGTAGAAAGCCAGCAAGGCCGGGTTAAAGCCTTCTGGTGCTGGGACCAGGCGCACGCCTTCACAGGCTTGCAGGTTGTCGTCTTGGCTGTAGCCGGTGATTTGATTGCCGGTGTCAATAATCAGTTGTGTCATGCGTATTCCTTTTGATTCGCCTTAAATTGCGAGATAGCCGATAGACATATAGAAAATGCCGGTGCTGGCATCTGTGAAATACTGCGCGCCGTTTTGGCTGCCTACCTGTTTATTGGCAGTCGTCAATGCGGGCGAGGTGGAACCATTCGGGGTTGTGGCAAATTGGCTGGTGGTGCTGATCAGATAGAAAATGCCCGTACCGCTGCTATAGGTGCCTGCCATTGCCAGCGTCAGGAACTTGCCGCCAATGCCTGCACTTTGCTGTGCCGTATTGGCGTTATAGCTGCGGGACAAGACTGTCATTTTGTTGGTGAACAGCCATTGATACAGGCCCGTTGCAGTAGTGGTCAGGGCTGTGGTAATGCCTGTATTACCATGCAAGGCGGTGCGTATGCCAGCGTCAGCAAACAACGTTGTGGCCATCGCGGTACGCCCTGCGGTGATTTCGCTCGATACAAAGTTCCATGCATCTATCGAGGCGGTGGCATCGGCAAACAAAAACACCATGATGGCGGTCAGCTTGGTATACAGCGCCGTCATGCCAGTGCCAGACTTGCCCAACTCGCGCAAGGCGGTCAGGCTGGCCCCTATGGCGTCTTGCGCCGGTGTGTTGATTGCAATTGCGTTTAACCAGTTGGTACTTGCAAATATCAACGTCATGGCAGCTTGAACGCTGGCAAACTTGTCCATGGTGGTGCGGCTCGATGCAGTCAGCGTCAGGCAACCAGGTATCGCGGCGATGTATGGAACCAGATAGGCTGCTTTGGTCTGTATCCATGTTTGCATGACGCTGGATGCAAGGATGTCTGTCCAGGCCAAGGCACTGCCCAGCAGCTTGGGGCGCAGTACATCGTCTTGCAGCGCCACTTGTATGGTCTTGGCTTCGTCACTGCAAAGGCGCTGCCACACACTGCGGTGGCTTGCATCTGCCAGCCAGACATCGATATCAGCGCTGGTCATGGCATCAAACAGGGCTAAGGTGTCGCGGCCTATGAGGGGCGCATTAATCACCTTATCCAGGCCACCAAAAACAGCGCCCGTTAAAATCAAGGTCTTGCTGTCTGCATTGGCAAGGTCAGTACCCTGCAATAGAGTCTTGGCGCGGGCAATGTACTGGTCGCGGAATTCGGCTAAGTTGTTAGAACTCATATCAGATCAATCCGGCGTAAATGTAAATAGAAAGGTCGTCAATCTGCGCTTGCAAATTGTCGGTGGTGGCTTTGCTGGCCTTGGTACCCAAGCCCACATTCAGCGCGGTCACGTCTTCATCTATGGCCGTAAAGGCTGTGCGCATGCGGTCCACCTCCTGCGCACCGGGGTTTTGTATATGGGGCAATGGGTATTGCCGGTTAGCGGTTTTTTGATCAAACATGGCATTCCTCAGATAACGATGACGCGTAAATTGCGGTGACGTGGCCGGGCTGCGGTGTTGCCGCTTAATTCCAGCTTAGCGCGCAGTCGGTCAGCATTGACACCGTTCAATTCATACGTGAGTTCGTGCCAGTCAGCGGCGATGTCCCGGCTGGATAGAAACGGTACTGCTGTGTAGACCGGTGCGCCTGCTGCCTCTGGTGCCACGCCGACGGTCAGGGCCGCACCGGCGGGCAAATAGCAATCCACCACAACGCGCACCCGGACGTTTTGCCCGGCGGGTACCAGCGGGCTGATGTAGTTGCCCTGGTTGGATACCGTGCCAGCCAGAAGCGTGACGCCAGGGTGAAGCACCGGCGACAGGTTGGCAGCGCCGATTAGTTTGGCCGTCACACTGAATTGCCCGGTCATGGGTGTGGCCAGGCGCACCGGCTGGCCGTCGTCCACGTTCAATACGCTGCCACCTGGCAAAGTGATTTGATATTCAACGCGGGTCTGCGCGCTTGGCGTTTCCACCAGGCTGAGCAACATCAGGTCTGTGACGTTGGCAAGGTTGGCATTGCCCAGGGCTATGGTGCGCGTGGTGGCCGTAAATTCTGCGGCCAGCAGGCGAAACGCCAGGTCGCGGTCTTGGTGCGGTGTCCAGGTAGTGGCGTTGCTCGATGAAAGCAGCACGCCCACGGTGTAAGGCTGGCTTGCTACCCACTGGCCTTTATGGTCGTCATACTTGCCAAGCTCGGCAATGCTGGCCGCCGTGGTGGCATCGTCACATAAAATAACCAGGGCATAGTCCACACCACCGGTCAGGCTTACCGGGTAATCAAAATTAATCCTTGTCGCCTGGCCGTCAATGTTGATTGATGACGCTGCAATACGAATCTGAGCAACTACTTTTTGATTCGGTATGCCTACGCTGGTTTCACGTATTTGCACGGCCAGCAGAGAATTGCCCCTGGCGGTGAACCACAGGTCAAGCCCGGCAAGCTGGCGATCTGCTGCCAGCGTGAACGTCTGGGCCAGCGGGTCTGCCTTCAAAAACGTTACCCAGCCAGACGCATGCACTGTCACCAGTTGTTTTACGTCTTGGATTTCCACGCCGGTGCCGCTGTAGATAGAAACGCCAAAGCTGCCATGGCTGCCCACGAATTCAACGCGCTTGCTTCCTGCTGGCACCTTGGCCGGGATCTGGAATGTGCCAGTGATAGTGCCAGGCGTAGGCACTGCCACGGCTGTGGGTACCACGGCAATGCCATCAAAACGCAATGTCTGGATGGTTTCGCCTGCTTCAAAGCCCTTCACGGTAAAACTGACGCTGATCTGGCGGATGTATTCAGCGGCCTTGCTGGTGTGGCTGATGTCGCGTGTAATCTCGTTGGTGGTGTCGTAGGCTTCGCCGTTTTCGACTATCCACAGGCCCACGCGGCGGGTAATGTTTTCTGTGATGGTTTCAGTGGTTGGGCTGTTCCATTGCGTATCTACGTCAGTCCAGCGGTCAATTGCCGGGGTCAGGGTTACATCACTTGGCAACGGGTCGAAAGCGTCGTAAGGGTTGATTTTCATGCTGCCGGTGCGCCATGGCTGTTCCAGCAATGTGACCGGGTTGAATGGCAGCGTCTGGGGTGCGGCCAGACTGACGGACAGCAAATTAGGCTGTACGGCCACCGGCAAGGTCAGTTCACCCCCAAAGATGGCAGCGGTCTGGGTTAAGCCCTGGTCCCGCACGCTGTCGGACATGAACGGGTCTACCAGCATGCCGCGTTTAGCTGTGGCATCGCGCAATTGCGTATTGCTGACAAGCGTTTGCTGTGCGATCAATTCGCTAAGCGTATCAAGGCGTTTTGCGTAGGCAGCTAGCGTATCCATGGGGACCACGCGCACACTGTCTGTCATGACGGTGCGCGCCCCGGTGCGCCAGTTTTGGAATACTGACGCCAGCGGCAACAGGTTGGCCGGTACGGTTGGCGGGCGTGGGTTGCGGTCAGCAGCGACACCAGACAGCCAGATCAGTGCACCTGTGCTGTCCATGCACAAACGATCTATGCGGGGCTGCATGCGGTTATAGCTAACCAGTATCGTGGTGCCAGCCACCGCGCCGGTGACAGTGCAGCCATCAGCATCAAAGGCCGTCGCTGGTACAGTGGCAAGGTATTGATATGTCACTTTGTAAGTGCTGCCTGGTGCGGGTTCTGCGCCTGCTGGTGTCCAGTCCATTTGCTGGGCAGTAAATTTCCAGTCCACGTCCTTGGTGTAGGTGGTTGCGCCTTGCTTGACAGACAGTACGGCCAGTACAGAACCATCTTCCAGCGGGTCCAGCGCGCCGGTAAAGCCGCCATGTGCCACGTCTATGGTCTTTTGTGCTGTGATGGTGATGTGCGTGACGTTGGCCGCCGGTGCGCGGTCAAAGTTCACGCGCTGGGCTGCTGTGCCGGTTGATTGATGCGGCTCATTTTCAATAAAGCGCAGGTCTGGTGCGGCTGCATACACCAGGCGGCGGCTAGTGGGCAGCTCGACTGCAAAACCGGACACCCTTGCGCGGCCTTCACTGACTGTATAGACCTGTTCGCCAGTGGACAAATTATCTGCTGCAGTCACGTTCAAGCCGTTCACCACATAGCTGCCGCCGGATGAGTCACGGTCATAGCGGGCTAATGCCTGGGTCACGCCATCGAGCTGGGGCGGTGGTTCTTTGCTGCGTACAGTGCCATCTTCAACGGTATAGACCGGGTAAAAATCACCAGGCTGGCCGTCACCGGCAAAGCCCCAGGCAAGCAGCTTTTGTAGGCGGCCTGCACCAGCTTTGTCAAAGCCGCGGGTATTCTGGGCGCGGTTGCGTAGCGTTGGGTCTTCAAGCTCGGTAATGATGTGCGGTTGCAGGTACACGCCCACGATGACGATACCGACCACGGCAATGGCAAGCGCTGCAGGCGCTATGCCGCGCACCGCGCCATCCACATACAGCGCGCCGGATTCGCAGGTAGTCGCGCCGGTGGTGGCATTGACGACAATGCGGGCGTCACGGATAACCGCGCCGTCTGCCAGCAAATACATCAGCAACGCCCTTGACGCGGGCTTGCAGCAGGCTTTGTGTTTCGTTGAGTTCGTCAGACTGGATTACCTTGTCTGAACGATACAGCACCGTATCAAACTGTTTGGCCGCGTCATGCCGGTTCAGGTAGCCAGCTAAATTAATATTTTGATCCATAGATATCCTGCTTAGAAAGGCAAAACGTAGCGATAGACTTGCTCAGTCGCGCCAGACCGTATCAGGCGCGGGATGTGGTCCAGCATGTAAAGGCGGCCTGGTGCGGTGATTTGGGCCGGTGTGAAATAGCGTTGCCCGGCTGGCAGGCCTGCGGTTACTTCGGTGCCAACAAACAAGCCCAGCTCGCGGATGCTTTCGCCGGTGCCGTCGCCATAGTCAAAGACAAATTCGACTAATACCCAGCGTGATGGCGTATTGACGATGCGGTACAGGTCACCTCCTGGCACCCTGATGGTGTTCGGCGCGTTAGGGTCTAACTCAGGCACAACGAATTGCTTTTGGCTTGCCACGCGGCGGCCTATTTCATCCATCAGGCCAATGGCCGTGATTGGCTCCGATACCGGCGCGGCATCCCATGCGGGCAGGCCGCGGCCCCATGCCAGGTGCAGTGGACGGTTTTTAAATTGTTCGGCCAGCTCAATGCGGCCTTGATCTTGCAGGACTGCCATGTGTAATCCTTTTATGGAATTGAAATAAGCGGGTAAGAAACTGCCCAGCCGCTGGCCCATTGGTCAGCCCATCCATAAACAGGCAAGGCCGGGCTGGTGACGCTGGTGGTGGTTCCTGGTGCAATGGCGGTGATAGGTGCAGGCATGGCGCGCGCCATCAGCACGGCGCAATAGGTCGCGTGGTGCGCGTTTCGCAATGGCTGCAAGGCTGGCTGATTCACCACGCCGCTTGATAGATCGCTGATGCTGACGACACTGTTTAAACGTATTTCGCTATCGAGTACCCAGCTATCAAGCTGCATCAAGGCATCGTCAACGATGGTGTTTAACTGGCGCGGGCGATGCGCGGCAATGGGTGCCAATGCTGGTGGCGCGTTGACGCTGGCCGTGTGTGTTTCACCGAATGACAGCTTGACGCCATCGGTGGCCGGGTCACCAGACCAGATGCCAGAATCATCATCAAACAAGCACTGATCAAAGTTGGTGCCATCAAAGCGGCCAGCGCGCAGGTCCAGGCCGTGATACAGGCGATACAAACGGCTATGTGCTGGTATGGATGCATTCACCACCTGGCGTATGCGTGCCAGGTCCAGCGCTGCCAGCGTAGTGCCTGGGTCTATGTGGATATAGAACTCGTCTTCTTCTATCGTCACATTGTCGTAGCCAATCCAGGCCAGGATACGCAAGACGCTGGCCGCGCTGCCGCGTTCACGCAACCAGGGCAAGCCTGCATCGATCAATTCGGCTGTGCTGTCAAAGTGCAGCGAGAATTGCGATAAATTCCACTCTGCTGCAAGCCATGGCTGAAAGCTGGCTGGCAAACTGGTGAACAGGTTGGCCGGTGCATCTGCGGCGGTATCCATGACAGCACGCGGGGCAATACGTACCAGATTGCTTTCCAGTTCGCTGGCGTTGGGTGGCAAGAGTTGCGCAATGTCAGTCATGCGACACCGCCATCAGTCAACTGTATGGCCCCGGCCACGGCGTATTGATCAGCAGCCAGCACCGTATTGCCTGCGGGCTGGCCGTTTACTGGAAATTCCACCCGGCTTATACCTGGTTGCTGCAATTGTGTTGTTACCCAGGACAGCGGCACACTGCGGCCCAGGCTGGCATACGTGGAAAGCGATGCCACAAAAGAGGCGGTAATTTTTGTGACGATATCAGCCGGGGCGCTGGCATCACGCCACAGTGTTGCGGTCACATTCAGTGCCAAGGGCTGGGCCACGGCGACAAGCACAGGTATCCCCAGCGGCCTGACGTTGGGTGCATTAAGCGCAGCCATGACAGCGGCGCTGGTGATTTGCGCCTGGCTGACATCGATCAACCACAGGACGACGCTTACCACGCCTGCGCTGGGGCTGCTGACGCTGGCGGCTCTTACATTGGGGCTGGCAGTCATGGCAATCAGGCGGTATTGCTCTGGTGTGCCATTGCCCGCCAGGGCAGCAATGCGCAACTGGATGCGCAAGCGGTAGCGGTCGTCTGCTTCACCTGGCATGCGGGCCAGATCATAGAATGCGCCTTTGTGGTCAAGGTCTGTGCCGGTGGCGAATGCCAGCAGGTTGGCGCGTGCGGCCTGGTTAATGCGATTGCGCAACAGCATTTCACGATAGGCAAATGCTTCTATCTGCTTGACCAGCGGTTCAGATGGCAGGCCCAGCACATTGGCCGCACCTGGCTGGCGTTGAAGCAAGTCTTGTTTATGGACTGTTACCAGGGCTTCAAAATCCAGTTCTTCGATGATGGCCGGTGGTGGCAACTTAGTTAAGTCAACCTTCAGATCAATCATGCTTGCCCCCGGATTGTCAGCGGCAAGGACAGGTTAAAGGTTTTTGATGCGCGCACCAGTTGGCCTTTCAATTCAATGATGACTTTGCCGGGTATGCCGGTGCGATACATTTTTACCAGCGTCAATTTAATGCGTGGTTCCCATTTGAGCAGTGCTTCAGCAGTGGCGGCATACAGGCGTACTTGTGTCGCGCCATTGTCTGGCTGGTCGATCAGTTCAAACAGCAAGCTGCCATAGTCACGGCGCATGACGCGGCTGCCTATGGGCGTGGTCAGTATGTCGGCAATGCTTTGGCGCAAATGCGCCAGGCCTGCAATACGTCCACCGGTGGTTAAATTCATGCCTGCCATGATTTTTATATCCCTTGCCTCAGTCTGGAATGACAAACCAGTCACGGCCTGTGCTGGGATGCGTGCAGCTTGCGTGGTGGCCTTCACGGCATGCGGGTATGCCATTCAAAGTCATCCATGTGGAACCCTCAACCATGAGCGGGTTAGCGTGTGGCACGGGACCGTGCGGGACGATGCGATCACCCAGCACCACGACAGGCATGCCATCGACAGCAAAGAAATCTTGACCACCGGCGCGGTGCGGCCCGCCTGCACGGTCGAGGGTTTTAACTGCGATACCGTGGCTCATGACTTGACGCCCTCAAATTTAGGCGTGCGCAGTCTGGTGCCGTCTGTGGTCAGTTCAAGCGTGGTATTACCGACGACAAAACTAAACTTGCCATCTGCTGGCAATGTGATGGTGTAGTGATGGTCAGCGTGGTTGTAATCGACAGTCGCGCCGTCAGGGTATTGAATGCGATGATTGTCTGGGTTGTCGTCTGGTGCCTGGTTGTGATTGCTGGCGACACCGGGAAACACGACACCTGCGGCCAGATCACCGGACGGCGAAAAGATAATGCATTGTTCGCCTACGGTTGGCGGGCACCATGTTTTTGTCGCACCTGCACGCGTGGCAGCAATGGGTATTAGCGCGGTAGTGATGTCGCCAAATTTGACACGCGCCAGCGGTACGCGTCCATGCTTTACTTCAGCAATGACGCCGTAGCGGACGATGTTTTCTAAGCGGCGAGAGAGGTCGGCAAGATTGAAATTCATGCTGACTATGTTGAACTGTCAGATTGATATAGTCACTTACTAAAGGGTTGCTATGCTACTTAACAACTTATGTAGTAACTATGAGATATATCTATATGTTACTGGGAAAAAATTTAATGCTAACAAATTTAATACACTTATTGCGTTCCACATTATTTAATGAAAAATATCAAAAAATACATGCTAAAGTAAATGTCATTTAAAAATGTTTGGAGGCTGCTATGGATATTGAAGCATCAAATGAAGATTTT
Source organism: Burkholderiales bacterium (assembly GCA_016200895.1). GTDB lineage: Bacteria > Pseudomonadota > Gammaproteobacteria > Burkholderiales > Burkholderiaceae_D > Undibacterium. The sequence goes on from JACQDX010000015.1 coordinate 37,139, forward strand.
AATAAATGGTGTAATGATGTTTTAAATATTTTGCATCATGAATGTGGTGCTGTTACGTATACATTGCAAAGTGTCAAAGTCAATTGCAAAGTTTATTATCAAAATCAAAGAACACCTTATGAAGCTGTAAAGGCTTTAGACATTCCTACATTTGAAGAAAAGAAAAAATGAATTCAAAATGGAAAAAGTATGCCTCCAGGGATAGCGTTGATACAAGTGATGATAGCGTTAGTCATTTGATTAAAGAAATCAAATCTCGCCTGACGCTCATAGATAATGGAACAAATGTTTCATATGCAATGGGTTTTGATACTCTTGTTGATGCGCTATTTTCCAAAGTTGAACACCATTACATTCTTGATTTGGAAATTACTTTTAACGTTTTTCTAAAAGCAGTTAATAAGTCATTTATTGCAGATCAGAATTTTAAAAATCCCGATGAAATTTTGAGAAATTTTGACTCGGGATGCAAAAACAAACTCAAAGTCAAACATAAATTTTTTCTCATAACTTCGATTAGCCTGATCAATACGTTTGAATTACCTCGGAGAAAAACTGTCAATGAGTGCGTAATCACGTTCAGTAAAACTGAACCGAATATTTTTAAAAGACAGCGTAAAGAACTGATTGATCAGATGAAATTTCCAAAATATTTTGATCATGGATTAGAGAGCCAGTTTACTTGGGTTCGCGTTTCAGTAGATGCCCCTGACTATAAAACTGCTTTTATGAAAGCTATACGATCTCTCGACCTCTATAGAGGAGTATGGCATCTGCAAATTGCTAAAAATAGAAATGTCTTAGCTTTTACGAATGAATCAGAGTTTCCAACTGATAGCGTTGTTGCAATGGGCATGGTTCACACTTTACACAGTGATACCCTTAAGTCATTTCCAGGCATGTTATGGCACGAAACTCGACAAATATGTGGGCGCGCTGCAAATATTCGGCAATTTGATATCGCTCAAAATCAATTAGATAAATTTTTCTTTAAAATTAATAAAAAAAATGACCCTAAGTATCGTGATTTTTTGAATGGTTTGATTACAAATTATATAAATGCACTTGATGAAACTGATCATTCCATAAGGTTTATGAAACTTTGGGTGGTCCTTGAAAAACTTACAGATGCAGACGATGCAAAGACGATTCTGAAGCGTGCCACTTTTTTCTATAAAGATGCCAAAATCCAAAAAGCTATTCTCGAATCTTCGAAAATTGCACGCAATATCAGCGCTCCCGTAGGAGTAAATCCTTATAACGTAGAGATGAAAAATTTTCAGCTTTGCGAATATATCGAAGACATTCTAAATTTTTTTATTGCAAATCGATTTCATTTCAAGAAATTGCATGAGGTTTTTGATTTCATCTCTGTCACTACAGACGAAAATACTATTGATCAAACCATTGCAAGGTTGAAACTTGTTAAGAAATATATAGGTCCTTAATTTTTATCCGTTTTCAGTTTCTTATTTTATTAATTGACTGAGTAAAGATTTTCTAATTAATTCATGGTCCTCAGTGCTTAATCCTAATAATTTACGCTGGTCGTATTTAACATCTGGGCCATTTTTGGAAACGCGATCATTTAAACCAAACTGATGCACTCGCGCAATTCTTGCCACTCGCCCGAAAAATCCTACCGCAATTTCGTTCCCGTCAGCCTTCACTTTCAAGTATGAATTTGTGCGCAGCTTGGTAAACATGGCGGTCTTCTGCCTTTTGATACGTCCCTTCTTGCCGCGTAAATCCTTACGCGGTTTTCTTGGTGTATAGGCGATGCCTTCCGGCGTCATTTGAGCTTTGATGCGTTGTTGCTGGCTGCGGCGCAAATCCTGTGCAACCTGCAAATTCACTTTGCGTCTTTGTGTGGGGTCGAGTTGGGCAAGCAGGACGCTTGCCCATTGTTCCAGTGCTTTGAGGTCATCACTCATAGTTCTGAATCTGTTTTCATTACCTGCCATTCGGCCAGCAGCTTGTCACCGTTGAATAGTTGCCAGTATGGTGCGGCATAGTCTGGGGCTGGGGCTATCTCGCCCGCATGGGTGATATCAAGCCGGTTTTGATTTTGCTTGACGATGACGCGTTCAGACAATTCCAGTTCAAGCGAGATGTCTACAGAGTCGTGATTGTTGAAGTCCACCACAAAGCGAATACCTTTTTCTCGTTTGTCTGGGTTGCCCAGTAAATCTGCCTGATGTACGGCCACCCAGTCCAGCAATGGCACCATCAAGCCGTCTTCATCGCCGCCAAAGTCAGTAATGATGACATTGAGCTTGTACGCGTACTCAAACGAGCGTGAAGCGGTGCCGGTGCCAATTAAGCGGCCTTCATCAGCAAAGACAAGTAGTTTGTCTGGGTTGCGCTTCAGGTCTTGATTTGCTGCGGTCAGGTGGTTGCGCAGGCTATTTGGCTTGTACATTGATGACCGTCCTGATTGCCTGGTAGCTGTCTATACAGGCGTTTAATTGCCTGATGGCGTTGTCGCCGTCTGCTGCGATGGCTGCAAGAGCGTTTCCAGCCGATGGAGTAAGTTCGGCTCGCGTTTCTGAGATATAGCCGGGTCCAGGGGCGGTATTTGCACCGGCACTGGCTGGGCAAGCTTTAACGGGGATTGACAGGCGCACAGTGCCATTGCGCACGCCATTAATAAACTTGTCTTGTTTGTCCTTTTCATCTTGCATTTCCTTTTGGTGGTTGGTGGCGATGGCGGCCAGGCTGCGAGATATCAGCCTTTCGTTTTCCAGTGCGGTGGCTGTTGCTTCTGCCTGGTCCTGGGATATCTGTGCCTTGAGCTTGGTTGTTTCGTTGATGGCGTCTTTGTATTTGACGACACAGAAAAGGATACCAGCGGCCACGGCCAGGGCCAGCCATGGCCGTGGGTCCAGTGTTTTGATGATGTTCAGCATTCGTTCGCCTATACGGGTTTGAGGCAGAGTTCACGCTCTGCGGCGCGGCGCTTGGTCAGGCCTGCATAGACCACGCCGCCTGCTGTGTTCCAGAATGGAAGCTGGTTGCATGCGCCGGTGTAGTCTTTGTTGTTGAGTTTGGTAATCATGGTGGACGGCCTGCCATCCTTCAGCACGCAGAAACCATCTTTGACGCCTTTTTTACCTGGCCCCATGTTGAAGACAAAGCTTGTGAATGCGGCGCGCTGGTTGTCGTTCAATGGCACCTTGAGGCAGGTTTCCATAGAGGCCTTGGCAATGAGCAAGTCATCTGCTGTCATGGCGTCGCATTCATCCATGGTCGCGGTCTTGCCCATTTTGACGCCGCTGGTGTGGCCCCGGCATATGGTGGGGATTTTTACCGGGTCAAGATAAGCAGTTTGCCTGGTGCCTTCAAATAGCACGATGAGGGGCAATGCTGCAGCGATACCGGCGGCAATAAGTCTTTGCTTTATGCTGAGGGTCATTTTTGCTGTTTTCCTTTCTGTTTGTTGGCGCGCCGGTACAGCCAAGGTTTGACCACCTTGTCACGCAAAAAAATGGTGATTTGAAGCACCGTGTAAATAATCGTCAGAATGAATACCCATTCATTGAGAGGGATGCCCAGCAAGGAAATGGCACTGATGGTGACTGGAGGCGATGCTTTCAAAGGTTCCATGTAGTTAGCGTTCATGGTTAGTCCCACAAATTAATCATTTGCAGCACGGGCGCTGCCGGTGCGCGGTCTGGCAGGTTGATGGCTTTGCCCATGGGCAGAAACGTACCCAGACTGGCGATGTCTGGATTGAGGGCAAGCACTGCGGCAATGCCGCTGGTGTTGCCCAGGTACCGCCATACCAGCAAATCTAAGGTGTCGTTTTGTTGGGCGCGGACGATCATAGGGTTCGCAAACTCAAATCAGTTCTACAGTGACGTGATGACGGCCCAGCAGATCAGAAATAGCCCATTGCGCATTGCGGCGCTGATCTTCATGACCGTTGGCAAGGAAACCGACCAGTTTTTTATCATCCAGTGATGTGGCGGTGGTGTCGTAGTCTGCATAGCGTTCAATCAGGTCTGCTTTTGCTGTGCAGTAGACGGCGCGCAGGTAGTGGGCAACAAGAATGCTTTTGCCGTCCACCTGGTCAGCCGGGATATCTGCCAGGTGTGCATTGCCTGCGCCGATGGCGGACGCCTTGAGGCTTTTAACTTCGCTGTTGACGTGGATGATGGCGGCCACAGTGGCATCACGCAGGCGTGTGTCTGTCACGGTGCCATCAAGCCGGATTGCATCGCGCATGGCGATCAGGTCAATGTCTGGAAAAAATCCGTCATTGGTTACCGGGATTGATTGCGGCGTGCTGCCGCCTGGTGGATTGGCACTAAATGAAGGCATGGTCGATAGTCACTCTATGAAAGTGGGCGGTGGGCGGGCTTCATGCTGCATGATGGCTAGTCACTGGCAATCAGCCCGCGCCGCCCGGCACGTTGGGGTGCTCGGTTAGGCTTACGCCTGTGTTTGTATTTTGGCGTCAGCAATTTGCTTTAAACGACGTTCCAGCCGTTCAATGTCTTTTTTTACGCCTATGCCGTCGGTCAGGTCCAGGGCTTTGCGCAGGTATTCAAGGGCGCGGCTGGCGTCGTCTTCGGTCACCTGATCAAATTCGATATCGCCGTTACCTATCTTGCCGATTTGCGCATAGCCCAGGGCCTTGTACAGCTTTGCCATGGCCTGGTCTGGTACATCTTCATCCACCGTCATCAATTGCACGGCCTTGAGGGTTTCAAGTGCCTCTGTGGGGTTTTCAAACCGGCCAGCCAGATATTCACCTGGGATTTCATCCAGTAGCATGGTGGCAAGATTGCGGTTGTACTGGTCTGGCAGGCTCAGGTTATGGAACATGCAATAGTGGGCGACTTCCAGGGCGCGGGCATAATCGCCGGTATCGATGTACCAGACCAGCACGGTGACCAGTACGGTGTCTTGCGCGCCTTTGCCATACTTGAGGGTGCTTTCTACCCATTCATTGTAGTCAGGCAGAATTTCGCGTTTTACTTCGATTTTCTTTTTGATGGAATGAATGGCTTTCAGGCGCTGGCGGTCGGTGATGAGCTTGGCGCACATCAAATCATAGGCGCTGCCTTGTACTGGTTCGCCATGTATTGATGTGGCCGCCGCCTTTTCTGCCAGGACGCGGGCCATGTGTCGTTGAGCTGGGCTGGTAGGTTTCATGATCAGACCAATTCAATGTTTTCTACCAGCGCGGTCATGCCGTATTCTTCTACCACGTAGGCATCATTAGACGACTCGTAGTTTTCGATACGGTCACGCTTTGCGTTATCTACGATCTGGCGACGGCGGGCGCTGTCCTGAAAATATATAGACAGGTTATCCAGGCGCGTAATCAGGAATGCATTTGCCGGGAAATACGGCACCGTGATGGCTTGTAGGCCGCCAAGACGTTTTTGGCTGATGATGATGTCTGCGGCAAGTGTTTCTGTTGGTGCCTGTTTCGTGTTCACCAGTGGGAAATACTTGTCATGCATCAGTTCACGACCGACGATAACGACCAGGCCAGCATCTGCGCGGAACCATGGGTCTATCAGTTCGATGGCGTCAAATACGGCGGCATCAAGGTTTGCATAATCACCATTGACGCCAATTTTGACTTTGCCTGGTGTGCCGCCGTGGCTCATGACGCGCTGTGGTGCATCTTCGCGCATGTGTTGCAGCCAGCCTATGTTCACATCTTGCAGCAGTGGATGAGCGACGATATCTGTATCAGCGGCAATGCTGACGCCATGAAAGCCCATTATCATGCGGTCAAGTGCCTGACGCTGGAGGATGACATCACGAATGCGTGTCTGGAAGTCTTTGAATTTCGCCCAGACATCCAGTTTGGCATACGGAATATGGGTGTCGTAATTGGTTTTGCTGCATTTGTACCTGTTGCTTTCCAAGCCGGTCAAGTCGCGGGTTTGGCGGTCTTTTGTGTTTGTATCAGTGCGGCCAGCAACAGGGCCGGAAATACCCAGATGCAGTTTTTCACCTTCCATTTCGGTCACGCCGATGATGTTGATTTTGCTTAAGAACTCACTGGATTCTTGTATCTTATTTTCAAGTGTTTGCTGGACTGTGGGGGTGACGGTGAATTTTTCCGTGGCATTGTCAACGCCGTTAATTTCACCGAGGCGTTTAACCAGGGTATTAAATTCAAGACGGGTATTGTTTTTCATGCGTGAAACTCCAAAAATTGTTAGGTGTCTTTAAAACGTTTTATGACGCGCTTTGTTTAGCAATCTGTTTGTTCAGCCCCGTTACCGCCGGTTGCTGTTGGCCTGGTTGTTTGTTTGCCGGGTTCTTTGTCCAGTTGTTCTTTCAGGCTGTTGAAATTTTCTGTGACGGTCTTGAGGCTTTTTTCGAGTTCAGCAATGCGCTTGTTTGATTCGCTGAAACGCTTTTCCTGATCTGTGGTGTGTTCCAGCATTGTTTCTAATGCCTGGCCCATGTCATTAAAACGGGCATCGTCACCGGTTTTTTTACTGCCAAAGCTTTTCAGCAAGTCTTTGACTTTGGTAGCAAGGCCGGTGGTTTCGGTGTCAATTTCTTCAAATTCCAGTTCGGTTTCTGTACCCTCAGAAAACAGATTGCCGGGGCTGGCCTTGCGCGTAGCGTAGGGGTTGGCGGCGGGGTTTTGGGCGGCGAAGGCCAGCACTTCAGTGCCCAGGCTTGCGGGGCTGTCTGTTACGCCCAGGCCGACAAGATAGGCTTCGCCGGTGTCGGCAAACTTGTCATTGATTTCTACACTGGTGTAAATCTTTTGCTTGGCCTTGGTCATCGCAATCAGGTCGTCTGTAGGCTCGATTTGAGCGAACAAGGCCAGCTTCTTTTTGCCGTCAATGGTGACTTCTTCGGCCTTTACTGCTGTCACGTCGCCATAGGCGCGGAATGGGCTATCTGCCAGGGTGCCGCGTATGTGTTCCATCCAAATGCGGGCACCGTACTTTTGCGGGTCGAAGTTCTTCGCCATTTGCTGAATCCAGCTTCGTTCAATCTGGCGGCCATCTGTTGTTGCGCCTTCCAGCGCCACGCGAAAGAATTTTGATTTGAATTTTTTGGTCATGATCTGGTGGTGTAAGGTTTAATCGGGTTTGACTGTGAGGTTCCCATACTCTGCTTTGCTGCCAGAACCATCAATCAGCAGGGAGTTGTTAAGTTTGATAACAACTTGCTGGGAGTGCCTTCGCGTGCGCGATGCCCCTAAGCTGGCGGCATGACTGATCTTGATGACGTAACCACCGCTGAACCTTCAACAGAAAACGAGATAGACGCGCTTGCTGATGGCGCTGCTTTCGCGCCTACTTACGACATAAAAAAACAAGCGCAGGCCTTGTACTGGCAAGGCTGGCGGATATCGTCTATTGCCCGGCATTTAGACATTGCGCGCACTACTGTGCAGAGTTGGTGCGATCGTGAAAAGTGGGATAAGACGCCGCTGATTGAAAAACTTGAATCATGTCTGGAAACGCGCCTGGTTCAGTTAATAGCCAAGACAGAGAAAACAGGCGGGGATTTTAAAGAGATTGATTTGCTGATGCGCCAAGCGGTGCAAACGTCACGTATGCGCAAATATGAAGCGCCTGGCGGCAATGAAGTGGATTTGAATCCTAAGCTGGCAAACCGCAACGCCGGACCAAAGAAAAAGCCGACACGGAACGACTACAGCGAAGAACAGCGCGACAAACTGTTTGAAGCCTTCAAAGACTCGCTATTTGATTATCAAAAGGTGTGGCTGCGCAACGGGCACGAGCGCACGCGGGTGATTTTAAAGTCGCGGCAAATTGGTGCTACCTGGTACTTTGCGCGGGAGGCCTTGGCTGATGCCATGGAAACCGGGCGTAATCAGATCTTCCTATCTGCATCCAAGGCACAGGCGCATGTATTCAAGCAATACATTATCCAGTTTGCCAAGGAGTCGGCGGGCATTGAATTGGCCGGTGACCCTATCGTGTTGCCGAATGGGGCGCACCTGTATTTTTTGGGTACCAATGCGCGCACTGCTCAGGGCTATCACGGCAATTTCTACTTTGATGAATTTTTCTGGACGCATAGTTTTCAAGAGCTTAATAAGGTGGCGTCAGGCATGGCGCTGCATAAGCAATGGCGCAAGACCTATTTTTCTACGCCTTCCAGTATCACGCACCAAGCCTATCCATTTTGGACAGGTGAACTGTTCAACAAACGCAGGGCCAAGAAAGACCAGGTAAACATCGACACTAGCCACAGAAGGCTTGCAAGTGGTTTTACTGGCGAAGACAAAATGTGGCGTCAGATCGTGACGATTCTGGACGCTGAGCGCGGCGGCTGCAATCTGTTTGATATCGAAGAGTTGCGCACCTACGAGTACAGCCCGGACCAGTTTGAAAACCTGCTGATGTGTCAATTTATTGATGACACCTTGTCTGTTTTCCCTTTGGCCGCCTTGCAAAAATGCATGGTCGATTCGTGGGAACTGTGGACGGATTTTAAGCATTTCACTACACGGCCATTCGGTGACGCCCCGGTATGGGTGGGATATGACCCGGCTTTTACGGGCGACAGTGCCGGGCTGGTGGTTGTGGCGCCACCGCTGACACCAGGTGGCAAATTCCGCGTGCTGGAACGTATCCAGTTTCGCGGCATGGACTTCGCCGCCCAGGCAGAACAGATACGCCAGACCACTATTCGCTATCACGTCGGGTATATCGGCATTGATGCCACCGGCATGGGCGAAGGTGTGTTCCAACTGGTCAAAAATTTCTATCCAAACGTTACCAAGATCAACTATGACCCGGCAGTTAAAAGCCGCATGGTGCTGAAAGCGCAGGACGTAATCAGTAAAGGCAGGCTGGAGTTTGACGCGGGCGCAACTGACCTGGCGCAATCCTTTATGACGATCAAAAAAACACTGACGGCCAGCGGCCAGCATGTGACCTACAAAGCGGACCGTAGCGAAGAAACCGGACACGCGGACTTAGCCTGGGCATTGATGCATGTTCTTGATCATGAACCGCTGGACGGTGGCATCAGTAACAGCAATTCATTTATGGAGGTTTATTCATGAGAAACAAAAAGGGACGCGGCCAGATGAATGGCACGTCAGCCAGTGTACCAGTCAGCGCGCCGGTATTGTCGCCACCGTCCGGCGTAGAGGCGTTTACATTCGGTGACCCTTCGCCGGTGTTGGACAGGTCTGAAATTCTGGACTATATCGAATGCTGGTCAAATGGCCGGTACTATGAACCGCCCGTAAGCTGGGACGGCCTGGCTAAGTCTTTCCGCGCCAGCGTCCACCATAGCACAGCTATTTACGTCAAACGCAATTTGCTGGCGGCCACCTTCATACCGCATAAATATCTGTCACGCCTGGCGTTTAGCCGGTTTGCGCTGGATTACCTGATATTTGGCAATGGCTATCTGGAAAAACAAAGTAGCCGCACCGGAAAGCTTTTGCAGCTTGCACCGGCATTGTCTAAATACACGCGCCGGTGCTGCGACGATCTGAACAAATACGCTTTCGTGCGTGGCTGGCAGCAAGAACATGAATTTGCCACTGGTTCTATTTTCCACTTGATGGAACCTGACATTAATCAAGAGGTGTACGGCCTGCCGGAATATTTGAGCGCCTTGCACTCTGCCTGGCTGAATGAAGCGGCAACGCTATTCCGGCGCAAGTATTACAAAAATGGTTCACATGCCGGGTTTATTTTGTACATGACCGACGCAGCCCAGAATCAAACAGACGTTGACGCGATGCGCCAGGCACTGCGGGACAGCAAGGGGCCGGGCAATTTCCGCAATGTGTTCATGTACGCGCCAAACGGTAAGAAAGATGGCATCCAGATTTTGCCGGTCTCGGAAGTGGCGGCCAAGGATGAATTTTTCAGCATCAAGAACGTAACGCGTGATGACATGCTGGCCGCCCACCGGGTACCGCCCCAGCTGCTGGGCCTGGTGCCGAACAATACGGGCGGTTTTGGTGCTGTTGAACCGGCGGCAAAGGTCTTTGCCATGAATGAACTGGAACCGCTACAGGCACGTTTCAGGGAGTTTAACGACTGGCTGGGCGAGGAAGTAATCCGATTCAATCCATATTCTTTAGGTGACGTGGGAGGGGCAGCAAAATGAGTGATATTGCAGATATGTCAGATAAAAATGTAGAAACGTTTATTGCTTCTGCTATTGCCAATGCTTGCAATAAGCCATTGATGAAAAGTACCGGGCATTGCCGATTTTGTGAAGAAGCCGTCCCACCCGATCTACTGTTTTGTAATCGGGACTGCCGGGATGACTTTGAAAAATTCCAATCCGCCGGGATTAGAAATGGCGTTGCTAATTAAGTTTAAGGAGGATTTGAAGCAGCATTTATGCTGGCTTCAATCCTTGCTAACACGTCTGCGGGTGGTTGATATATGGTTCCAGAGCGATGCATTCTCAGGGCATAGGTATAGTCCGATATATTCACATCTTTAGATGCTAAATGTGGTGCTTCTTTGCAAAGCTCTGTTACTGCATCACTAAGCGCTAAACTAGCCTCCCGATGGACAAATTTTATCAAGAGCAAAAATTCATCCTCGTTAATATCTGTGGGAACAATGTCTGCGAACTTGGTTTGCCACTCGCCTCTTTTGTTATATTTGAATGATGCTTGGTTCACGTCACTGTCTGAATGTGCCATTGACTTATTTCTATAAAGCATTAATTTTTTGTGCAATGTGCCTTGCATTTGGTCTGCTTTAACGAAAGAAAATACAAAATCATCCCGGACCTTATTAATTTTATTGCCTGAAAATGGTCGGACATACGCAATAACTGCCGAATGCAAAAGTGCCTCTTTTATTGACTTTGAATCCTGCTCTAGAGTATTGCCCGAGTTCTCTACCTTTTTCCATTCCCTTAAGGCGCAAATTTTCTCTTGCGCCCAGTCCATGTCCTGCAAAGTTCTTAAAGCCCGCTGTACTTTAATTTGTATTAATTTAATTATCTTCTTTTGTGCAGTTGATAACTTTTTGGCGTTTT
>JACQDX010000035.1 GCA_016200895.1 Burkholderiales bacterium
CAGCACCACTTCATCGAGATAGACTTCATCTGTCTTCAGTGCAGCACCATCACCCAGCAATTCCAGCTTGAAGCCCGCCTTGCCAGCGACTGCTGGCGGCGTTACTGCACCTTTGCTGGCGGCAGCAGGTGCAGAAATGGCTTCTGGCACCAGACGATAAATGCGGCGTTCCAGTTTCACTGGCAGATTGGATTTTTCTGGTTCGCGACTGTCAAACTGGGCAATTGCGATCATGCCGGTACTTGGTGTAGATGCCATGCGGATGACGCCTGGTGTTGGCGTAGCGGTAGTGGTATTCCAGCGGTACACGCTTTGACCAGTAACGGTTTCACGCGCTTGCCAGCCGGCTTCCAGTTCCACCTTGGCCATGTTGTTGCGCAGCAGAGGATCATTGCTGCCAGACTTGCCACCCAGCGCGCGATAAGTCCACAGCAGACTCAAGGCACGGTCTATGGTCGGGGATTCTGACCTGACGCGCTCCAGCACGGCGGCAGCATCGCTGGCCGGGCGTTTGCCTGTCAGTATCAGCAAGGCTTCACCCAAGGGCAGGTCAGCCTGATGCACGCGGGCTGCAGCTTCTGGCAAGGTCGTGACGGTAATGCCTGTCAGGTTGCCTTTGCTTTGCTGTACCACGTAGGCGGCCAGCAAGGTGCTCATGGCATGTTGTACATCATCGTCCTTATTGGCAAAGATCATGCTGTTCATGCCTGAACGCGGGGTGATCACGACAGGTTTTGCAAACGCGCCTTTGGCACCCAGTTCTTCACTCAGGGCTTCAGCCATGGAACGTACTGGCAAACCCATGTCCTGCATCCAGTACAACATCAGGGCGCGCTGCCAATGTGATTGTTTGACGCCATCTTTGCGGTAGACATCATTCAGTTTATCAAAATGACCTTCTGGCAGTGACAGTTTCAAAGCACGGCTGGCATGCCAGTCAGCATAGTAGGCATAGGTGGTCAGCAGGGCATCGCCATCTTTTTCTGGCACGGTCCACCAGCCAAACGTCGCATCCGGGCCTGCCATTTGCGCCAGGCGGAAGCGGTAGCTGTACAGTCTTTGCGTCAGTTGCGCTGCCAGTCTTTCTTCACTAGGCAAGGTTGATTGCAAGGCCAGGCTATAAGGGATGAGGCGGCTGGAAGTCTGTTCGACACAGCCATATGGATAGTCGATCAAATCGTCCATCAAGCGGCGGAACTGTGTGCTGGCGCTGTCTGCAAATTGCAGTTGCAGGTTGCTGGCGTCAGGTGGCAGTTTCAGGACAGTTTCCTTGCCAGTCACAGGTACGCTGACTGAGCGCTGGCTGAGCCAGTGCACTGGGATAATCTTCAGCGGCACATTCAGCGCATCAACAATCTTGCCGCCCACAGCCAGTGACAGGTCTATCTTGCTGTCAAGGCCATTGGCTTTCAAAGGAACAGAGATAAAATTCGCACCAGGTTTGAGTTTCAGACTTTCTTGTTTATTGACACCAGAACCAGTGATGTTCAGGTTGGCACTGGCATCCTGGTTGCCCTGATTAAAGATGGCAACGCTGGCATTAGGTGCATCCTGCACGCGCATCCAGTTCGGGCTGGTCCATTTCACGTAGAAGTCTTTATCTGAGCGCACGTAGGCAATGTTCTGGCCGACATTGCCGCCAGCTTCAGTCGCGCGCACGGTAATGCGCCAGCGTGTCAGCGAATCCGGCATGGTGAAAGTCAGGCGGGCGCGGCCAGTAGCATCCGTAGTGACATTCGGTTGCCACAGAGCGGTATCCTTGTCTTCACGACGTGGTCTTTCCAATACCTTGATGGCACGTTCATGGGTTTGCCCGTTGGCAGGCAAAGCCAGCTTGGATGGCGGCACTGCCAGGTCATAAGCGATAAAACTCAGGCTGGCAGAAGTGCGCACATTATTGCGACGCGGGTGATAAAAGAAGTCAGAAATATCTGGTGCAATTTCAGGCTGCAGCACATAGATCATTTCATCAACCACACCTACGGTCAACTGGCTGCCTGCGGCTGGCTTGCCATCGACCATGGCGGTCAGGTCCAGCGTGACTTTGTCACCCGGTGCATAGACAGCCTTGTCGGCTTTGACGGCGACATTGATACGTGGCTGTTCAACTTTCAAACCCAGGTTCTGGAACACATAATCAGCGCCTTTGACATATACCACAGACAGGGTGATGTTGGGGCCGTAAGTATCTTGCACAGGGATTTCAACTTTCCACTGCATCGGTGACAGGCGCTTGGCGCTGAGCCAGCCACTGGCATTGCTCATAAGGGCGGTTTTTTCTACCTTGTCACGTTCCAGGGTGAACAGCGCCTGGTCGATTTGCTGCGGGAAGGTGATCAGCGCACTGGCAGTTTCACCTGGCTTGTAGCTGGTCTTGTCAAACACCATTTCTATCGAACCCTGAGGCGCACTGACGCCAGCACCGCTGACATAATGCGAAGTCGCACCCAGGATATTGCCTGCTGCGTCACGCACAGACAGGGTGTAGGTGCCAGGTTCAGCAAAAGCCAGTGTCAGCTTATTGGTGTTAGCGAGCTTGCCGTTTGATTTCTTTTGATTCTCCAGTCTTACCCAATCCCAGCTTACCGGCGCACTGACTGTGCTGACGGTATTGCCAGGTACTGGCAGGGCAGTCAGGGCAAAGTTCATGTTTTCGCCAGTGGCAGAGAATGCACGGTCGGCTTTCAGGCTATAGGTGCCAGCGCCACGTTCTACCAAGATCTCTTTCGTGGCACGTACGCGATACGCTGCTCCATCTGTGGCCAGCACGGACAAAATATAACGGCTGGGTTCAGTTGCTGCTGGCAGTTTGAATTCAACAAAACCACTGCTATCGGTCGTAAATGTCGTCGTGCTCATCTGTACCGGGAACTGGCCTGCGTAACCAAGATCACCTTCAACGATGGTCAGGCGTTGGGCGCGTACTGTCAAATCAGCTTTGGCATTGACGACTGGTTTGCCATCGGGGTAAACCAGTTGCAGCTTGCCCTTGATTTCTTCATTTGTTTTGTAATCTTTTTTGCCGGGCATGACATTGATTTCAAAATGCGGCTTTTGATATTCAGCCACACGGAAAGCCGCGCCATAGCTATTGCCTTTGTAGCTGAAGCGCAATTCATAACCACCTGCCACGGCATTGTCAGGCAACTGGAATACCGTATCGCCACCAGACTGCGGTGTCATTTGCAGGGTCTGTGCCGCGACCGGGAAGCCATTTGCATCAAATACCTGTAGCTTCAATTCACCTGCGGTGATGGTTGTGGATTCACGCGCAGAGACAAAAGTACGACCCAGGAATTTTACATACACAGTTTCACCGGGGCGGTACAAGGGACGGTCTGTCACTGCATACAGCTTGGTGTTATAGATTTCACTGTCGTAATAATAGTTTTCAGCAACAAACACGCCGCCTTTGCTATCTTCGCCATAGACATAAGTCTTTTCAGGTGCATCACGTTCAAAATTGACGATGCCGCTGGCATCTGTCGCACCTGAACTCAAAATACCTGCACCATCTGTCCAGACTGTTTTGGCATCAGCCACTGGCTGGCTGGTACGGCGGTCAGCCACCCAGACCAGCATTTGTTTGCTGGAGACCTTGGTCACAGCAATAGAGTCAGAGACAAATACCAAAGTCACAGCACGATAACTGCCGACCATAGCTTCCACCAGATACAGGCCAGGTTCTTTTTTGCCCAGTGGTATCAGTACATTGCCTTTTGGCGATGTGATGAATTCACTGCTGCTGCCATCCAGTTTGACGCCTTTAGGTGGTTGTATCGGCTTGGCGATATGCACGGGGTAGCGGAAGCTATCGACCAGGGTATGTGCTTTCAGTGGCTGGTACAGAGGGTTCATTTGCTGTGGTGTTGGCGCTTTCACCAGTGGGTGCAGACGTACTTCCGGCGCTTGTCCTTTACCCTTGTAATTGCCCTGGGCATCAATGCGGTGCAAATTCTTTTGCGCCTTTAAAAATTCCAGCGGGTCCTTGACCTTATAGACGTAGACGTCAACACCGCCTAGTTCAGAAATCTGCCCCATATCCTGTGCTTCCAGCCGCACCATGGCATTGTCGCCAGAGCCATAGGCTGCATCACTGAGCAGGAAGAAAGAAGAACCGCCACCGCCATCCTGCGCTATTGCAGGCATGAATAGCAACATTGCGCATAGCGCAGTCAATAAAGTGAAATAACGGGATTGTTTGAATGTAGCTTTCATTGGGCGCTTTCAGGCGGACAAGAAATTGAGGCGATACACGCCAGCAAAATTGGGATTATCTTGGGTAGGGTGCCAGCGCGTATCGCGCCAGGCTTGCAAGTCGCGCAGCTTGACGGCGCGCAGACCATTGTCAGTTGGTGTGACTGTGCCGGTATGGTAGGCGATGTAAGAATTCATCCACACCATCAGATGTTGGGCATCGCCCTGATCATAGAACAGCAGGTCGCCGGGCGCTGCCAAATTGCAGTCCTTGCCACGAAACCTGGCATTCTCCTGCACCATTTCTATGGCACTGACATAGGCAGAGACAGTACCGTCAGCCAGCCGCCATTGATGGCGTACTGATTGCGTGCTTTGATCGAGATCAATTTCTGGCGGCAGGGCAGTGCCCAGCATGCCATTTGCCCGCTTCCATTTTTCATCATGCTCACGCAGGGATTCAGCCACAGCAAAACGCACCAGGCCCACGCAATCACGCTGCTGCCAGCGTGGTGTCGGGCCTGCTGTCAACTGGGCAGCAATGATGCGCGTCATCCAGGCGCGGCAACTGCGCGACTGGGCTGGCGTCAATGTTGGTGCCGTAACTACAGGCGCGGTAGTGGTGCCAACTTTGTTCGCATTGGTGACAGGCAAAGGCACAGCCGGTGATGTGAGCTTGTTGGCGAGCGCCAGTCTGTGCCAGCCCAGCGTGGTGCTGGTGGCAAGCATGCCAGTTAGTACGTGCCGACGTTTCAATTGGATTTCTCCTTGCTGACCCATTCAACTCTTTGCCAGGCTTTACTGCTGGTCTGAGTTTTGCTCAGTTCCAGGCGGATTGGCGGGTAAGTCGCCAGGGCCTTGATGCGGGCAGGCAGATGGGTTTTTGCCGCTTCCAGGAAGCTGGCATCTTCAGGTTTTGCCAGCGCTGCATAAATTTCGCGCTGTGCCATTTCTGACAAGGGACGTGGTGTAATCAGGCCCAAGGTGCTTTGTGCGCCAGATGTCTGGTCAGCTACGTTAGGGTTGCTGCGGGCTATGGTATCAACCACTTTTTCTACCAGGCTGCCATCGGGTGAAAACACCACAAAATCACCGCTGGCAGCCAGCGTAGCCATGCTTTTGGTATTGCGCCACAGTTTCTGGTCAGGCTTGGCCTTGGTCGTCCCTTTGCCCGGCGCAGCCTGCTCGCCATTGGCAATAGCCCAGGTCGCCATGGCTTGCAAAGTGGCATCGCGGTTGGCGGTGTTCAAA
The DNA here is from genome assembly GCA_016200895.1 of Burkholderiales bacterium. Lineage (GTDB taxonomy): Bacteria > Pseudomonadota > Gammaproteobacteria > Burkholderiales > Burkholderiaceae_D > Undibacterium. The sequence goes on from JACQDX010000035.1 coordinate 5,449, forward strand.
GGTAGCTTGGTGATAAACACCGGTGAATACAGATTCGATTCACGATACCAGCAAGCCAGGCCGGGGCCGGACAGCGGTGCCAATGCCTGATCTGGCAACTTGGGCTTGGCATCTGCTTGTTTCAAGACGGTATTGACCATGCTCCAGTCAATTGGCACGACTATGCATGCGCTGGGGTTGGCTGGTGCTGCAGTCCACAAGGCAGGATCAAGTAACTGTGCCGAGGTGGTTTTCTTGGAATCCAGCCAGACCGAGGTTGACCAGTTACCGCCAAAGTCAAAGCGCATACCCTTGAAGCCGGATACAAAAGCGCCGTATCCCAGGGCCATAGTTGGTGCACCGATAGCCAGTGTATGTCTTGCCGTACCCGCAGCCTGAGCAGGTGGAGCGGAGATATTATCCAGATCAAATTGCAGCGACAGCGCACCATCATGCTCCAGCCATTTGGCAACAGCTGCACGCGCTTCTGACACCATGCTATTGCTGTCGTCTAACAAAAGACCAGGGTCAGACAGTACTACCACACGGTCACCCTGGCTGATCAGCAGCAGGGTGCGACGCGGATTGACTTCCAGTGCCATCACCTGGGCTTTGCCATTATTGGTACTGATATCGCCAGCCAGTTTTAACTGGCCATCCTTCATTGCCACTTTGGCGGCTTCCTGCAAGGCTTTATCGAACAGGCCCATGCGCATGACGACTGCATAATGGCGCAAGGCACCTTTGCCATCGCGCCAAAAAGCAACTTCAGCCGGTTCGTTGAAAATGCGGGCATATAGCTTGTCTTGCCAATCGAGGTCATGCTCGTAGGCGATGCGTTTGACGGCACCGTTCAAACCAAGGCGGTCTTCATTCTGCTGATAGTAGAAGGCCAGGTCTTCGGTCAATACATCTTTGGCTATCGGCACTTGCAGTAAGTCACGTGGCAGTTTGGACAAGCTTGTGGTGCGTATCAAGGCATCCGGTTGCGAGATATCCACCATAAGGCGGGTACCAACATAGTGATAATCTTTCCAGTGCTTACTCAACTGGTAGGCAACAGCAGCAGCGGCAACAGTAACAACAGTGCCGGTGACGATCCAAATACGACGCATGAATTCTCCCTCTGGGGTATGGCTTTTTTATTGCACGGATACTATCCAAAGCAGGCTTGCAAGACAATCATTTGCAGCTGCCTATTTGGTAATTTTCTGTAAGCGTGCAGGTAAAGACTGGAACTGGCAATTGTGCCATGTATAGCCTTGGGAATTTATATTGTTGCAATATTTTTTTGTGGACCTGCGAGGCATGTTTCAGAAGGGGGAAAATCTGAAGGCGGGGAAATAAATAGGACTTACGCAAAATTGTCCCAGCAAGGCGTAGCGACGAAGACAGTACTTTAGAACGGCGAGGAGCTGCAACGCAGCTGGGGCGGTTTTGCGTAAGTCCTAACAAAATATCTGAAATGAATATTACATGTGTGCATATCACCCGGACAGGCATCCAGGCGATACACACTGTTTTCTTAGGCTAAAGCTCAGGCCGCTTTGCTTTCAGGCTTGGCTTCATTGGCGATGCGCTCATGTTCTGCTGCCCAGGCCGCATCTATGGCACCGACTTTGACAAAGGCCGGACGGCTGCAGACACGTTCAATGTAGTTCATGACGACAGGTGATTCTGGTACCAGCTTGAACATGGTACCCCAACGCAAGGCGTTGCCCCAGAGTACATCTGCTGCCGTGAATTGCTCACCCAATAGATACGGCCCTTTTTCCAGCTGCGCCTTGATGATTTCCAGCATAGTGTCAAAATCACCATAAGGACACATGGATGGCGCTGCGGGAGCGTGTTGCGCAAACTTGTCTACCAGTGCTGGTTCATAGCAGGCGGCATAGTACGCCATCCAGCGCAGATAAGGGCCGCGCAAATGGCTATCCAGTGCGGGTGTCAGGCCTGCCTGCGGGAACAGGTCTGCGAGGTATAAGAACACTGCTACTTGCTCGGTAATGAGCTCGCCGCGATGCTGTACCGCAGGCACTTTTCCCATAGGGTTGATGGCCAGATAGGCGCTTTGTCTTTGCTCACCAGCCTTCATATTCAAGACGTGCAATTGATAAGCAGCACCTAATTCTTCCAGTAAAATCAGCGCTCCAGTAGCGCGGGTTTGTGGGGAATAGAACAGCGTGACCTTGTCTGCATTGCTCATGATAAGACCTTTCTTTTTTATCTCGGTGGCAGAATTGCCTGGCCGTTGACATAAGAATATGCCTCCATACCTGACATCTTTTGTCAGGTTGGTTTACTATTCCTTTATATTTTAAAAATAATGCAAAAGGACTAGTTTTACCATGCGTGCCAGCCGACTCATCTCCATCCTGACTATCCTGCAGGCGCGCGGTTTTGTTACTGCGCCAGAACTGGCTGATGAATGCGCGGTCAATTTGCGCACTATTTATCGTGATATTGATGCCATGAGCGAGGCAGGTATTCCTATCTATAGCGAGCGTGGCTCAGGTGGCGGCTATCGCTTGCTCGATGGCTACCGCACCCAGCTCAATGGCTTGTCAGCCAAAGAGGCTGAGGCCTTGTTTATGAGCGGGCTGGCAGGAGCTGCGACGGACATGGGGCTGGGGTCTGTCATGATGGCAGCGCAAAACAAGCTGCTGTCGGCCATGCCAGCTTCTTTGCGCGAAGGTGCACAGCAAATGCGTTCACGTTTTCATCTGGATGCACCAGCCTGGTTTGGTCAGTCAGAACAACCTGCACACTTGCCCAAAGTTGCCGATGCGGTGTGGGAGCAAAAACGCATACAGATACGTTATCAAAGCTGGAAAGGAATCAAGGAGCGCGTTGTCGAGCCTTTGGGCCTGGTCATGAAAAGCGGTTCCTGGTATCTGGTCGGACAGGTGGATGACACGCCACGCACTTACCGTATCTCACGCATGCTGGAGTTATCGGTACTTGAAGAGCGCTTCGAAAGACCCTCGCCTTTCGATCTGGCGGCCTACTGGCGCAAATCTACCGAGCGACTGGAACAAGACATGCACAGGAATATGGCAACCGTACGCCTGTCGCCAAGAGGGGTGAAATTCAGGGAGCATTTCCTGTCGCCTTATGTGTTTTCCGAAATGCAATTAGCCAGTGAACTTGATCAGGATGGCTGGTGCAAGGCGACCATGCCAGTCGGTTCCCTGATGATGGCTTGTGCCGAAATTTTACGCTTTGGCGAAGATGTTGAAGTATTGGAACCGCCAGAATTGCTCTGTAAGGTAAGAGAGCACATAGAGAAAATGGCGGCGATCTATGCTTAGACAGTCAGCAAACCTGCATAAATCCAGACAAAAAAAAGCCCACAACCGTTGCCAGTTGTGGGCGAACACCTTTTGGAGAGGAATACTTTTAAACCTGAGGAGCGGACTCTGATCTGCTCAAGCAAAATGAAAAATTCAAATCGATGGTTTATTATATACATTTTATCGATAAAATGTCGATATAATGAATTTATTGTGGCTTTTACGGGATTCTCTTCCTGGTTTGATTGAAAGGAATGCAGGCAAGCACTAAGGTTTGCTAACCCTGCCATTTTTCATATTCAGGGTTTTCAGGTAAGCGATCAGGTTTTTTCTGTCGTCGGCTTTGCTGACGCTGACATCCATTTGCTGGCCGGGGAGATAAGATTCCGGGTCTTGCAGCCAGCGGTCCAGGTTTTTTTCATTCCAGACTATGTTGGCATTGCGCAAGGCAGGTGAATATTCAAAATCTTTGATGCTGCCAGCCTTGCGGCCAAACACATTGGCATGCTTGGGGCCAATATTGTTGGCATCTACAGAATGACAACCCAGGCAGCGTGCTTCATATATGGTCTTGCCAGCTTGTATTTCATCTGTCCTTGCTGCCAGTGCATCAGCAGCTATGCAGGTGATGCTGAATGGCAGCAGGCAGATGACTATGCTTTTCAGCCAGTTATCTTTGTTTAATTTATTCTGCTGCGCTGAGGACGAGTTCATGTCGAAAAGAGCCGTCATTGTTTATACACCAATGCTCAGTGCGGGCGTCGATAAAGTCGTGCCAGAGGCAGTGCGTAAAAAATGACGGCGCTTGCCAGCCATCGTCGAAACATTCAAATCTGTCATGATGTCCTCTTCATTTTCAAGTACGCAGTCTTGTTCCTGCACGGGTATATACGCGGGCATTTGCGGAATGGATTCACAATTTTTAAGAATTGCTGGAAAGAAAATTTTGATACGGGCTTATTGTCATGCTTCAGGCCGGGGACAAGAATGTGGCCTTTTTATTGGGAAGAGGGGATAAGGCGGGGAATGCAGCAGTTTATTATTGATTGAACCAGATAACTTCTATCTGGTTCAATTGGGAAATGTGCAGGTTTATTTGTTTGCGGCAAAAGCCAGCAGATCAGCCATGGAGCCTGCAAAAATATCGGTATCGACATTTCCAGTAACGCCAGCCACGCTACCGGATTCTGAATTTTGCCAGAATGTCCATTTGCTCCAGCCCTTCGGCACTGTTGGCTGTGATGCGCCATATTGCGCGATCCACAGTGCATATCTGGAAAAGCTGTTGTTCATGTTCTGGTTCCAGAACGATGGGCCAGTATAAATCATCGGTGTACGACCCAATGCCTGTTCTACGGTATTGAGCCATATTTGTACATTTGCGGCCAGTGTCGCACTACCAAAATTACCCTTGTTAATTTCAATATCAACAACCGGGGGCAGGTCACCCACTGCAATGCTGCCTACTGCCTTGATGAAATTATTAGCCTGCGTTACCGGGTCATCATTGCTCTCATAAAAGTGGTAAGCCCCGCGCAATAATCCTGCTGCCTTTATCGCTGCCCAATTGGTTTTGAACTGCGGGTCAGTATAGGTATTGCCATCTGTGGCCTTGGCAAAGGCAAAGCCTATCCCAGCGGTTTTGACAGCTGCCCAGTTAACTGTCCCTTGATAATGGGAAACGTCAATTCCTTGAACGGTGCTATTGGTCGCCATATTTTTTCTCCACTGATGAATTCTAGATGAAATAGCAAATTATAAAGATAACAGAAATATCATGCATTATGTAAAAAACAAGATATTTTTATAGATATTGTGTGATCTTTGTCTTGTATGTGCTGTTATTGCTGCCTAGAATTATTCACAGAAAAATGCGTAAGTCCTAATAAGAAGAGTTTTCATTAAAAATGAGGAGCCTGATCATGAAAGTCTTGTTGCTCATGTTGTCTACGTTGCTTGCCTTTGGTCTGCCGGCATCAGCAGCAGATATCATCGAAGTCAGCATTTATGCTGATGAATCCTATCCACCATATTCTTATAAAGAGAATGGAGAAGCCAAAGGTATTTATCCAGCTATCTTCAGTAAAGCTTTCGAGCGCATGCCAGCGTACAAGGTGAAAATCAAACCAGTGTCATGGAAGCGCGGGCTCATGCTGATGGAAACCGGTCAAGGGTTGGCCTTATTCCCACCCTATAACCGTCCACTGGAGCGTCCCTATATCACCAATTCTGAACCTGTCCTGACTGAGCAGGTCGTCGCTTTTTGCAGTGAAAATTCCATGAAAGGCAGAAAATACCCGGCAACTTGGCCAGATGATTTTCATGGTCTGAAAGCAGGTGTCAATGCGGGATTTAACATAGGTGGCGACAAGTATAAAAAAGCTGTCAAGGACGGCAAAATGTTTGAAGATCAGGCTCCCAGTAACCGTTCCAACATACTCAAACTCTTGTTGGGCCGCATAGACTGCTATGTAAATGACCGCCTGTCCATTTTGTGGGAGATGGAACGCATCAAGGCCGACGGTGTGTATGCTGATAACAGTCAGGCCATCGTCGAAGCGGCGGTCATCAATCAGGAACAGGCATATCTGGGATATACCAATCGCGATAATGGACGTTATTCCTACAAGGCTGATTTCATGCGCGTATTGAACCAGATTTTGATCGACATGAAAAAATCAGGAGAGATACAGAAAATAGTGGAGGATGTGCTGAGTAAATAATAGCGACAGGATTTTTCTGCATGGTTAAAGAGGGAGTAAAAACGAGGTGTTTGAGGCTTGAACATCCTGTGACTCTGTGGAACTATATGACATGCATGACGAGTACGGCTGTCATGTGTCGCCACTTTTTCAATAACCATAGAATAGCTATACATGAACATACACCTGTCCCTCATGCCCATCCTTGCCCTCGTCGCTGGCATTTGCATACTGATCAAACCCAAACTGGTCAGTTTCATCGTGGCACTGTACCTGATTGCCATTGGCCTGATAGGCATTTTTGGCCTGGGGCGTTTTGGTTTGCATTTGTAAGTAGCGACTGTCCTATTTGAACAGAATTCGTAACCCAATCAGGCAAAGGCAGGAGACTCAAGATGACAGTTGCATCGATTTATCCACTCGAAGGCGCTTGTGATTGCGGTCAACTGCGCTATCGCATGCTCAGTGCGCCGCTGATCGTGCATTGCTGCCATTGCCGCTGGTGCCAACGCGAAAGTGGTACTGCCTTTGCCCTGAATGCAGTTATAGAAGCTGACCGCATACAAAATCTGGGAAATGAGCCAGAAATGGTGGACACGCCATCAGCAAGCGGCAAGGGTCAGCTATTTGCACGTTGCCCTGCATGCCGGGTTGCTATCTGGAGCAATTATGCTGGCGCAGGTCCATTACTGCGTTTTGTCCGGGTAGGGACACTGGATCAGCCAGATCATCTGCCGCCAGATATCCATATTTATACTGAATCAAAACAGCCGTGGGTAAGTTTGGCCGGAGGAGTACCAGTGATGACTCAATACTATGACAGGGACTTGTATTGGTCAGCAGCCAGTCTGGAGCGGCGACTTGCGCTGTTGCCGCAAATTGAGGCTTACCAGGCGGAACAGAAAGAAGCAAAAAGGTAAGCAGAACTCATTTCGTCTTTGGGATGAGTCCGGACAAAACTACAAAATGTGACGAACTGCCGGTGTAAACTATCGGCTTAATTTCTGGCATGTGAAATGCCCAAACAAAAAGCGACCAGTACTGAATGTAGCCGGTCGCTCATCTCAAACCTCAATCAATAAATCAGCAACCTGGGCAGTGATGGATTGGTTTGTAGTAATTAATGCAAGCCGATTGGTCGCCATTCTGGCATTCTTCAAGCCATGCATAGCATGCTTCGCATGGGATCAATGCCGAGGCACTTCCGGCAAAACCGAAAGAAATGCCAACGCCGACAAAAAATATAAACAACGCTTTTTTCGCTTTATTCATTACAGACTCCTGTGGATGTATGAAAGTCAAACGCCTTGTATTGAGGGTAATCTCAATCCGTTGATCTTATTTTGGCAATGTCTTCAAGTCAATATTTATTTTTTGAATATACTTATTAAATATTTATATTGACAATATTTGCTCTTCAAGAATATCGTTCAAGTCCATTTGTCATGAAATGAGTTCTTGCTAGCACGGTTGCAGAGCTATCCTGCTTTGCGTTATTTTATAAAATAGTATTAAGCAATCAATTGAGGATGAAAAATGCTGAAACAGAAATTAAAGTCATTCGCTGCATATGCCTTGATACTTGTTGCGGGTTTGGGGGTAGGGCTGGCTGCAGCCAACGTCCCGCGCTGGTTGACTCCGGCTTATACTGAAGGAGATTACAGTGCTTATTTTCCTGATGCGAAAACCCAAGTGGTTGTGTATGCAACTGCCACTTGCCCTTTTTGTGCGAAAGTACAAGAGCATCTGAAGGCAAGAAACATTGCCTTTGTAAAAATGGATATCAACGACTCTCCCAAGGCAAAACAAGACTTTATGCAATTGAAGGGTGATATCGTCCCTCTGATCCTGGTTGGAAATCGACAAATTCGCGGTTTCAAACCTGAGGTATTGGATACTGCCCTGGATAAACTCCACTGAGAGCTTGGCGGATTGCCGTTCACCTGCGGTTTGAGGCTGACCAGTTGGTAGATTAAGAGATTGCCTGCAAGTATTTGCAGGCCAGATGGCGGGAGTGAAGTGACAGCGACAGGTCTCGACAGGATAAGCAAACTGGGTGCCTTCGCAGCACAGGCAGTTGAAGCGCAACGAGATACGATAGTCTCTGGCCCGGATCAAGCTTGGCAAACCATCATCATGCCCATAGAAACTATAGATCATGCCGCACAAATGCTATTGGGAATAGGCCCTGAACTGGAAGTGATTGCGCCGCCAGCATTACGTCAGCGCGTGCGTGAACTGGCTTTCCAGTGTTGTCAATTGCATGAGGATAAATGCAATCAGGATTAGTGTAAGTTTTAGCTGTACAGCTATGATGGGGCAGTAGCTTCTCCTGCTGCCCATCAAGTACTCACTGAAAATCAGGCAAAATGACAAACGTAATCGAGAGTCTCCAGAGTTTCAATCTCGAACTTTGCATTCGCTGGTACATTGAATTGTTGGCCACCTTCATAGATGGACCATTCTGGTTCGCCATTGATGCGTACGCGGCATTTGCCTGCATTCAGCTCCATGATTTCTGCAACGCCTGTATTGAATACCAGGCTGGAAGGGAAGATGATGCCCACGGTTTTTTTGCTGCCATCAGCAAACAGTACAGTATGGGATACGCATTTGCCGTCAAAAAAGAGATTGGCTTTTTTAACGACGCTGACTTGATCAAATTGAGTAGACATGCAGGATGACTCCGAAAAAAAGACCCGCGCAAATCAATGGGCGGGTCGGAAATAGTTTAAATATTCAGATAATTAATTACTGACCGCGTTTTGCGCGGGCATTGGCTGCAATACGCATGCGCAATGCATTCAGCTTGATGAAACCGCCAGCATCTGCCTGGTTGTAGGCACCGCCATCCTCATCAAAGGTAGCGATGTTCATGTCGAACAGAGAATCGGTTTTGGAGTCGCGCGATACCGTGATGACATTGCCCTTATACAGTTTCAGGCGTACCCAGCCATTGACTGTGTGTTGGGTATGGTCAATCAGGGTTTGCAGAGCGACGCGCTCTGGTGCCCACCAGTAGCCGTTATAAATCAGGCTGGCGTAACGTGGCATCAGGTCATCTTTCAGATGGGCGACTTCACGGTCCAGGGTGATGGATTCTATCGCGCGGTGAGCGCGCAACATGATAGTGCCGCCTGGCGTTTCATAGCAGCCGCGGGATTTCATGCCAACGTAACGGTTTTCCACCAGGTCCAGACGGCCTATGCCGTGCTTGCCACCCAGACGGTTCAGTTCAGTCAGCACCGTTGCTGGCGACATGCGTACGCCATTCAGTGCAACGATGTCACCGCGTTCAAATTCTACATCCAGGTATTCTGCCTGGTCTGGTGCTGCTTCAGGGCTGACAGTCCAGCGCCACATGGATTCTTCTGCTTCGGCACTTGGGTTTTCCAGGTGACGGCCTTCAAAGCTGATGTGCAACAGGTTGGCGTCCATGGAGTAGGGCGCGCCACCGTTTTTATGTTTTTGGTCAATTTCTATGCCCGCATCTTCGGCATATTTCATCAGTTTTTCACGGGACAGCAAATCCCATTCGCGCCATGGGGCAATGATCTTGATACCTGGCATCAGTGCATAGGCACCCAGCTCGAAACGTACCTGGTCATTACCCTTGCCAGTTGCACCATGAGAAATGGTGTCGGCACCAGTTTCTTTGGCGATTTCGATCAGACGTTTGGCGATCAATGGACGGGCGATGGAGGTACCCAGCAGATATTCACCTTCATACACGGTATTGGCGCGGAACATAGGGAAGACGAAGTCGCGTACGAATTCTTCGCGCACATCATCGATAAAAATATTTTCAGGCTTTATACCAAACTTGATGGCTTTGGCGCGTGCCGGTTCCAGCTCTTCACCCTGACCCAGATCGGCAGTGAAAGTGACGATCTCGCACTGATAATTATCTTGCAGCCATTTCAAAATGACAGAGGTATCCAGACCGCCTGAATAGGCGAGGACGACTTTTTTAGTATCGCTCATGATGTGCTTTCAAAAATAAATAATAGGGAAGACCTAAAAGCTCACCACAGAGGCACAGAGATACAGATAAAGGTATGAGGAAAAACATCATGCATTTATCTGCAACTTAGCTACTATGATTACCCTTAATTTGATCTTGCCACTTCCAATACAAACCGATTACAGAGACGTTGAATCAAGACAGTCTTTATTGACGTAGATTAAATCTCAAGTGACAAGATTTTCTCTTGTTTTTCTCTGTGCCTCTGTGTTGAGAGGTCTTTTCTTAAAATGACAAACTCAGCGAATCTCGCCAACTACCAAATATTCCAGCAAGGCTTTTTGCACATGCAAGCGGTTTTCGGCTTCGTCCCAGACGACTGATTGCGGGCCATCTATCACACCGGCAGATACTTCTTCGCCACGGTGCGCGGGCAGACAGTGCATGAACAGGGCGTCAGGATGCGCGCGGGCCATCTTGGCTTCATCGACTATCCAGCCATCAAAGGCTTTCAGGCGGGCCTGGTTTTCATCTTCATAACCCATGCTGGTCCAGACGTCGGTATTCACCAGATCAACACCGGCACAGGCATCGGACGGGCTTTCAAATACCGTGTATTGGGATTTATCTGCTGTCACTTGCGCCATATCGATGTCATAGCCTTTTGGCGTAGAGATGTGCAGATGGAAGTTGAATACCTGAGCTGCCTGCAGCCAGGAGTACAGCATATTGTTGGCATCGCCTATCCACGCCACTTTTTTTCCAGTGATGGAACCACGGTGTTCAATATAGGTAAACACGTCGGCCAGTACCTGGCAGGGGTGATGCTGATTGGTCAAGCCATTAATGACAGGCACACGTGAATTCGCGGCAAAGCGCTCTATCATTTCCTGCTCAAAAGTACGGATCATGATGATATCGCACATGCGTGACATGACCTGGCCAGCATCTTCAACTGGCTCGCCACGCCCCAGTTGGCTGTCGCGGGTGTTCAGGTAAATGGCAGCGCCGCCCAGTTGATGCATGCCTGCTTCAAATGACAATCGGGTGCGGGTGGAATTTTTTTCGAACACCATGACCAGAGTTCTATCCAGTAATGGGTGATATGTCTGATAAGCCTTGAAGCGCTGTTTGATGATGCGGGCACGCTGCATCACGTATTCAAACTCGGACAGGGAAAAATCGGAGAACTGCAGGAAATGTTTGATAGCCATAAATAAAACGGGCAGCAAGTTAAGCTTGCCGCCGCTTGTCATAACTGCTTAATTATAAGGGATTAATCGGGGCTGCCCATATTAAATTCTGGGAGCAGGCAGGTTTGACCCTTTTTACTTGGGATTTGCCTGCCAATGAAGCTGCCGGACTTCTAATTATTGCCCAGCCTAAGCTTAGCATTATTTGCGTCAGTTTGGATGTACAGGACTTCTAATTGTGGGGATATTGCAATTTATCCAAAGTTTCCCTGAAAAAATTGCATTTGTGAACTTTCGTCAACTAGCTGGAATTTCATATTGGTTTGTTTAAACTAGATTTCATTGCTGTATTTGCATAAATATTAGTGACAAGCGCCGAGGTTGGGCGACATTCGCAGTAAATTGTAAGCAAATGCAACCAAGTGTTAATAAATGCAAAATCTGGAACTGGAATTCGCCGACATGTCGGCTTAAAAAATGACATGCAAAAAAGCGAATATTTTTAAAATGAATTTGTAAAGTGAACAAAATATGAGCGCACTGTTAGCCGGACTGACCGTCCTGATCATTGGCGATAGCCACATGTCCACCCCTGATTACCTGATCACCACATTGCACGACGACCTCATGAGCAAGGGTGCCGTAGTGTATTCCTTTGGTGCCTGCGGTGTTGCGGCTGGTGACTGGATGGTGAAGAGTCAATCACCTTGCGGCGGTGCCACACGTTTCAAGGACGGCCCAATAGAAGTGAAAACGGGGCAAGATGCGATGACTCGTCCATTCAATGAACTGGTCAAAACCTACAAGCCGAATCTGGTTGTCGTGGTTAACGGCGACACCATGGCTTCGTATGCTGCGCCTGAATTGCCCAAGACCTGGATCTGGCAGCAAGTGTCACGTCTGACCAAGGGCGTCAAAAACAATGCAGTAGGCTGTGTCTGGGTTGGTCCGGCCTGGGGTACTGAAGGCGGCAAATTCAACAAGACTTTTGCCCGTGCAAAAGAAATGTCAGGCTATTTGTCTGAGATCGTCGCTCCTTGTACTTATATCGATTCCCTGACCATGTCCAAACCAGGTGAGTGGGCATCGTCTGACGGCCAGCATTTTGATCTGGCTGGCTACAAAGCCTGGGGCACGGCAATTGGCAATGCCATTTCTTCTCCTGCGGTTTTGCAAACCATCAAAAAATAATTAAAAAATAATTACGGACTCTGACCACTCATGAAAAAGCTTATCTTTGCTTGCCTGACTTCAGCCTTGACTCTGGCGGCGCATGCTGACAATCCTTTGTATGAAACCGGGCCTGCCCAGGATTCGTCCTTTGTCAGGTTCCTCAATGCGAGCGAAGATAAAGCCAGTGTGGTCAATGGAGCAGCCAAAGTGGCTTTGGCTGCCCAGGGCGATGGTAGGGTTTCCCGTTTTTATCCAGTCAAGGCGGGGGCCAAACTGGCAGCCAATGTGCAGGTTGGCAGTGCAAAAACAGTGGTGGAAGTTGTCGCTAAACCAGGTGAGTTTGTCACCATCGCCATTGTCAGCAGTGGCACAGGTATAGCAACAGTGGTGGTCAAAGACTCACCGACAGATTTCAATGCCAGTAAAGCTTCTGTTGCCTTACTCAATCTGGACAGTACTTGCAGTACCGCCGGTTTGAATGTGGCAGAAAAAAATACAGCAATACTGGAAGCGGTTAAACCAGCCAGTTTGCAGCGTCGCCTGGTTAACCCTATCAGCCTGAAAACCCAGGCGATCTGTGATGCCAAGGATGCGGGAAAAACTGTGGACCTGGGGCAATTACAACCAGGTGAACGTTATAGCGTGGTCCTCATGCCTGGCAAAAAAGCGCGCCAGACTTTCTTTGTGCGCGACAGTACGTCCTGATCTGAATACGGGGTCTGGCTATGGTATTTGCGTCTCTGGAGTTCCTTACACTCTTCCTCCCCTTATTTTTTTCGCTCTATCTTGTCACGCCCCAGCGTTTTCGTAATCACACTCTGTTGGTTGGTAGCTGGCTGTTTTATGCGTGGTGGACTCCCAAGTTCTTATTGCTGATCATTGCTTTGACAGTGCTTGCATGGGGCGCAGCAATATTGATAGACAAGAGCCAGAGCGAACAGCGTAAAACCCGCTTGATGGTGATTGCCATCGTCCTCAACCTGTCTTCGCTGGTCTGGTACAAATACACCAATATGCTGGTGTATTCACTTAATACCATTTTGACTGGCCGCGACATGCCCACCATACCGTGGGAAAACCTGATGCTACCTATAGGTTTGTCCTTTACGGTCTTGCATGCGATTTCTTATATTGTTGATGTGCGTCGCAAAACTGTGGAAGCACAGTACAGCATCATTTCTTTCAGTGCCTATATGGCGATGTTCCCGCATCTGATCGCAGGTCCGATTGTGCGTTACAAAGTCATCGATACAGAACTGCGCGAACGCGTTTTTTCCATCGATAAATTTGCTGCAGGCGTGCGCCGTTTCATGGTTGGTTTTTCGATGAAGGTCTTGATAGCTGACACCTTGTCACCGATTGTGACTCTGGCATTCGGCTTGCATAATCCAACTTTGGTAGATGCCTGGACAGGTTGCGCAGCCTACACCCTGCAATTGTATTTTGACTTTGCCGGTTATAGCGCCATGGCTATCGGACTTGGCCTGATGCTGGGCTTCGACTTCCAGGAGAACTTCAATAATCCTTATCTGTCCGTATCAATACAGGATTTCTGGCGGCGTTGGCACATGACGCTGTCGTCATGGCTGCGTGACTACCTGTACATCAGCCTGGGTGGTAATCGGGGTGGCCCGACCCGCACTTACATCAATCTTTTGCTGACCATGGCGATCGGTGGTTTGTGGCATGGTGGTGAAAACTGGAATTACCTGATCTGGGGCATTATTCAGGGGACGGCCCTGTGCTGTGACCGCGCATTTACCCAACGTGGTTTATCCATGCCCAATTACTTGTCGCGGACTTTGACCTTGCTGGTCGTCATGCTGGCATGGACAGTTTTCCGTGCTGACAGCTTTGCCACTGCTACTAACATATGGGCAGGCCAGTTTGGCCTGCACGGTGTCACCATGGGCGATGCCATAGCCCAGGCACTGCGCCCCAGCATCATTGTGACCTTTGTGCTTGGCTTGATCTGCGTTGTCTATCCTGCTACCAAAATAGGTAAACAGGGCGGCCTGGGTTTTGCCGGGTGGAGCATGACCTGGCCGGTGCTGACTTTTGCTTATGCCGTCGTGGTTCTGGCCGGGCAAAAAGCGATTCCCTTTCTGTATTTCCAGTTTTAGGAGATCATCATGAGTGAGTGTTTTAATTTTGATCCCAACAAAGCAGGCTGGACACGCTTTATCCCTGTCGCTGCTTTTAGCGTCATCATGCTGGGTGGTTTTGCCGTTACCCAGACATCATTACGCGATGTGCCCGAAGAAAAATGGGATGGCATGGGTAAGATTAGTCGTCTGCTGGATGGTGAGGCAACACGGCAGTTCTCAACCCAGTTGAATGACCATTTCCTGCTGAGTAAAGCTTTCGCTAAAATTGAACGTGGTGTGACCTGGGCGATAGCTGGCGACACCGGTGCATCTGTGCGCCGTGGTTGTGACGACTGGTTGTTTTTGTCAGATGAACTGACACCATATGCCCACGCTACAGAAAATGCTACGGCCAGGGCAAAAATAATTACCCAGACTGCCAGCGCCCTGCAAATGCAAGGCATCAAGCTGGTGGTTGCTGTGGTACCCGACAAAACCCGTATAGAAGAAAGCCATTTATGTGGCCTGCATCGCCCAGCAGGTTTTGCCAATCGTTTAAATGACTGGGTAAATACACTGGCAAATAATAAGGTAGAAGTGCTGAGTTTTGCCCCGGCCCTGACTGCCATGAAAGAAGAGCGCTACTACCGCAGTGATTCACACTGGAATGAACGCGGTGCCAACGTGGCCGCAATGACCCTGGCAGAACACTTGCAATCCTTGAAGCTGGTTGACAAACCGGCTGCACCACTAGACCCCAAGTCCATACAAAGTAATACGACTGAACGTTCTGGCGATTTGATGCGCGTCTCCAACCTTGAAGGCCTGCCTGCATGGATGCGCCCTGCAACAGAAGTCACGCAGGTCAGCAAGGTCGCCCCCGTAGCTGTTGCCAGTGATGATTTATTTGGCGATGCAGGTTTACCGACTGTGGCATTGGTTGGCACGTCATTTAGCCGTGCTGCGAATTTTGTTCCATTCCTGAGCCAGCATCTGGGTGCGCCGGTCGCCAACCTGGCTAAAGATGGTGGTGATTTTGATGGCGCAGCTTATGCTTATCTGAACAGCAAAGAATTCAAAAACCAGCCACCTAAAGTCGTGGTTTGGGAAGTGCCAGAACGCATGCTGCAAAAAACGCTGACGGCGTCTGAGAAAAAATGGCTGGATACCTTGAAATCCAAGTCTTGATGGCGTAAGCGGCTTTCTAAATGCGAACGGATGGTGAGCTCAGCGGACCATTAGGCTCTTACCCAGGCAGGGATGAATTCCAGATAGGCCGCATGCTGGTCTCGGTTTACTACCTTGAAGGAGAGGATCGCATATTGTGGTTGTCAAAGGCCAATGCCATCTTTCCTGCGCTTTTGGCAGAGATACCAAAAGTCGAGGCCATGGCAAGCAAGCTCGCAGGCAATAATTTGTATTTACAGATCATAGGTATATCCATCAAACCCGACGGTAGTGCGCGATTTTTATGCAGGCATGACGATGATGGATACATCATTGGCATCTTCCGCACAGATGATGGTAGGCTGACGCTTCTTTGATGTCTTAAATTGAAGTCAGAAGCATGAAACCTGAAATACAAGCCAACAAAATCGTCGTTTTATCCGGCTCTGGCATCAGTGCCGAGAGCGGTATTCCAACTTTTCGCGATGCGAATGGCTTGTGGCATAACTACTCCTGGGAAGCTGTGGCTAGTCCTGCTGGATGGCACGCGCATCCAGAAGTCGTACTGGAATTTTATAACGAGCGGCGCAAGCATGCTGCAGAGGCACAGCCGAATGTAGCGCATTGCGCAATTGCTGCCCTTGAGTCAGCCTACGAAGTAGTCGTGATCACTCAAAATGTCGATGACCTGCATGAAAGAACTGGTTCCACCAATGTAATTCATGTACATGGCCAATTGAGCTATGCGCGTGGCACTTCTGTAGAGCGCAAGCGCTATCGTATTAATGATGCGCCCATATCAATGGGGCAGTTATGCGAAGACGGCACACAACTCCGCCCAGATATTGTCTGGTTTGGTGAAGATGTTGAATACATGACAGAATCACGGCGACATATTGAGACCGCTGCCAAGGTGTTGGTGGTCGGTACTTCACTTTCTGTTTTTCCGGCCGCATCTCTGGTCAAGGCTGCGCGGGGCAGGGCAGAGAAAATACTGGTTGCGCTGGCGATGGACAAACTGCCTTATGGCTTCAGGTTCATGCGTGGAAAGGCTACCAGTATCATTCCGTTCTTATGTCAAGGCTGGTTGGCTGGAGGCCAGAATGGCGATTCATACCCTGATTCAAATACGACCGCTTCCTGAAGAGAATGCAATAACTAATAAAGCCACTTCTTCACAAGTCCTGGCCCATAGCGCTGGGTCAAAAGTTCAAGGCCTGCTTCTTCGTTCTCGTGTACTTCTGCGAGGCAGCGTATCATTAGTGCATCCAGATATTCTTCTACTGAAGTGAAGATGGGGGTAGAGCATTTCGCCATCATCATGGTCAAAATAAAAGACATCGCCGCTCTCGCGATGAAAGCAAAACATATTGCCATTACCCAGATAATCACCAAAAACAATCAAGTCTTCAACAAGCCCCAGCACTTGTTCATCTTCGTGCTCTAGCATGTCAACAATACCTGGATATGCTTTTAGCAAAGACTGGATAGGAGTATCACTATCCTGGTTGATACTGCATAATTTTTCTGCCAGCGACAAGGCACCAAATTCACGATGGTAGGCCTTCAGAGCAGGTGGAAGTGTGCAAGATAAACGTGTTTCCAGATCGAGGAGTTCAGCCTCATTCGCCGGGGTAAAGCGTGCCTGAGTAATATGTCCCTCCCACAGCGCGGCGTAGGCGGTAATGACGGCACGATACCAGGCAGACCGTGCAAGAGGCGAGGACAATACTGGCCAACTTAGAGGTGGGCAGCCGGATGGAGGCCAGTTATCAGTATTTAACTCTTCTTGCATAGTATTTATTTACTAAAGGCTGATAAAGTCGCGACCCTTTTAAAGGTCATCATTCTGCGTCAATACCCAATCGTCTGCTTCGATTCATGCACCAGTTGTTCAAACATATCATGCCGCATGGTAGAAATTTCTCCATCCTTGACTGCTGCCAGAATTGCGCAACCAGGTTCGGTATGGTGGTGGCAATTATAGAATTTGCATTTGCCCAGATGCGGCAAGAACTCTGGAAAGGCACGTTCCAGCATGCCTTCACTTAAGTGATGCAAGCCAAATTCCTGGAAGCCTGGTGAGTCGATCACATAAGAGTTGGCATCCATGTGATACAGACGGGTGAAGGTGGTCGTGTGTTTGCCGGTATCCAGTGCCGCCGAGATTTCACGGGTGGCGATTTCTGCATCTGGGATCAATAAATTGATCAGCGATGATTTACCCATACCTGACTGGCCAATGAGGATAGTGCTTTGCCCCTGCATCAGATTGTGCATGAGCTGGCGTGTGCCTTCGGGATCCGTCCTGACAGATACTTCATGTACCGGATAACCCAGCTTGGCATACAGACCAACGCGTTCTCTTGCCTTGGGCAGAGAGGCGGTGACGTCCACCTTGTTCAAGATCAGGTGCGGTTTGATGCCTGATGATTCCGCAGCCACCAGGGCGCGGGATACCAGGTCATCAGTAAAGCTGGGTTCAGTCGCGACGACGATCAGCAATTGCGTCAGGTTGGCCGCCAGCATCTTGGATTTGTACTGGTCAGAGCGATACAGCAAAGTCTTGCGCGTGGTGATGGCTTCAATCACGCCCTGGTTTTTGGATGTCAGGGCATATTCAACAATGTCACCTACGGAGACATCGCTTTTCTTGCCACGGGTGACGCAGTGGAGCTTAACTTGTACGCCATCAATCTCTGCCTGTACCAGATAATGGCGGCCATGGGCAGCAATGACTAAAGCTTGTGAACGCGCCATCAGGAAAAACTCTGCTCGAAAATCGCATCTATCTTGGCAGCGCAGATAAAGTCATTTTCGGAAATGCCACCCTTGCCATCATTGACGGTATGTGTATCAAACTTGATGACGCAACGGTTGTAGGTCACCACCAGTTCAGGGTGATGATCTTCTGCATGGATCACGTAGGCAATCGCATTGATGAAGGACAGGGTTTCATAATAATTCTTGAACTGGAAAGTCCTGACGATGCGTGGGCCATCCTGCGTCCACTTTGGTGTAGCGGCAAAGTAGGCGGGCAGACTGGCATCGTCCAGGCCGGTTTCTGTGTGCTGGGATTTCTTCGCCAGCAAGTCTGTGGATTTGATCATGGTATCTCCGTTATTGTGCTGCCAGCAGGTGGTTGATACGCACCGATGCTGAGGGATGTGAGTCATAAAACGCCGAATGCAGGGGATCTGGCGTCAGGGTAGAAGAATTGTCGTCATACATTTTGACCAAGGCAGTGACCAGGTCATTGGCATTGGTATGTTTGGCGGCAAAGGCGTCGGCTTCGAATTCGTGTTTGCGTGAAGTGATTGCGCTCAGCGGTGAAAACAGGAAAGTAAATACAGGCAAGACCAGCATGAACAAGATCATGGCCATCGCATCATTTTGTGCCAGCAACATGGGGTCAACGCCCAGGCCAGTGTAGAACCATATCTGCTCTTTAAAATAGCCCAGCATGGCCATGAAGACCAGTGACAAGGCAAATATGACGGCCATGCGCTTGACGATGTGCTTGAGTTTGAAATGACCCAGCTCGTGCGCCAGTACAGCTTCAATTTCATTTGGTGCCAGGCGCTCCAGCAGGGTGTCGTAAAAAACGATACGTTTGGCACCACCAAAGCCAGAGAAATAAGCATTGCCATGGCCAGAACGCTTGGAGCCATCCATGACAAAGATGCCTTTTAGCGCAAAGCTGACGCGTTTACTGAGGTTTTCTATGCGTTCGCGCACTTCTTCATTGTCCAGTGGCCAGAATTTGTTGAACAAGGGGGCGATCACGACCGGGAAAATCAACATGATCAACATCTGGAAACCTATAAAGAATGCCCAGGCATATAGCCACCACAGGTTGCCAGCTTTTTCCATCAGGGTCAGAATCACCCAGATCAAGGGCAAGCCCAGCACTGCACCTATCAGCGCATTCTTGATCATGTCAGTGAAAAACAGGCCCAGTGTCATCTTGTTGAAGCCAAATTTTTCTTCCAGCACGAATTGGGAGTAATAGCTGAATGGGAATTCGATCACGCTGCTGATGATGGTAAATGCTACCAGCAGGCTGATCTGATACCACATCCCAGGCCCTGTCAGCTTCACCAGATGCACGGACAGCCATTGCAAGCCGCCAAACAGAGTAAAGCCTATCAAAACTACGGCATTCAATAGCAGCATGACCATGCCCAGTTTGGTCTTGGCAATAGTGTAATCCGCCGCCTTTTGATGGGAGGCCAGACCTATCTTTTCTGCGAATTGTGCAGGCACAGCCGCACGGTTAAGCAGGATGTGACGGATATGGCGGGAGGCCAGCCAGAACTGAATAATCAGTGTCACTAGCAGGAAGGAAACGAATAAAACCGAAAAAACGACTGAAATCATGGGAAAATGTGACATTCGATAAGTAATAGCCAAGGAAGAATTATGTCACAAGCGACCGACATTCAAACAAACACTGCAAACACGACCGTCCCCGCCCGCCCAAACGAGTTGAACCTGATCTGGCTGGACATGGAAATGACAGGCCTGGACCCGGATACCGATCGTATCATTGAGGTGGCCATCGTGGTTACCGATTCTCAATTGAATGTATTGGCCGAGGGCCCGGTATTTGCCATTCATCAGTCCGACGAGACTCTGGACAAGATGGATAACTGGAACAAGGGTACGCATGGTCGTTCTGGTCTGATCGAACGTGTAAAAGCCTCCACCGTGACCGAAGCCGACGCTGAAGTTGCCCTGATCGCCTTCCTGAAAGCCTTTGTGCCAGCTGGTAAATCACCTATGTGCGGCAATACTATCTGCCAGGACCGTCGCTTCATGGCGCGTGGCATGCCCAAGCTCGAAGCTTTCTTCCACTACCGCAATCTCGATGTATCGACATTGAAAGAGCTGTGCCGCCGCTGGAAGCCGGAACTGGCATCCGGCTTCAAGAAGCATCAAAAGCATACAGCTTTGGCGGATATTTTGGAATCAATTGAAGAATTGAAGTATTACCGCGAACATTTTATTAAGGAATAATCAGTTTGAGATCGCCTTTGCCAAGACTTGGCCAAACGTAAAATGGAAAAAGCTCCCGTGCTGTGATGCTGTTGGGAGCTTTTTTGTTCAACGTATAACTAAATGCACTGCAATGTAGTAATTACAATTGTTTCATTATATTTTTTTGCCACGCAAGTGTTCTACAGTTAATTCAGCAAATTTTTCATACAGCCAGCTCAGGCGCGCTCCATCCTGTCCGCCAGCCAGGCCACCCAGGGCATAAGAAGCACTGACTTCGAAGCGATTGATTTCCTTGCCAGTTGAGTCTTTCAGGATAACATCGCCGACGATATGATCATTGCCCGCCATAAAACCGAACATGATGGCGGTAAAGGCAGAGCGAACACGAAAATCTTTGACCAAAATCTCAACAGTGTTGCTTGCTTCTGGATTGTCTTCGGTCAGCAGGTTTTGGGAGGACATTGCCCGTTTTACATTGCCAACCAAAACATTTTGATCGAACTTCAAATTATCGCTGACTTGCTTTTTCGCTTCTGAAGATAATGAAATGGAAACGGATTTAGCTGGACGATTTGATAAATATTGCTTATTGCCGACATCTGCATGTTTGACACCAGAGGCGCAACCAACGAGTGAGAATGCAATTAAACTTGTAGCGATGAGGCGAGCGAACATGAACTTCCTTTTTTATTGAAATAGACCGTGAAATTACGGCCCGCCATTAGACTAGAAAGCTCTTGTTTTTACAATATATTTAAAAAATAAGTAATCCTTCGTAGGGCATAAACCTCAAGCTTTCAAGCCTGGACTGCCAATTGCCGACATGCAATTCCAGCTTGTGCCCATCCGGGTCTGATAAATACAGCGAATCACCTTCGCTTTTATTGATTTTCCAAAGCTGCAGTTCGCCATCATCCACCTTTTGTGCAAAGGCTTTGAAAGCTTCTGGCGTAACTGAGAATGCACTGTGGGTATATTCTGCCGGAAGACTGGTACGGCACTCACTGTCCAGCGACAGGCAAATCCAGTCGTCGCCAGCAAGCAGGTATGCACCGTTTTTCCAGCGCGCAAGTGGCTTTAGACCCAGTACATCCACATAAAAGCGGAAAGAGCGCTCAAGGTCAGAAACCGAGAGCGTAATATGATTCAAGCCCATGACTGCTGCCACAGGCTTGTTCAATTCAGGCATGCTGATCTTTGAGTGAGCAGGGGAAGATTAAACGCCCAGCAATTCCACTTCAAATATCAAAGTTGCATTGCCAGGGATCACGCCACCAGCACCGCGTGGGCCGTAACCCAGGCTGGAAGGGATGGTCAGCAGGCGGGTACCGCCAACTTTCATACCTTGTACGCCTTCATCCCAGCCCTTGATGACGTGGCCTGCACCCAATGGGAAAGAAAATGGCTGTCCACGGTCTTTGCTGGAGTCAAATTTCTTGCCTGCGCTACCGTCAGGATTTTGCAACCAGCCTGTGTAGTGAACGTCTACGTGGTTACCGGTTTCCGCTTCTGCGCCTTCACCGATAACTTTATCTTCGTATTGCAAACCACTTACTGTTGTAATAGTACTCATTATTCTTCCTTTATTTCGCGTTCTGTAACGCTTTAAATTTATTGCAGATATTTAGTTCCGGATATGCTGTTTTCAAGTCTGTCATTTGATTCGGTCTACTAAATAGCAAAACAATATGTAGAGCGATAGTTCGACTTGCCGTCATGCCCCAATATTACTATCGGGTAATTTTTCTGGCGATTTTCAAAGAAACCGATTGTAAAACGCTGGAATCGTCGTCACTGATCTTAAAAAAAGCTGGCGCAATTGTAGAGCAAAAGAAAAGATTTTGGTCACTTACAGCTGCTTTCTTGCTCTGACAGTAATAGGTTCAAGCTTGATTTTGGACAAATTAAGTGAAAAATCTGAAAAACAATTGAAGGAAAGCTCTTTCCTTATTGTCATGCGCTGTAAAATGCAAGTTCGATTTATTTTTTTTGCGGTCTTTTTCATGCGTAGTCGTATCTTGTTGTCGTCTTTGGCGTTTTCTTTGGTTTCCGCATTCTCTGCATTTTCTGCACAGGCCAATGTGGTTGTGGTGCTCAATTCGCGTGACGCCACCGTGAGCTTGCTTGACCAGGCCACTTATAAAGAAATCAGCACCTTTCCTGTAGGCAAGGAACCCCATCATTTGATGGCCACCCCAGACAATAAATCCCTGATCGTGGCGAATGCGGTTGGCAATGAGCTGGTTTTCCTTGACCCCAAGACTGGTCAGATACAGCGCCGCATGAAGGATATTGCTGACCCGTATCAAATTGGCTTTTCACCAGACCAGAAGTGGTTTATCTCGAATTCCCTGCGCCTCGACCGTGTTGATTTCTACAAGTTTGACGGCCAGGAGATGAAACTGGTACAACGTGTACCGCTGGCGAAATTGCCTAGCCATATGGCTTTTGATGCAGCCAGTACTACCGTGTTTATCACCCAGCAGGGCAGTGACCAGATTTCTGCCATAGATCTGGCGACACAAAAAATCAAATGGACTATCCCTGTGGGCAAATTGCCAGCTGGTATATCCATGACGCCTGATGATAAATACTTGCTCGTAGGTATCATGGGCAGTAACTATATTGAAGTCATCGACTGGCGCACCCAAAAAACTGTCAAGAAAATCAAGGCAGGTGAAGGCACGCACAACTTCCGCGCCTTGGGTGACAAACGGCATCTCTTTGTATCCAACCGCACATCGAATGAAATTAATATCCTTGACCAGCAGACGCTGGAAATTGTAGGCACTATTCCCGTCCCAGGCGGCCCTGACTGCATGGAAGTCAGTGAAGATGGCAAAACTCTGTGGGCAACCCTACGCTGGATCAAGAAAGTGGCTGTCGTTGATATCGCCAGCCGCAAAGTTATTAAGCTGATCCCGGTTGGGCGCTCACCACACGGCGTGTTTTTTGCCAATCGTGCTGGCAATATGTAAATTGCAGCGGCCTGCACATGTGGCCGCTGCGACCTTGCTTGCCATGCTGGCTTTGCCCGTAGTTCCTGCTGCCACTGCTGCGGCAACCCCAGCGGGCAATTGCAAGGGGAACATTTACCTGACTTTTGATACTGGTAGCCAGTCGCAGGCAGAACTGATTGCTGAGACCCTGCGCCGTCATCAAATCAAGGCGACTTTTTTTCTGGCGAATGAAAAAACCGTCCAAGGCGATTATTCGCTGGACATGAGCTGGTCACCCTATTGGAAAAAGCTGGCTGAGGAAGGCCATGTCTTTGGTACTCACACTTTCGATCATGTGTATGTCGTCGGTGATCTGCCTGATGGCCGTATCGCCGTCAAACCCCAGTTTGGTGCGCAAGCTGGCCAGACGCTGCAATGGACGGCAAAAGAGTATTGTCAGGAGTTGCACCGCGTCGATCAGCGGTTTTTTGCGCTGACGGGTAAAAAGCTGGACCCTCTGTGGCGCGCGCCAGGCGGCAAACTGACGTCCAATTTGTTGAAGGCCGGGCAGGCTTGTGGCTACATGCATGTAGGCTGGTCACCAGCCGGATTTTCTGGCGATGAATTGTCCAGCGAAAAATTCAGCAATCCCATGTTGCTGAGACGCGCTCTCGATAAACTCAGGGATGGCGATATTTTCATGGCGCATCTGGGCATCTGGTCACGCAAGCAGGCCTGGGCACCAGAAAACCTGGAGCCGCTGATTAGCGGCCTTGAGCAAAAATCCTTTTGTTTTGCTACTCTACGCGAACACCCCGCTTATCAAAATTTAAATCAGCAGAAAAAATAATGACTATTTCCGATCTGTTCACAAATCTGCAAGCCTGGATTTTTGAAACGATAGTACAGCCCGCGATGTTCAATCTGGGGCTGGGTGAATTTGTGGAAGACTCCTATGAGGGCGTCGAATGGTTCTTGCTCGGTGTTTTGCAATTGATCGTGCTGTTCATCATCTTGCGCCCGCTGGAGTCATGGATACCCGTGCATGAGATCAAGAACCGCTATGCGCGCTGGAATGATTTTATCTACACCGCTTTGCACAGGCTGGGGGCTTTCTCTATCCTCGTATTTTTCGTGCTTGACCCCTTGCTGGATCAGTTGACGGCTATCCTGCATCTGCAGGGTGTGAACCCCTTCAATTTGGAAAACATCTGGCCAGACATGTTGCAATATCCTGTCTTACTGTTCTTCGTATATTTGTTTGTACTGGATTTTTTTGATTACTGGTATCACCGCGCAGAGCATCAATTCAACTGGTGGTGGGCCTTGCATAGCCTGCACCATAGCCAGCGCGACATGAATTTATGGAGTGATAACCGTAATCACTTGCTGGACGATTTTATTCGTGACATCTATATGGGGTTGATCGCCATCGCCATCGGCGTCGAACCAGGGCAATATGTCATGCTGGTCATGGCATCGCAAATGCTGCAAAGCCTGCAACATGCAAATGTACGCATACATTTTGGCCGCATAGGTGAATACCTGATGGTGTCACCACGTTATCACCGCACCCATCATGCCATAGGCATAGGCCATGAGACCCATGGCAAGGGCACACTGGGTGGCCATAATTTTGCAGTTTTATTCCCTGTCTGGGATGTACTGTTTGGTACTGCACTGTTTGCCAAAGAATTTGCGTTGACCGGCATACGTGACCAGTTAGCCGCACCTGAGGGCAGCGCACGCAACTATGGCGAGGGATTCTGGTCACAGCAATGGCTGGGATTGAAGCGCATGTTTGGATTTGACAAGGAAAAGCAATCATGAATATCGCATCCGTGATGCGGGCATGGGGCAGGGCAGTGGCGGCGCAATTGCATTACCGTATGTTGCTGCTGACTTTTTTGCCTTTTATGGTCGCCCTCATTTTATGGGGCGCTGCCATGTGGTGGGGCTTGCAAGCAATGATGGATTTTATCCAAGCGTGGTTGGGCGAACATGATGGCTTTGCGCGGGTCAGCAGTGTGCTGTCCATGGTCGGCCTGATTGCCCTGAAGATGGTGGTCGTGCCGCTGGTGGCCATGTGGGTACTCTTGCCATTGATGATATTTACTTCATTGATGTGCATAACGGTATTTGCCATGCCTGCCATCAGCAAACATGTGGGCGTGCGTGATTACCCTGAGCTGGAGCAAAAGAATGGTGGCACTTTCCTGGGTAGCATGGGGCACTCCTTGTCGTCTTTCGGCATTTTTGCGCTCATCTGGTTTGTGACATTACCCCTGAACCTGATCCCTTTTGTCGGCCTTGTGCTGCAACCGCTTTTATGGGGCTGGCTGACTTACAGAGTCATGGTGTACGATGCATTAGCGCTGCATGCAGATGCTGATGAACGGGCGATCCTGGTGCAGGAGCATCGCTGGTCATTGCTGGCTATAGGCATAATTGCTGGCCTGTTTGGCGCAGCACCTGGTTTGTTATGGCTGGGTGGAGTTGTATCTACCCTGTTCTTGCCTGTCATAGCAGGCGTGGCAATCTGGATTTATGTACTGGTGTTTGTGTTCACTGGTTTGTGGTTCCAGCACTATTGCCTGGAAGCCTTGCAACGTCACCGTAGCGTAGCGCCCCAGGCAGGGTCGCCAATTCCGCAAACGCTGCCCGGCCTGTAATATAAAAAAGGAGAAATCGTGGCAATCGGTCTGATTATCGTTGGCGATGAAATTTTATCTGGCAAACGTGAAGACAAGCACATGTCCAAAGTCATCGCGCTGCTGAAGGCGCGCGGCATGCAGCTTGACTGGGTTGAATACATAGGCGACAAACGTGAGCGCATTACGGCGACCTTGAAACGCAGTTTTGCCAGCGGTGACGTAGTGTTTTCTACTGGCGGCATAGGTGCAACACCAGACGACCATACGCGTCAGTGTGCGGCAGCCGCGCTGGATTTGCCTGTCATCCTGCATCCAGAAGCCAAGCTCTTAATACAGGAGCGCATCATGGATATCGCCAAAGAAAAAGGCGAAGTGGCCGACCTGACCACGCCTGATCACTTGCACAGATTGAAGATGGGTGAATTCCCGCTTGGGGCGGACATCATCCCCAATCCTTTCAACAAGATCGCCGGTTTTTCCATACGCAACCACTTCTTTGTCCCCGGTTTCCCGGTCATGGCCTGGCCGATGCTGGAGTGGGTGCTGGATACGCATTTTTCTCATCTGTTCAATCAACATGCACAGTTTGAACAATCGGTGCTGGTCTACGAAATTGCTGAATCCATCGTCACCCCTTTGATGGAGCAACTGGAGGCTGATTTCGCCTTGATCAAGGTTTTTAGCCTGCCCAGTGTTGGTAGTGAAACTGAACGCAGGCATATAGAATTAGGTGTCAAGGGTGACGAGCAGCAAGTCCTTGCTGCCTATGAAAAAATGCTGGAGGGCTTGCAGCAGTTGAAGGCGGAGTATATCCCCACGCCTTCCAAGTCCAGTTGAACATGCAAAAGATCAAATTCACCCTCTTCAATCTGCGTGATTTGCTGGTTGCCTTTGGCCCGATCACGCTGATGGTGGTGATAGTCTGTGGTGTCGGTTACTGGCTGGTGGACCCTGCACCACCGCGCGTGATCGATATTTCCAGCGGGCAGGAAAATGGTTCTTATGAACGTTTTGCCAAACGCTATGCACAAGAACTGCAAAAAAATCAAATCACCTTGCGCCAGCAATCTTCACAGGGATCAGAAGAAAACCTCAGCCGTATCAGCGACCCTGATTCTGACATTGAAGTGGGTTTCGTGCGTAGCGGTTCTACCGATGAAGCGCAGGCCCATGAACGCGGCTTAATTTCACTGGGCAGCCTGTTTTATGAACCTATCTGGGTGTTTTACCGCAGCCCCAAAGAATTTACCACGATGAGCCAGTTCAAGGGCAAGATAGTCAATGTCGGCCCTGATGGTAATGGCGTCGCTAAACTGTTCAGCCAGATTTTAAGTGTCAACAGCATGTCGGAAGAAGATGTGACCATACAAAAACTGGCCGATACGCCAGGTACGGTCGCCTTACTGGATAACAAGGTCGATGTGCTGATCTTCAGCTCAGCCAGTGCAGGCAGAAGCGTATACGCGGCGCTTTCCGTTTTTATCTCATGTCGTGCTGCCGCGTGGCATTGTAGATATAGGCAAGGACATCCCAGCTCATGATTATCATTTAATTGCGCCGACAGCGACCCTGGTCGCCCATGAAAGCCTGCATCCGGCATTGATGGGCTTGCTGTTGCAGGCGGCACACAGGATACATAGCGGTACGGACTGGTTCAGCCGTCAGGGTGAATTTCCGTCCGATAAATATACTGAAATCCCGGTGGCACATGAGGCTGAGAAGTTCTATAAAAACGGCCCACCCATGCTGCAGCGCTACCTGAGCTTCTGGATCGCCAATTTCATAGAACGCATGTGGGTCGTCATCGTTGCACTTGGTGCCTTGTTCTTGCCTCTGTCTAAAATTATTCCACCCTTGTATGTCTGGCGCATACGCTCACGCATTTACCGCTGGTATGGGCAATTGCGGCTGGTAGAGCAGGCAATAGAAGAAGTCGCCGCTGCCGACAAACAGAGCGTCGCAGAAAAACAGTTGCGCCACCTCGATGAGATAGAAGAAAAAGTCAATCGCATCACCATACCCTTGTCCTATGCAGAAGAATTATATGGCTTGCGCAGTCATATCCATTTTGTACGCTCAAGAGTGCAAACCATGCTGACCGCATCCATGGGGCAGGCAGCACAATAATGGAAACGCATTTCTGTTGGAAGTGTCAAAAAGAAATGCCGTTTCTTGACGAGAATGAGTGGAAGAAAGTATCACCATTGCTGCGTCCATCCATGCAAGAGTTGAGAGACTATCTAACACTGCATCGCTGTTCATTGCAGGTAGCCAGGAGCGCAGTCAAAACACAGGTTGGTATCAAATTTGAGCAAATAACTGGCATGTCTGGCATTCATTTTGACACCATATACCATCACAGGCGAAGTGACTGGGGACCAGTTTGCGGACAATGCGGCTTATTGTTGAGAACATCCAAGGCCAAATTATGTGCGCAATGTTGGACTGTTGCTGAACCAGAGCCTGTCATGCCTCCTCCGTATAAACTGCCTATAAAGAAGAGCCTGGTAGCAGCCCTGGGCCTGATACTGTTGATATTGCTGTGTGGCCCCTGGCTATTGTATGCATACGGTTTATCAAACATAACAGGCAGCCCTGAACCTGCCAAAATCGCATTGATCAGCCCAGAAAACAAAGCGCTGATCTGGAAAGAATTGAAAGAGCAGGGAGCTATACAAGTAGAGGTCTTAACGCCCTATGACATATATTCCCTGTTGCTGGATAAACCCTATCCGGCTGGCACATGTTTAGCCTGGTATGTCGCCAGAAACTATAATCACGATCATCTGCAAGATCGCCGTATGCTTTACTGGCACATCTCTGGCGAGGCACTTACTGTGTGGCTGACGCGGCACTGGAGTAGCGATGAATTGCTGGCCAAGGCACTGGAAATTCGTCAAAGCAAGGCAAAGCCATGATTTCATCATGCGTCGGTGATGTAAATCAACGCAAATCAACGCAAACTAACTTGATGTGTTTTCAGTCTGTGCATGGCAATTGGCAGTTCATCGCAATTAATGAAGCTTAAGCGCAGATTAATTTAATATCGCAGTTACATTTAATTTTTCACTGGAAAAAACATGCTGCGATACGCGATGCTATTGATCTTTCTTGCCCCCTGTCTGGCGACTGCAGCAGATGAAGAACACTGGCTATTGCAAGTGGACAGGTGGGGCAATCGCTCTTATCGGACCTTGAGCATTACAGTGGATGGTAGCAGCATCAGCGGCAAGCTTGATGGTGACCAGCTTGCTGGTACGCGCACCGCCAAAGGCATAGCGTTCACGGTAACGGATGCTGACAAGGCAAAGTATTCCTACACCGGCACAGTCAGCAAGGACGCCATGCAGGGCGCGGCTGATTTTCCCGATACGAATAATCCGCAAGCTAGGGCCTCGCATACATTCAGCGCACGCAGGATACCTGATCGTCCTGCAGGAACCCCACGAAAATACGATTTCCAGCCCACCGATTATTCCAATGAATTCAGTCCGCATCGCTTGCCAGTGTTGATGATCTGGCCGGGCGATACGGTGCATACCAAGACCATAGATTCTGGTGGTGTTGATGAAAATGGAGTCACCAAGGCCCTGTATGGCAATCCGCAGACAGGCCCGTTTTTTGTCGGTACTGCCGAACCGGGCGACACGCTGGTAATACATCTTAAACGCTTACGCCTTAACCGCGATTACGCCGACAGCCTCGACAGCATCGTCGGCAGGGCGATGGGTACTGCACTGGCAGCCAAGGCCACAAATCTTGGCAAGCCTATACGCTGGAAACTGGATAGGGAACGTGGTTTGGCAAGTCCAGAGAATCCAACAGAAGGCCTGCGTAATTTGAGTCTGCCAGTGCGCCCTATGCTGGGTGGGCTGGCGGTTGCGCCGGGCAATGGTTCTCCGGCTATTTCTACGGGAGATACTGGACGCTTTGGTGGTAATATGGATTTCAATGAAGTCGTTGAAGGCAATACCGTCTACCTGACTGTGCAGCAACCCGGCGCCTTGCTGTATCTGGGAGATGCACATGCCCTGCAGGGAGATGGCGAGACTAGTCAATATGGATTGGAAACATCCATGGAAGTAGAATTTACCGTGGATGTCATAAAAGGAAAATCGGTCAATGCACCAAGAGTAGAGTCGCCCACACAGATCATGGTACTGGGGCAGGCGGGCTCGCTGGATGATGCCCTGCGGGCAGCAACCAGCGGCATGGTGCAATGGCTGCAACAGGATTACGGCCTCAGCCTGTCAGAGTGTGCCCAGATATTGGGTAGCGCTATTCATTTCAGTATTCCCAATCTGGCGGGACGTAGCGTCGGTGTTGCTGCAAAACTGGACAAGACTGTGCTGGCAAACTTGCGCCGTCAATGAGTAGTCCAGATCGTGGGCTGCTTCATTGACGAATGCATGCTTATTGCATAATTACTGCTGATGCGTGGCGACAAGTTCGCGCAGACCTGTATCTGCAATAACAAACACATCAAAAATCCCCAAAGCCTGCAAGGCGGGCATGGCTTCCAGCACGGCGGTTTTTGCCTCAGAACGTTCGTCTGGCGAACTGTCTGGCTGCAAATAGATCTTTGCATTGACGACGAAGGCCGCAACCGTGCCTTTTCTGATGGTCAGGCCATTAATGGTGGTGGTGTTGATGTGATCTGGCAGTATGTCTTCTGCTTTCATTGTTTTTCCTTGTGGGGTGATGAAGGCTCTAGCATGCGCCTGATGCAGACAAACCACTTGCGACTTTGCGCCGATATATATCGCACCAAGGCCATGACCATATTCACCGTCCCCATCCCAGGAGTCATGTAAAGACTATCTGGGTCTTGATGGGCCTTGGCTGGGCAATATGCTCCAGTGGGAGGCTGGAAGTTTGCTTGATCGTTTTTAGTGTCACGATGGATTTGACGCTGGCGACGCTGGGGAGACGTAGTAATTTTTTCTCCATGAAGTCAGAGAACGATGTCAAATCTGGTGCCGTAATCCGAAGTACGTAGTCAGCTTCGCCAGTGACTGAATGACATTCAAGTACTTCAGGCAAGTCCATCATGGCCTTCTCGAACAAGGCTGCATGTTCCCCCTGCCTGCTTAAAGTAATGTGAGTGAAAGCTGAGACCCCTAATCCGATCACTTCAGGATTAAGCACCGCTACATAGTGAGAAATCACCTTTGTTTCTTCCAGGCGCTGTACACGGCGACTGACTTGCGATGTCGATAAATGTACTTTCTCCCCAAGAGCGCTATTCGTTGCTTTTCCATCGCGCTGGAGGGCAGTCAGTAAATTGATGTCGTAACTATCAACTGTAACGGTGCTCATATTTTTCGTTTTCGTTTGAATTAATGCAAATTATATGCATGAATATGTATTAATTTAAGGTTTTTTGCGCACAATTTGCATGTAAATCACACTAAACTATTTTCGATTCAATGCTTGATGAAGATCAAGGAAAACTGAAAAAATTGATTGATTAGAGAAAAAATGATGAATCCAGACAGCATTTCGCAATTCCTGCAATCCCGGCCCATGTGGAAACTTGATCTGCAGCGTGAGGCGATAACACGTGAATATATTTTTGCAGATTTTATGCAGTCATTTTCATTCATGACGCATATCGCCTTGCTTGCCGAGAAAGAAAACCATCATCCAGAATGGTTTAATGTCTACAACAAGGTCGTCATGACACTGACGACACACGATGCCAGTGGCATCACTGATAAAGACATAGAACTTGCGCTCTATGCCGACCGGGTATTTTCAGCGCTGGATTTGCCCGCTCAGTAGCAATGGCAACTGCTGCGACAAAAATGTGGTAAAGCCTCGCTTCCTCAAATGACAAGGCTACAAATTTCAACATCCAATATTCAGGAAAAACACCATGAGTACAAAAACTGAAACAGTCATGATTACTGGTGCATGCGGTAATCTGGGGCGTGCACTCGCCAGGAAATTTTCTCAAAGCGGGAAAAACCTGATACTTGTCGACCGTCACCTTTATGATCTTGAAAGCGCTTTTGGTTCGGGTAACGAACAATGTCTGCTCCTTGCTGCGGATTTGTGCAATAGAGATCAAGTCATCACATTGCTGGATGTGAGTCTGAAAAAATATCCGGCTATCGACATACTTTGCAATGCCGCAGGGGGCTTTAGCATGGGATATTCGGTACATGAAACTACGGATGAAGATTGGGATTTTTTATTCGATATCAATGTCCGCAGCATGTTACAACTTGCGCGCGCAGTCGTTCCCGGCATGATAGACAGATCAGGCGGAAAAATCATCAATGTCAGTGCGTATGCAGCACTGAGAGGGGAGGCCAAAATGGGAGCATATTGTGCAGCCAAGGATGTGCTCATCAGTCTGACTGAAACGATGTCAGCAGAGTTACGTCCACATAATATCAATGTTAATTGCGTTCTCCCCAGCATTCTTGACACTCCACAAAACCGGCTCGCCATGCCGGATGCTGACCCAGGTAAATGGGTTTCTCCTGACGCACTTGCTGACGTGATCGCTTTTCTCGCATCTGATGAGGCACGTGCAATTCATGGCGCTGCCTTACCTGTTGTCGGCGGTAGTTGAGCTCAACGTCCCGGATGTATTCGTCGCTGCGCTATGACAAATATTGAACTATGGAGTTGCTGTAATGAAGAGTACTTTTTTGATTTACCGGGGTTTGTTGTTGATTTGTGTTTTGCTAGCGGCGGCGATGCCTGGTTTGAGCAGCGCTGCAGATACATTGGCAAAAGTACGGGAAAGTCAGGCGATCACATTTGCCTACTTGCAGGCAGCTCCCTTTTCCTATACTACTGAAGATAACCAGGTCAATGGCTATGCGATTGATCTGTGTCTCAAGATTGCCAATGCAGTAAAAAAAGAACTTAAACTGCCTAATTTGAAAATTCAATATCTTCCGGTAAATTCAGTTACACGCTTCTCCAGCATCATGGAAGGGAAGGCGGATATAGAATGTGGTGCAACCACCAATACGGCAGAACGGCGCAATCGCGTCAGCTTTACTATCCCGCATTTCTTTTCCAGCGTGCGCATGATAGTCAAGAAAAACAAAGGCATCAGAAACTGGCAGGACCTGAAAGGCAAAACTATCGTCACCACCAAGAATGCGACGACACTGGATTTGGTGAATGCCCGCAGTAATGTCAGGGCACTCAACATCAAATTATTAGAGGGACAGGACCACGAAATATCATTTAACATGGTTGAGCAAGAACAGGCTGACGCCTTTGCCATGGACGATGTTTTATTGTACAGCTTAAGGGCAAAAGCAAAAAATCCCGACGACTTTATCATTGTGGGCGATCCTTTATCTGTAGAGCCTTATTCACTCATGCTCCGTAAAGATGATGCTGCTTTTAAAAATCTGGTAGACCGCGAAATGATGAGACTCATCACTGACGGTGAGTTTGAAAAGCTTTATAAAGACTGGTTTACTAAGCCTATCAGCAATAAACAAATGAATCTCGCCATGCCCATGGGCTTTCTATTGCGCGACTCTATCCGCTTTCCTTCAGATAAAACAGCGGATTGACATGTTGTCCATCACGGATTAAAACCGCCTGGGCTATAATCCCTGTATGTGTAGTACTGAGGCTAAACCGTCACCTTTGATTGATCCTGCCCACGCCAGCCAGGAAGGTGGGGCATTGGTCTATGCCGTTACCAGCAAGGCGCAGGTACGCAGAACGCCTGAGCACAAGCATATGCGTGGTCAGATTCTGGCGGCGACGACAGGTGTGATCATGATCGCCACTGAGCGACAACAACTTGTCGTGCCCAGTGGCCATGCAATCTGGCTGCCACCTTTGCAACTTCATGCCTTGCATACCAGTCAGACCTTTACGGGATGGAGTGCTTATATCTTGCCAACTTCAGATCTGCCAACTCAAACACAAATATTGCAAGTATCTGGATTATTGCGGGAAGCAGTTTTACGCGCTGCCAGTTGGGGTGTCAGTGAGCATTTAAATTCTGCTCAGGAGCGCGTGCTTGCCGTCATAGTCGATGAGATTGCAAACTCACCATCGCAGGATTTTGTGCTGGCCATGCCAGTTGACCGCCGGCTATTGAACATTGCCAAAGCCCTGGCAGAAGCACCTGGCGATGCACGTTCCATGCAGGAATGGGCGACATGGGCAGGCATTGCACCACGGACTATGACCCGCCATTTTGCTGACGAGACAGGCATGAGTTTTTCTGACTGGCGGCAACGTGCCAGGCTAATGCGGGCGCTGGAATTGCTGGCCGCCGGGACTGCGGTGACCAGCATCGCACTTGAACTGGGTTACGATAGTCTCAGTGCTTTCATCGCCATGTTCAAGCGGCACTTTGGTGTGCCACCTAGCCAGTTCTCGGCGGGCGAAAAATAGTATTCCTTATGTCAAAATCACGGAGCAATATATGCTGATCAAACATGAATTTGAAGTCAGGGCCAGTGCAAAGTATCTGTTTGACCTGACCCAGGATTATACCCTCAGGCAAGAATGGGATACCTTGACTACCGAGTCCTATCTGCTGAACGCAAAACAGGCCGCAGTAGGTGCGCAGGCACGCTGCATAGACGGCAATGGCCTGGCGATGGATATCGAATATGTGTCGTATAAGCCAAATGAAGTGGCCGCAGTCAAAATGGTCAGCGGCCCCTATATCTTTGACCAGTTCGCTGGCGGCTGGCATTTCAAGGCATTATCTGATGGACTGACACGCGTACGCTTTTCCTACAACATTACGGCAAAACCACGTTGGCTGTCATGGCTGTTGACGCCTATCTTGTGCCTGAAATTCAAACGCGAGACAGAAAAACGTATCGTTGCACTGACAGCCTATGCAGAGCGGCAATTTGCTGCCACTCTTTGAAATCTGGTCAAGTTTTACCTTATAGCGCATTCATAAAAGCTTTGCGTATCTGGCGACCGCATTTGACTGACTCCACGTAGGCACCCACTTCTTTGTCATGGCGCGATAGTATGCCGTAGTATTTTTTGTCAGCAGAAATCCAGGGGTAAAAGCCCCATTTGCCGGGACTGGAGTAAGCGTCTATGCTGCCATTGCCTTTTTCAGATTCTACCCAATGGTTGTATGAGTAAGTCCAGGGCTCGTTCAACAACAGTATCGGTGAATACACGACTTTACCTGGACAGGCTGAAGGAAGGGCGCAGATGGCCTGATCACCCAGGTAGCGGCCAATTTCCAGTTCCTGCTTCATGATTTTTTTCAAGAACAGTGCGTAATCTGTTGCCGTGCCCATCATGCCGCCCGCCATCAATGGGTCTAACGCTGCCATATTGAAACCCTTGCTCAGGCCTATGGTATTTTGATATTCCGTATCAAGCTGGGTGGCCGTGAGATTGCCCAGACCCAAATCCACGCTGGCCAGTTTTTGATCATGCCCGCTGTCGTAGTCGAATTTATTAACGGTGTCTGGATTGGGCTGGCCTGTACTGCCATTCATCCCGGCGATATAGCAAGCAGTAATGTTCAGCTTGCCTACGCAGGCATCCTCATTGAAGCCGGTATAGCCAGACATGAAGCGCAAGCCATCTTTTAAAGAGCTATTGCTACGCACCTGGTCTATGCCTTTCTTTTCCAGCACATAAGCACCAAATATCCATTTCGAGGCAGAGGCGATATTGAAATAACTCGTTGAATTGACGCTGCCAGCACCTTGCGAGCCGGACACTATCGGTGCGTTATCACTGGCATTACCAATTTCCCAGTAAAAATCGCCCAGCTTGTCGGTAGTACACATGGGATCTGTATTTGCCGCATTTTTTGCCGCTACGATGGCTGCCGCAAGACGATTGCTGCTGACATCAGTGTTTGTGCTGCTTGTTGTGGTCGTGCTGCTATTGTTGGAAGCAGGTGGCGCGGCGTCAGATGGGCTGCCAGAGCCGCCGCCGCAGGCGCTGAGTATGCTGCTGATAGCTGCAACGGCGGCAACAGTCAGTATGGGTGAAGAGTAAGACATGTGATCTCCAGTATAGGGACAGATGATGGGTAGGCTTGCAGCAGAAGTACGGAGACAGCAAGCCCGCTGTCAGAAACTGTAAACATGAATTCTGTAATTTTGATGGAAGGAGCCTTCACCATCAGCAATATGGCAAAATGAAGGCATATTCTTTGTTACTACTTGTTTCAATGTCCATGAGCTCAGCAATTTCAGTTCTCTTAGTCGAAGATGATCCCATGATCGCCCGCACTTTAAGCATGGGTTTGCGCTATGAGGGTTTTGTGCTCAATCATGCAGATTGCATTGCAACTGCGATGCAAGTACTGACGCAACAGACATTTGAATTGATATTGCTGGATGTTGGCCTGCCTGACGGAGATGGCATCAACCTGTGCAGGCAATTGCGTGTACTACATCCGGCAACACCAATTTTGATGCTGTCAGCCAGAACAGATGAAAGTGCGGTTGTGGCTAGCATAGAAGGTGGTGCCGACGATTACATACGCAAGCCCTGTGGCTTGCGGGAACTTAGTGCGCGCATGCGTCGTCTATTGGGACGGGTGCAGGCAGACTACCAGAACTTGGCTGTGATCAGTTTTGGTGATATTCAAATGGATATTCAGCGTCGCAATGCCAGTATTGCCGGAACTGCTCTGCAATTGGGCAAGAAGGAATACGAAGTGCTGATGTTGCTGGTAAAAGCCAATGGAAGTGCCATCACCCGGGAACAGATATTGAATCAGTTTGAGGACACTAATCATATCTACGACCGCACCATAGACTCACATCTTAGTCATCTACGTCGAAAATTAAAGGATGCTGGCGCGACTGCGCGTATTGTCGCCATTTATGGGGTTGGATACAAACTGGAGCACGCATGAGTCGTTCACTATGGTTACGTTTTTTTGCGATCAGCATATTTTTTGCTCTGCTGCTGAGCCTGTTTTATCTCTGGATGATCAGGGAGGTGACTACGCGCCCAGGAGATGAAGTACAACGTAGCATGTATCTGTTTATCGCCCGCATTGTTGAGGAACACGATTATGCAGAAGGCTTGCGCCGCGTACAGGCTTATCGCAGTGAATCACCGGCAATCCCGTTGGAAATGTGGATAGTGAATGCAGAGAATAAAATCCTTGCCAGTAACCCAGGCAATGCAGTGCCGCCAGCCGCGCTCTTGCAACGTACCAAGCCTGCAGTGATTCATGAGGTAGTGGCGCGCGGACGTTTTTTTTCAGGGAGTGCAGCTTCTGCGATTGTGCGTCTACAGGCAGATGAACCACGTTATTTACTGATACACAATCCAGGTACACCAGCCCGTGGCGCGTTTTTTACCATGGCGACACTGTTTGTGGTGACGCTGGTTGCCGCAATTTTGCTGGGTTTGTTATTGCTGGCCTTATATTTGCGTGGGCGTTCTGCAGAAGCGCGGGGCGTTATTCAAAGCATGGAGGCTGGCGACCTTAGCGCACGTTTTACATCAGGCAGGCTGGATGCCATAGGCGGGCTAATGCAACATTTCAATGCCATGGCTGATGAAATACAGCGGCTGGTCACGCAATTACAAACCATAGAAAAAACGCGGCGCGAGCTTTTGCAAGAATTGGGACATGATCTGCGCACGCCCTTGACCAGTTTGCGTACCGCGATTGATACCTTGTCAGTGCATGGCGATGCTATGGAGCAGCAAGAGCGTGAAGAGTTTTTTACCGTTGTCAGCAGTGAACTTGATTATTTCACCAGATTGATTGATGACTTGTTTTTTATTGCGAATATTGATGAGCCGCGTTACCGCAACCAGGCCACCAGCGTGGATTTATGTGATTTGTTGAAAATAGAAATCGGTCATGCTATCCATATGCAGCAGCAAGCAGATCAAGCCATAGAATTTGTGCTGCAGATCGATGCTACTTGTGATCAAGATGGTGAGCAGGGCGGGAATATCACTGGCGACATTTATCTCATATCCAGGCTTTTGCGTAATGTGTTTGATAATGCTGCCAGATATGCACAAAGCAAGGTACGCATACGACTGTCAGTTGTCGCAGATGCGCTGGAATTGATTATTGAGGATGATGGCCCCGGTTTATCAGCAGATGCCATGTTTCGCTTCGGGCAAAGGCGTGACACTCGCCTGTTATTTTCAGGTTTGCCCAGCAAGCAGACCGGAATTTCACTAGGCCTTGGATCTGTTATCATCAAGGCGATCGTCGAACTGCACGGCGGTCATTACGCTATAGGTAATGGCGAGGTGCGCAGCGAATATCCCGGTGCACGCCTGAGCTTGATTTTCCCCAGGCGATAGCTACAATCGCGCCCTAAAATTGCTGGCTCAAAGCTCGCTCTTTACTTTTGTGGCGTGACTTGGCGAGAATGGGTTTTAGCTGAGAATCGGTAATCCGGAAAGTCTCTCTTTTGTCACCCATCAGTGCGCGCAATTCCTTGATGCTGAGGTCGCTGATTTCATGCATGGTGATCATCAGTGATGCTCCTATGGGCAGGCGCAAATGACGGATTTTACTGATCACCGGTGGTGCAACATCCAGCATTTTAGCCAGTGCCGCATCGTTTTTTAAATGCAGGCGCTTGATCAGGGTGTCAAACAGATGATTGGGGTCGTATTTGACTTTATCGGACTGTAGATTGAGCAGGCTTATCATTATTACTCCTTTACGTTTCTTGAAGTGACGAAACAATGTCAGAGAGCTTAATGGAAGCAAAAAGTCTTGTATGTGCGATAACTCACATAACGAGCACTGATAAGCTGGATTAATAATCCGTTTTGGTCAAGGCATTTGCCAATAAACCCAATGCCTGCCTGAGCTTTTCGCCTGCCATATTCAATAAATTATCACCGACGTACCATTCAAACATGCATTGTCCAGGCAGGGCAGTGTGTGCAGCATTATTGAATAACCATATGCCATGCTCCTGCGCGATCCGGTTGCGGATAGCGATAGCAGTATCTCTATCTGTGGGCAGGTACAGGTGCAACATGTTGCAATGTGGAGCCGCCGGATTGGTTTTGAATTCAGGATAGGCGCGCAATTCTTCAAACAGCCATTGTGTGCGGGCAAAGCATGCGGGCAGGGCTACCAGCCTTTCGTCAAATTGCATGGCGGCAGCGACTACGTAGGGGCTGCGGCGGAATACATTGCCACCTTGCCTGTGCATCCAGACTCGCGCTTTGGCGATGAACTCTGCACTACCCAGCAGCATGGCACCGCCCAGGCCACCTATGCCTTTATAGAACGATACATAGGCAGTGTCAAAGCCAGCGCTTACCTCGATCAGGCTACGCTTATAGCCGACTGCAGCTTCCCACAGACGTGCGCCATCCATGTGCAGGTGTATATCTTGGAGACGGCAATAAGCCTTGATGGCATTCAGTTCTTCCCACTCAGGCAATTGCCCACCTATTTCACGCATGGGTAATTCATAGAGTGCAGCGGAAATTTTTTCTGGCTGGGCTTGCAAGTCCTGCAGTGTCCATGGCCGGTGTGGATTACCTATTTGCAAGGCTTTGAAATGATCGAGCAATTGATAATTGCTTCTTTCATGAACAAGAATATGGGAACTGGCATGCAGTGCAACCAGCGGACTGCCCCTTTCTTCGCAAGCCAGGCGCAAGGCGGTGACTTGTGTCAGTGTACCTGTGATGCAAAACAAGCCTGCTTCCATGCCCAGCAATGCAGCGATCTTGCTTTCGAAAGACTGTATCAGTTCGCCTTCGCCATAAGTGTCATGTTGCACCTGATTGTCTTCTGACCAGGCAGCCATGCGTCTGAAGGTTTCTGCGGGCGCGATGGCGCGGTGTCCGGGCAAAGTTGTATGGCAGTTTTGGCGCAGCGCACTTATTTCAGCATCGTTCATAAAACTCTCGCGCAATATATTAGAACCCATTATTTTTGATGAAATGAGTTTTAGCAATAGAAATCAATATCTGATTTGTTTCAATCAAGCATCAGTATGCCATGCGAATTTGATGACTTGTACGCTAAAATCGTGGGATACATTTACTTTCAACTGGTGTAACGCATGTCATCACATACAGACCATACCACCGGCTTCATCACACCCTATGAAGCGGGCAACCAAAACCAGACTACCACCTGGGAAGCTTGCATACAGTTTTATCAAAATCTTGCCACGCATTTTCCTGGTGTTGTGCAGTTTGGCCAGATCGGTGTCTCTGACAATGGCAAACCCATTCATGCTGGCATTGTGACGGCTGATGGTGTATTTGAGCGCGAACGCATCAGACAAGAGCAACGTCCCATTTTTTTCAATAATAACGGCATCCATCCAGGTGAACCGGAAGGTATTGATGCCTGCATGGCGCTGGTGCGTGATTTCTGCACTCAGCCTGATAGACTTGCTGCACTGGGTAAAACAGTGTTTCTGTTCATCCCCATTTATAACGTCGATGGTTGCCTGAACCGTCAGAATACGTCACGTGTGAACCAGGATGGTCCTGAGCAATTCGGTTTTCGTGGTAATAGCCTGCACCTGGATCTGAACCGGGATTTCATCAAATGCGATAGTGAAAATGCTCAGGTCTTCAACCGCTTTTTCAGCGACTGGAGCCCGGATGTCATGGTCGATACCCATACCTCAAACGGTGCTGACTATCATTACACCATGACGCTGATACAAACCCAGGCCGACAAACTGGGCTATGGCTTGGGACCATTCTTGCGTGACACTATGCTGCCAGCAATTTATACAGAAATGCAAGAGCGCGGCTGGCCGACTTGTCCTTACGTAAATCCGGTCAAGGACAGCCCCGACCACGGCATAGAAGATTTCCTGGAAACACCGCGTTTTTCTACCGGCTACGCGACCCTGCATCACACCATAGGTTTCATGCCGGAAACCCATATGCTGAAGCCTTTTGCTGACCGTTATGCGTCCATGCGTGCCTTGGTGGAAACAGTGTTGTCCTTTACTGTTGTTCATGGCGCTGAGATTCAGGCACTGCGTGCGCAAGCGCAACAGGCTGCCAGCCAGCAACAGCAAGTTGCTGTGCATTGGGCGGCAGATCATAGCCAGTCTTCCAGCTTCATGTTCAAAGGATATCAGGCAGTTTATAGCCCCAGTGTGCTGGGTAATTACATGCGTTTGTCTTATGACCGCAGCCAGCCTTGGGAAAAAGCCATCGCCTATTACGACCACTTTGTGGCTGATATCAACGTTACGCAACCTAAAGCCTATTTGATACCGCAAGTCTGGCGTGCGGTGATAGAGCGCCTGCAATGGAATGGCGTGCAGATGCATAGGCTGGAAAGTGATACAGCCGTGCAGGCGCAGCTGTATCGCATACAGTCTGTGCAATCGCGTTCGCATGCTTATGAGGGCCAGATGTTTCATGATGATGTGCAATT
The DNA here is from genome assembly GCA_016200895.1 of Burkholderiales bacterium. GTDB lineage: Bacteria > Pseudomonadota > Gammaproteobacteria > Burkholderiales > Burkholderiaceae_D > Undibacterium. The sequence goes on from JACQDX010000035.1 coordinate 46,953, forward strand.
GCTGCAGGTAAATGATCGCGTCACAGTTCATGCTGGTGATTATCTGGTTTCGCTGGATCAGCCGCGAGCGCGTTACATCGTTGAAACTTTGGAGCCGCAGGCGCATGACAGTTTCTTCCGCTGGGGGTTCTTTAATAGCGTTCTGGAAAAGAAAGAAGCTTATTCAGATTATGTGTTTGAAGACACAGCAACAGAGATCTTGAATACCGAGCCAGAAGTCAGACAAGCTTTTGAGCAATGGAAGCAGGAAAACCCAGGTTTACTCAGTGATCAGCAAGTGGTGCTGGACTTTATTTTCACTCGGTGCGCCAGATTTAAGGAGCCTGAATGGCTTCGTTATCCAGTGTTGCGCATAATGCATTGATTTTTTGAAATTTGTTACAAGTTTTTACAGAAACATAATAGAATCTTTAATGGTATTACACCTGTTTCATAACCCTTGAAGTTGACTGAAAGGTAAAAAATTATGTCTAAATTACTTGATTATTTGAATACGCTGGATAAGGATGTAAATGTGCTGAGTGCACATAAAAGTGGTGCCAAAGCAGCGATGGAAAACTATGGTTTGAATGCTGAAGAGCAGGAAGCTGTATTGTCTGGAAATAAAGAGTCACTAGCAGGATTGCTGGGTATTTCTGCGGACGAGGTGCCCGCGATAGATATTACTGAAAGCACTTACTAACCCAAACCGACTCCGGCCTAAGTGACTACTTTGCATTGCATTTTCAGAAACGTCGCACTGACCCTCCTTTTTGCCGGAGTCTGTTTCTCACGCCAAAGTTTTGCCGTTGAGGCAAAGTTGGTTGATGACTTGCTTAATCAAGCTGTCATTGACATGCGAAATCAGCCTGAAAAGGCAGTTTTGACTTTAGGGCAACGCTGATTAAGTAAACGGATTCTATTCTCAAGCGTTAAAGACTGACAACCGAACAAGACGTTAGACTTCCATGAAACAACAGACACTGGCGATGGCAGAAGATCAGAATGCGAGCTTTAAACAACATCGCAAACCGACACGACGTGACGTTTTTCTCGACACGATGCACAAGATAGTGCCGTGGGAGGAACTTTGCGCGATCATTGAGCCGCACTATCC
>JACQDX010000045.1 GCA_016200895.1 Burkholderiales bacterium
CGACATTGCTCGAACTACCAAACAAACCGCTTATCGCATTAAACACGGCCTTCTGGATCATTACTTATGTCAGCAACTTAGAAATCCTTCTATTTCTATGCGCTTTGCGTAAGTCCTAATGAAGTCTAAAGCATCAAGCAGCAAGGCTGACCCGGCGGGTCAGCCTGAATGTCAGCCTGAGATTCAATCTCAGCCTGCCATATCCCCAAACCTTACCCCATACGTCGACCCCGGTTTTTCTGCGGCGCTCATCACCTGGCAAAAAAAGTATGGCCGCCACGGTTTGCCCTGGCAGCAAAGCCATGAGGCCTATCGCGTCTGGCTGTCTGAAATCATGTTGCAGCAGACTCAGGTGACGGCAGTTATTCCGTATTACGCACGTTTTCTGGAAACTTTTCCTACCGTGTTTGACCTGGCCGCAGCGCCAGTTGAACAAGTCATGGAACATTGGGCTGGCCTGGGCTATTACACCCGCGCCCGCAATTTGCATCAGTGTGCCAAGCAGCTAGTGGATATATACCAGGGCAAGTTCCCGGCTGACCCTGCCTTGCTGCAAGAACTGCCTGGCATAGGCCGCTCTACCGCAGCGGCTATCACGGCATTTTCTTATGGCACGGTGGCAGCAATTTTGGATGGCAACGTCAAGCGCGTATTCGCCCGTGTGTTTGGCATAGATGGCTATCCCGGCACCAAACCTGTTGAAGACAATATGTGGCTGCGCGCCCAGGCTTTATTGCCAGCGCAAGAGATAGGCGCTTATACACAGGGCTTGATGGACCTGGGGGCTACCTTGTGCACGCGCAGCAGCCCCAAATGCCCGCAATGCCCATTCCAGTTGCGTTGCGTGGCTTATGCGCAAGGCAGGACGGCAGAGTTGCCAGTACGCAAACCAAAAAAGGCGCAAAAAGAAAAACAAGCCATCATGCTGCTGGTGCAGGATGGTGCAGAAGTCTTGCTGGAACGCAGACCACCCACCGGTATCTGGGGTGGCTTGTTATCGCTGCCCGAGCTGGCAGGCATGCAAGAATATAGCGGCAAGGACGATGCCTTCTCCGTCGATGCGCAAATGACGACCGTGCGAGCACGTGCCAGCCGTTTTGGTGACATCGCCAGCATACAAGTCTTGCCGGTCTTTGCCCATGTGTTCACCCATTTCAAATTGCATATCCTGCCTGTGCATGTGCAACTCAAAAAACGCGATCTGGAAGTTGCAGAAGGTGAACATGGCTGGCATCCTCTCAGTGAAGCAATGCAACTGGGTTTGCCCGCTCCTATCAAGACTTTGCTGAGCAATCTTGGCACGCAATCGCAACTGCCATTTACTGATTGAGTAATTGCGCTTAGACTCCTGAACTTGCTATTCAAGTAATCAAGTAATTCGGTTTCAGGAGACCACTTTGAACAAAAGATTCATGCTCAGACTGATGTCCGGCCTGGCGCTATGCAGTGCAATGACCGTGGACGCAAATGCTGCTGCCATCACTGGCCCTACCAAGGCTTGCCGTCTACCAGACTTTTCACAAGAAGTGCAGTGCGGCCAGATAAAAAGACCACTGAACCCGGCGCAGCCGCAAGGCAAGCAGATAGACATCCATTATGTCGTCGTCCCTTCGCAGGACAGGAATAAATTGCCGGATGCAGTTTTTCTGCTGGCCGGTGGCCCTGGGCAAAGTGCCATCAGTGTCGCTAGCTGGGGTACAGGTCTGATGGCGCGCCTGAACCGTCGCCGTGACCTGGTGTTTGTTGACCAGCGTGGCACAGGCCGCAGTGCGCCGCTGGAATGTCCTGAACTTGAAAAAGCAGAAGAAGTTTTATCACCAGAACAAAGAGTCAAAGTCACCGACGACTGCATGCGCCAGTTGCAAACCCTGCCCTATGGCGAGTTGCAATACTTTGGTACCAGCATTGCCATGCAAGATCTGGAAGCCGTGCGCCTGCAGCAAGGCTATGGCCGCATTAATGTCGTCGGTGCTTCGTATGGCACGCGTGCCGGGCTGGAATACTTGCGTCAGTTCCCGCAATCAATACGTCGCATGGTGCTCGATGGCGTGGTGCCTCCGGGCATGCGTCTGGCCAGTGCAGACGCGCAAAAGGCACTGGATGCCTTGTTCAGGGATTGTAAAAAAGAAACGGCCTGCAATGCCAGTTACCCGGATCTGGAGAATCGCTGGAAAAAACTGTTGGCCAGCCAGCCACAAAAAATCAGCATCACGCACCCGCGTATGGGCACACCCATGAAGACCGAGATGACGCGCGACAGTTTGCTGGGTCTGGTCCATAAATCCTTGTACAGTCCCAATTCATTATCCGCTTTGCCATATGCCCTGACGCAGGCAGAGCAGGGCAACTATGCACCGCTGGTGACCATGACAGGTGCCACCAATTTGCCTGGTCCTGGTGGCATTTCTTACGGCATGCATTTCTCGGTCTGGTGTGGTGAGGCTTTTGCACAGTCTGCAACTTTGTCTGCCAACGATGATTTTGAAAAACTCATGGCAGAGCAGTACACCCAGACTTGCAAAAAATGGCCACGTAGCGAGATACCGGCTGACTTTTTCAAGGTACCTGTCTCAGCATCCCCCGCCCTGTTGTTGAGTGGCGGCCTTGATCCCGTCACACCGACCAGATATGGCGATGAAGTCGCCAAGGCACTGGGCCCGAATGCCCGCCACGTTGTGATAGAAAATACCGGCCACGGCTTGCTGGCTCAAGGTTGCATACGTGATGTAGTACACCGCTTTTTGAATGCCACGGAAGACAGTGAGGCCGTCAAGGTTGACACTAGCTGTGTGCGCCAGATACCGCGTGCACTGGCCTGGCAGGCACCCGTGCCGCCCGCTGCCAGCAAAGCTGGCAAGGAGGCCAAGCCATGATCATCGTCAATGATTTGCACAAAGAATTTGTGCGCCTCGGTAAATCGTCTGGCAATGCTTTTGTCAATGCTGCGCGCAGTCTGGGTCTGATGAAAAAAACCAGTGAAGTGGTGAAGGCCGTTGATGGCGTCAGCTTCAGCGCCAGTGATGGCTGCATCACTGGTTTGCTGGGGGCAAATGGTGCAGGAAAAACCACCACGCTGCGCATGATCGCCGCACTCTTGCAATCCGATGAAGGCCAGATCACGGTTGACGGCACTGCCGTCAAGGCCGGTACATCATCCACCCAGTCACACATGGGTGTCTTGTCAGATGCCCGCGGCCTCTACCCGCGCCTGACTGCGCGGGAAAATATTCATTATTATGGCTTGTTGCATGGCATGGATACTGAGCATGCAGAACAACGCACCCAGCAGTTATCGCAATGGCTGGATATGGAAAAATTGCTCGATCGCCGTACCGATGGCTTCAGCCAGGGCGAACGCATGAAAACTGCGCTGGCCAGGGCGCTGGTACATGACCCCAAAAACATCATCCTCGATGAACCCACCAATGGTCTCGACGTGGTGGCTACCCGTGCACTGAGGGAGTTCTTGCGTTTCTTGCGTTCGCCAGAAGGTGGCGGCAAATGCATCATTTTCTCCACCCACATCATGCAAGAGGTAGAGCGCCTGTGCGACCAGGTTGTCATCGTTGCCCAGGGCAAGGACGTGGCGCATGGCACGGTAGAAGAATTGCTGGCGCAATCTGGCGAAAATAATTTTGAAGATGCCTTCGTCAAACTGGCATTCCTGCATCCACAAAAATCCCTGACAGGAGTGAATTGATGAAAGCCACTTTAGCTATCCTGCGCAAGGAATTACGTGACGCCTTGCGTGACCGCCGCACCCTGATGGTAGCGCTGATCAGTTCATTGCTGGGCGTGCCGCTGATGCTTTTGATTTTCTCTGTAGTGCTGACCCAGGTTGAGTCTCAGGAAGAAAAACGCACAGTACTCGTCAAGGGCATAGAACATGCACGTGGCCTGGAAAATTTCATCTTGCGCCAGGGTTATCAAATCAAGACAGCGCCTGATGACTACGCAGCCAAATCGCAAAGCAAGGAACTTGATCAACCCGTCTTGCTGATCCCGGATGACTTTGATGAAAAGCTGGCATCAGGTGGCAAAGGCACTTTGGAAATTGCCTTTGATACTTCGAACCGCCAGGCAGAATTTGGTGTGCGCCCCTTGCGCCGTTTGCTGGATGGCTATTCCCAGGAACTGGCTACACTGGGGCTGGCCATGCGCGGCGTGTCACTGGAATTATTGCAGCGCCTGGACATACGCGAACGTCACATCAAAAAGCCGGAAGAACGCAAAGCCACCATCACCACCATGCTGCCCATGATGGTCTTGATGGCCATCGTCCTCGGTGGCATGTATGCCGCAATCGATACCACGGCAGGCGAACGTGAGCGCGGCTCGCTGGAACCGCTGATGATGAACCCTGTTAATGGCTGGCAACTGACCATAGGCAAATGGGGCGCGGTCGCCATTGTTGGCATGGGCGTGGTGGTGCTGACCATCTTCAGCTTCTTCCCCTCGCAATGGCTGATCCATAATGAAACACTGCGCGCTGAATTCCAGTTCAACTTCAAGGATGCCATGGGCTTCTTGCTAGTATTGTTGCCATTGGCAGCCAGCGTGGCCGCGATACAGATTGCCATTTCACTGGACTGCAAAAGCTATAAGGAAGCCCAGGTGCGCAACCAGATGGTGACCATGTTCATACCTTTCGTATCGCTGGTACCTATCATCTTCCCAGGCCGCGAACCTGCCTGGTTCCAGTGGGTGCCAGTGTTGTCACAAAACCAGATGATGAACCAGGTATTGAAAGGCGAAACCTTGAGTGTTGTGGCAGTCGGTATCGCCTTCCTGGTCTGCGCTTTGATGAGCCTGGTCAGCCTGGCTTATATTTCACAAAAAATGCGCAGGGTGGTGATGCATTGAAACTATCAGATCAGGCGACTGATCAAAATTTTCCTTCATTTAGCAGGCAACAAAAAAGCGCACAATGTGCGCTTTTTTGTTGCGAACTTCGTTTGCTTTATCTGCTTACCTGGCCTGCATATTCGCAGACTTGAGCAACTTGATATTACGCCATGGCTGCATACTCTTGTCGAGAATAGGCGTGCCTTGTAATGGCGGCGGTGCCGGGCTGAAGCTCGCAGCAGGGCAGGAGCCTGTGCTGGCGTACGTCAGGGCTGCAGACAAACGTGTTTCGCTTTGATTACCGAGCTCATGATTCAAGTCATCCGACGCTTTGCACAATGGCGTAAAGCCATTAGTAAAGTCGCCCTGGCCCGCAGCATTGACGCCAGCAAACTGAATGGCAAAGTATGCTGTGTTGCAGTTATTGGTCTGCACGAACCCATACGGCTTACCACAGGTTGTGTCGCCAACCAGAATGACTTGCATGAAAGGTTTCAGGCCATTGATGATGGATTCACTGGCCGAGCATGTACCACTGCCGGTGACGATGAAAACCCGTGGCAGGTTCAACTGCGGCAAGGCGCGGTTGTTGGAGTCAGTATCATAGAAATACGAGACATTGTCTGCCGTCAGGTCAGTATGCTTGTCATTGAACTGCAATTGTTCAAAGACTTTGTTGACGACCTTGGTACCGGCGATCATGGCTGCCAATTCGTTGGCGATATACAGGTAGCCACCACCGTTGTAGCGTAAATCAAGTACCAGATCATCAACCCGTGCCGTCTGGAACTTGCGCATGGATGTAACCAGCGGTGATTCTGCTGTGCGGATATGATCAGTGAAGACCATATAGCCTATCTTCTTGCCATTCACATTCAGTATCTGGTCTTGCAAGACCGGCGCAGTCGTCACTGTAGTGGATGTCATGCTGATATTGCGGCTGGTGCTGGCATTGGTGTCCTGTACCCTGAAGCTGTGTGTCTCAGTTTTTGGCGGGAACAGGGCATTATATTGAGCATCGCTAAGAGAGCCGCCCAGATCGGTATTATCAACACTGACCAGCGTGGTGCCGCGCTTCAACTGTGCAATGTCGGCAGGCGAACCAGGTTGCACATAACGCACGCGTATCTTGCTGCCTTCTCGTACCAGGCTATAACCATAGCTGACATCTTCACCCGACTGGAAGTAATCATCAATACTGCCTTGTTCAGAGGTGAAGCTGAACCTGTCCTTGGATTTGACGATCAGGGCATCGAAATAACTTGTTGGTGTGCTGTAGTTCGTTGCCGGTACATTGACGATGTCGCGATACCACAAGTACACATCGTCAAGATGGGCGCGCACCCAGCTCTTTTCACCACTTGGGGTACAGATATTTGCCAGGCTGTCTGGCGAGCCATAGCTGCCAGTCGTGCCTGTACCGTTCGTTGGCTGGTTAATGGCATTGCCGCTGACACCTATCAGGTCGCGGGCAGCTGTGGTTGACGTACTGGTGACTACTGCTGCAATCGCCATGGTCTTGGTGATATTGTCGTCCAGCGTCAGATAACTCAGGCCTTGTTGTACCGCGAAATAATTGGCCACATCAAGTTTATTGTTCAGCAACTTGGTGACCCAGCCCCAAGTCGCGTCATTGGCATATTCGCGTGCTGATACCAGAATAGCCCTGACCATGCTGCCCTTGGGCGTACCGTTTTTCAACTGGCTGGACCAGTAATCGATTTCTGCCGCGTTCGGCGCGGTGCTGCCAGTGCGGCCCAGCACGTTTTTATAAATGATGCGGATAAAATCATCATTGCTCATGCCACTGGAATAACCGGTCAGGGCGGGCGATTGTAGTGCCACCAGGTAAAAACTCTCGGCAATTTGCGATTCATTCATGCCTGCCTGTACCTGATCCATCCAGTAAGACAGACCATCGGCATCAGGCACACGGTTGAAGAAGGCCACATACAGGTCAATCAGATTATTCAGACTGGTGGCAGAAAGCGCAGCAGCCTTGTCACCGATGCGCAGATTGACGCGGAAATCGCTGAATTGCAGGACATTGGTTGCGAGGGGGGCACTGATAGGTGCAGCCCCACCCACCATGTCGACAATTACATAAGTGGACCCCAGTCGTGAGATCATATAATTCTGACGCTTGCCTGTGAAGCTCATGACATCGGCGGCAGTTGCTGCCTGTATGGCTGGTGCTGGTGAAGCGGCTGCCTGTTTGGCATCCTGGTTACTGCTGCCACCACAGGCAGTGAGGATCAGGCTCACTGCGGATAAGGCGAACAGATTTTTACTGCTTTGCTTAAAACGCAACATGGTGGTTCCACTATCTGATGACGAACGATGATTCTAGAAGAAATGAGTAGAATGTCAATTCGAATTGAAAATTTTTGTTAAAAATCTGCTTTTCCCCACATGATATATTACTCCACATGGGTTTTTACGTATGAAAACACGCTGTAATTGGGCCAATGCTTCTAATCCTCTCTATCTGCATTACCACGATCATGAATGGGGCGTGCCCTGTCATGATGAAGTACGCCTGTTTGAAATGCTTAATCTCGAAGGTGCACAAGCTGGCCTGAGTTGGGAAACCATACTCAACAAGCGCGAAAATTATCGCCTGGCTTTTGATGACTGGGATGCCAAAAAAATCGCCGCTTATGACGATGAAAACGTTGCAGTCCTGCTGACCAATGCCGGCATCGTCAGAAACAAGTTAAAGGTCGCCGCCGCCATCACCAATGCCAAAGCCTATTTGCGCCTGTGCGAAGAGCAAGGCAGCCTGGACGCTTATCTGTGGGCCTATGTGAATGGCAAGCCCATTATCAACAGCGGTGAACGCATTATTACGACAGAATTGTCTGACCGCATTTCCAAAGATTTGCTCAAGCGCGGCTTCAAGTTTGTTGGCTCGACAATTATCTATGCCTATATGCAAGCCATAGGTATGGTGAATGATCATGCTGCAGATTGTGCATGGCGAAAAATCAAGGCTAAGAAGGACGGTTGAGTGAGGCTGAGTGAGATTAAGAATGGATCAGCAGCAGTGAGGCCAGGAATGCGCAAACTGAGTTTGCAATTCCCGGTGAAACCTGTGACATTTGTGTCAGAGCACAAGCTCTGATATTGTTCTCCATCGACTCGAAATGTAAAAAAAATGAAACAAACTATCCTCAAACCAGCCTTGTTCGCGGCTTGCCTTGGCCTGATATGCACCACGTCCGCCCATGCCGAAATCTATAAATGGGTCGATGCAAATGGCAAAGTCCATTATTCCGAAAAAAAGGATGATGCTGGCAAGGCCAAAGTGGAAGAGGTAAAAGTCACTACCGGCGAAGGAAAACCGTCTACAGCACAAAACTGGCAAGACCAGGAAATCGACTTCCGCAAACGCCAAATTCAAAAGCAACAAGCCGAGGCCAGGGCACCTAAACCAAAGCCAAAAGAGCCCAAGTCTTCTGATGCCCCTGACCTTCATCAGGAAACCGATGCCTCACGCTGTGCCCTTGCCAAGAACATTCTCAGCGGCAAGGCAGTGCATGGCAATGGCGCCATTACCGATGCAAATGACAAAACCATCGCCGAGCGCGACAAGAGTATTTTTTGCCATTGAGGTGGTTTTCTGCAACCTGCGCAGGGTTGCATTGCAAAGCTTGAGCCTCTCTGAGGCTGGCTTAAGCCTGCCTGGTATTATTCGGCTGCTGCGCCAGGGACTGCAAAGGCGATGGCGTAGTCGTATTTGTATCCCGCAATTCTGGTGGCAGGGCTACGCGCACGGGTTTGCTGTGCATATTGGTGGCTGACAGCACATTGCCCTGTATCTCAGGGCTGGCGTTCCAGACCGGATCAGCGATGCTTTCAAAGACAGACTTCAATTGCAGACCCCAGGTATTGCGTATCATCTGGAAGTACTGATTTTTCTCATCGATAGTGACGAAGTGGGTAACCGCCAGCTCATTGTCTGCATACACCAGCAAATCCAGCGGCAGACCCACAGACACATTTGAGCGCAAGGTAGAGTCCATCGATATCAGCGCGCATTTGGCCGCCTCATCGAGTGGCGTGGCTGGCGTCACGACGCGGTCCAGGATGGGTTTGCCATACTTGGCTTCACCAATCTGGAAATAAGTACTTTCATTGTGAGATTCGATGAAATTACCGGCAGAATAAATCTGGAATAAACGGCAACGCTCACCATTGATCTGGCCACCAAAAATCAGGCTGACATTAAAGTCTATGCCAAACTCTGACAGCGATTTGGCATCGCGGTGATACACAGTGCGCACGGCTTCACCAAGTATGCGGGCGGCCTCATACATATTTGGTGCAGTCCAGATGCTCTTGCCATTGGCATCAACATGATCGGATACTAACTGCCGTATCGATTGTGAAATCGATAAATTACCCGCAGTCATCAAGACCATGGTGCGGTCACCAGGATTTTCAAACACCGACATCTTGCGGAAGGTGCCCACCTGATCCACACCCGCATTGGTGCGTGAGTCGGAGAGAAACACCAGCCCGGCGTCAAGGCGCATGCCAACACAGTAAGTCATAGTACCGATTCTTGATCTGTCGAAACTTGAATTCTACCCCAAAGCAGGGCGTTGAAATACGCTTGTCACATTTGTATGCAATGCCTGTAACAATTGACGCGCGCGTCAATTGTTACGTTATTGGGACGTTATTGGGACGCTATCGGGGCGTCACCTGCACCGTCACACTCAGGGTTTCAAGCCCGCCACCACGGCGCACACCGCGCACTGGTGCGGCTGAATCATAATCACGTCCGATAGCCAAACGGCAATATGCATCCGTCATCAAGGCGGCATGGGTGGCGTCTACACTGACCCAGCCGCTGTAGTCGCTGTCTTCTACCCAGGCATCGACCCAGGCGTGGCTATCGGCATGGCCTGTTGATTCAGGGTCGATATAGCCAGAAACATAACGTGCTGGGATGCCGCGTGCATGGCAACAAGCCAGCATGATATGGGCATGATCCTGGCAGACACCACGGCCTAGTTGCAGGGCATCGCTGGCACTGGTCGTGACAATGGTTGCACCAGACTGATACTCCACTGCACCACGGATGTGCGTTGCCAGATTTAATAGTGCAGCCGTAGTGGTCTTGCCGCTGTCCGGTAAATGACTGAGTGCAAAGTCCACTATCGCCGGTACTGGCTCAGTCAAGCGTGTCGGCACAGTAAATACCAATGGCGAAAATGTATCAGGGTCAGTGATGCGCCCTTGATAAGGACTCGTCAATTCAACTACGCCCTCGGCGATGATGGCAACCTCATGATGCTGGCCAGTGATGGTCAGGGTATGCGAAGGGTTGCCATAGGCGTCGATATAAGCATGGCGTTGCCCGGCAGTCTTGATTTGCCAGGAGATAGCGTGCTGGTGCAACTCGGCACGCGGTGTCAGCCGCAACTGCTGTATGGTATAAGTCAGCGGCGCTGAATACTTGTAAATAGTCTGATGACGGATGAAAAGTTGCATGATATTTTATGTTCTCAGGCCGCCAGCGGCACCAGGAAGTCGCGGCTGACACGGTTACCCAGATCAAAAATATTTTCCAGGAAGCGCGTCAGGTTGTCATGTAAGCCTTCTGCCAATATCTCTTCGATACGGGCAAATTGCAATTCTGCATGCAGCTTACCAGCAAAACGCTCGGTGTCGGCTGACACATCATTGCGCACTTCCTTGAGGTTGCCAACCACCTCATCCATGCAAGCCAGCAGAGAGCGTGGCATATCGCCGCGCAGCATCAGCAATTCTGCCACCCGTTCTGGCGTAATCACATCGCGATAGACCTTGCGGTAAATCTCAAAGCCGGAGACTGAGCGCAGCAAGGCTGCCCAATAGTAAAAATCCCTTTGCAAATTATCATTGCCACGGCTGCTTTCCTTGGCACCATGGAATTTCACATCCAGTATCCGAGCGGTATTGTCGGCACGCTCTATGAAGGTACCCAGGCGTATGAAATGCACCGCTTCATCCTTGAGCATGGTGCCCAAGGTCACGCCGCGCGACAAATGAGAGCGGTACTTGACCCATTCAAAGAACTGGCTGGGGTCGTTTTCCAGTATCGTGTCCGACAAGTTTTCCTGCATGTCCAGCCAGGTGGCATTCTGGGTTTCCCACACTTCGGTCGTCAGTGTACCGCGCACGGCACGGGCATTCTCGCGCGCTTCCTTCAGGCAGGAGGCAATAGAGGATGGGTTCATCGGGTCCCTGACCATGAAGTCCAGCACATCCTTCTTCGTCAGCAAACCATATTGATGGTCAAAGGCAGACTGCAATTCAGAGATGCCCAGCATGGCACGCCAGCCACGCTCAGCATCTTCGGCAGACTGTGGCAACATTGATGTCTGGATATTCACATCCAGCATACGGGCAGTATTTTCAGCACGCTCGGTATAGCGCGCCATCCAGAACAAATGATCAGCGGTACGGCTTAACATGGTAGTTCTCCTGATTTAATTTTCTAATATCCAGGTATCTTTAGTACCGCCACCCTGTGAAGAATTCACCACCAGCGAACCCTCTTCCAAGGCCACCCGCGTCAAGCCACCAGGCACCATGGAAATGGTCTTGCCAGACAACACAAAGGGCCGCAAATCTATATGGCGCGGGGCGATGCCGCTTTCCACAAAAGTAGGGCAAGCCGACAATGCCAGCGTAGGCTGGGCGATATAGCCATCAGGCCTGGCCAGCAAACGCTGGCGGAAGTCTTCTATCTGCGCCTTGGTCGAAGCAGGGCCCACCAGCATGCCGTAACCACCAGCACCATGCACTTCCTTGACCACCAGTTCACCCAGATTCGCCAGGGTATAAGACAGGTCTTCGGGTTTGCGGCACTGGTAAGTCGGCACGTTATTCAAAATCGGTTCTTCCGTCAGGTAGAACTTGATCATGTCCGGCACGAATGGATAGATAGATTTATCATCCGCGACGCCTGTGCCTATCGCATTCGCCAGCGTTACGCGGCCAGCGCGGTAGACCGACAACAAGCCTGGCACACCCAGAGAAGAGTCGGGCCGGAAAGCCAGCGGATCAAGAAAATCATCATCAATGCGGCGGTAAATCACATCCACCCGCTTGGGGCCACGGGTGGTGCGCATAAAGACCGCATTGTCATTCACAAACAAATCCTGGCCCTCGACCAGTTCCACACCCATTTGCTGGGCCAGGAAGGCATGTTCAAAATAAGCCGAGTTATACATACCCGGCGTCATGACCACAACGGTAGGGTTATCCACCCCCATTGGGGCGACTGAGCGCAAGTTATCCAGCAACATGTCAGGATAATGATCAACCGGCGCAATCTTGTTACGCGCAAACAGCTCAGGAAATAGCCGCATCATCATCTTGCGGTCTTCCAGCATGTAAGACACGCCAGACGGCACACGCAAATTATCTTCCAGCACGTAGAACTCACCTTCGCCAGCCCGCACTATATCCACACCTGCAATATGGGCATAAATGTCAGAAGCGACAGAAATACCCTGCATTTCAGGGCGATATTGAGCATTTTTATAGATTTGCTCAGCCGGGATAATGCCCGCCTTGATGATATTCTGGGCGTGATAAATATCATGGATGAACATGTTCAGCGCCTGCACCCGCTGCGCCAGCCCCTTTTGCAATTGCGCCCATTCACCCGCATGGATAATGCGCGGGATGATGTCAAACGGGATCAGCCGCTCAGTACCCGCATCGTCACCATACACGGCAAAGGTAATGCCCACTCGCCGAAAACTCAGGTCAGCCTCAGCCCGCTTGCGTTTCAATCGCTCAGCTGGTTGCTGCGCCAGCCAGTTGCAAAACTCGCTGTAATGTTCCCGCGTCAATTCGCCGCCCGGTGCAGCGGCATCATAGGCGTGCATTTCATTGAAAAACTTGGCCATGTTCTAGTCTCTTGGTTACGGTTCCAATACAGCATATCAAGAAACGTGCCAGATAACATTGTGGCTAACCGAAGCGTGGTTTTTTTGTTGTTATCAATCGATCAGGCAAACAAGAGTGGCTGAGCCGACGATAGTACAATGTACATTTTTTTCAAAGCTCAGGTCGTATGTTCAAAAAAATGCGAGCACTACTATGTCTGTTGATGTTGTCAGTCGCGTGCCGCCTGGCCGTTTCTGAAGACAGTAATCAACGTACATTGACGGGTTTGCCAAACATGGCGCAAGCAACAGATGCCGCCAAAAGCAAACTGGGCCACCAGATTTTTTTTGATAAAAACCTGAGCCGCGACGGCACGATAAGTTGCGCCACTTGTCATCAGCCACAACTGGCTTTTAGCGATGGTAAAAAACTGGCAGAAGGTATCAAGGGACAAATCGGCACCCGTAACACCCCCAGCCTCATCAATGCAGCCTTTAATCAAAGCCAGTTTTGGGATGGGCGACGCAGCACGCTTGAATCTCAAGCCATCGATCCATTTTTAAATCCGCGTGAACATGGCCTGCAAGACCCGCAAGCCATCCTCGCCAATTTAAGCAAAGATCCAGCTTACCGCGTACTCATACAGCAAGCCTATAACATCAAACCTGCAGCAATAAACCTCGAACAAGTTGCCAGTGCACTGGCAAGTTTCGAGCGCACCCTGGTAGCAGGTGACAGCCCGTTTGACCGCTATTACTTTCAGCAAGACAAATCCAGCATCAGCCCCGCAGCACAGCGCGGTCTGCAACTTTTCATGGGCAGTGCTCTATGCATCAACTGCCACAAGATAGAGAAAACGCACGCCTTGTTCACCGATAACCAGTTCCATGGCCTGGGTGTAGGTTTTAAAAAGATTGAAGCGCGCCTGCCAGAACTGACACAACGCCTGGTGCGTGCACAAGAACAAAAAATCAGCCTGGACCAGGCAGTACTCAGCGATGAAGACATCGCAGAACTGGGCCGTTTTGCAGTCACCCTCAAACCCGCAGACATCGCCAAATTCCGCACACCCAGCCTGCGCAACATAGCACTGACCGCACCTTATATGCATGACGGCAGCGTGGCCACGCTCGAAGCCGCCGTTGAAATGGAGATTTATTACCGCAGCGCCGAATCACAAAAGCCGCTGATACTTACCCCGCTGGAAAAAGCTGACCTGGTTGAATTTTTAAAATCCCTGACCAGTGCACCGCTGCACAGGCATCTTTCATCTGCCCCATTATCCAGATAATGTCGTGCCGTGTCCGCGTCAAAAAGGAAGGCAAATTACTGCCATATTTTTCATCAAAAATCTTGATTTTTAAGAAAATAAAAGTAAAAAATAAATAAGTGGGCTTACTCTCTTTGCATTATAGTTGTGCGGAATGCATGACTTAAATATAAATTAACTATTGTCCGTCCGTATTTTTACAGACTTCAGCCCTGATGCTGACAATAGATGAACGCAAAGGGATGACAATGCAGCACCGGTTTTGCCTGAAACATGGCCTTGTACGCTTGTTAGCGATTGTGTTGGCCGCACAAAGCATTTTTATCCAGCTTTTTGCAAGGCGGCCTCAGCGGGCTTTATTGTTGCTGGCATTCGTGCTGTGCGCTCATGCTTCCCATCCTGCATTTGCTGCAGATGTTCAATATGTGTATGACAAACTTGGCCGCCTAGTTAATGTCGTAGCCGCTGATGGCAGCAGCGTGCAATACACCTATGATGCCGTCGGCAATATCCAGGGCATAAAAAAAATGCCACTACTGCTCTCGCTATTGCCGAATTCTCACCCTCCAGCGGTAGTGCTGGCACAACAGTCACCATCTTTGGCAGTGGCTTTGATACTTTAGCTGCAAACAACATCGTCAAATTCAATGGCAAGCCCGCAACGGTGACAGCCGCCACCGCAAACAGCCTGACAGCAAACGCGCCCGCAGATGTCGCGACAGGCAAAATCACGATCAGTAACGCCAATGGTCTGGCCACCAGCAGTGCAGATTTTGTGGTTGGTGTTGCCGCAGCTCCCACTATCACAGGCTTCACACCCACTATGGGCAGTAGTGGCACTGTGGTGACTGTCAGTGGCAGCAACTATCAATTGAATAAAACCGATAACAAAGTCAGCTTTGGCAATAGCTTTGCCGCAGTGTCTTCGACCACAAGCAGCAACCTGCAGACATCACCACCAGCGTCGCCAGTATCTGGAAAAATTTCCATCTCCACACCTTACGGGCAGGCCATCAGTTCCAGTGATTTCTATGGTTTGCCGACTGGTGTGAGTTCGGCAGATATTGGATATGCGGGGCGTTTGTCAGTCAATACGCCTGCCACAAAAGTATCGACGAGTACAGCAGGCAAAAAAATTGTATTGCTGTTTGAAGGTGTCGGTCAGCAATATCTATCGCTTCTATCAACAGCCGGGACATTTACTGCCAATGTCAATGTTGCAGTGTACCGACCAGACGGTAATCTTCTGGTAACCGGAGTCATCACAAATACAGGTAATTTTGAATTGCTGAAATTACCTATCAGCGGAACTTATACGATATTGCTGACGCCCGGTTCAAGCGACAAAGGTGATTTGAATCTGTCATTGATACCTGCTGGCACCATGAACATAGACGCTGTCACACCTCTAAACGTTGTGGCAGCTCAGATGCAACGGTTTACTTTTACTGCAGAAGCAGGCAAGACATTTGCACTTAGTTTGACTGATTTGAAATTTACCGGCACTGGCTCAGGCGCTAAAAATGTCAAAGTCTATCTGGAGACGGGTGATGGAACTGCAGTCTACGACTGGACTTTTACTGCAGATGGTAGTTGTGACCTGTATGCACCCTCATGGTTTCCTACAACAGGCACTTACGTCCTTCGTTTTGTTCCAAATTTCCCCTTTGTAGCGAGCTTCAATGCCTTATTGTCCAGAGACATTGAAGCGGGCAATCTTTTGCCTGGCGCTGCACCCCTCAATCTGACGACTGTATTCCCTGGTCAAAATGGACGATTCACCTTCAATGCGATTGCTGGACAAAGCTTTAACTTGGCAATTACTGGCAATACCATACCAGTCTACACCGCAAAGACCATTTGGATTTACAAACCCACTGCCGGTAGCAGCGGTTCAGAGTGGGGATCTTACGATTTAACTACAGGCTCTTCTGTAATCGGCTTGAATAATCTTCCAGAAACAGGAACATACACTATCCTGATTAACCCGCTGCGTCTCGACAAAGGCAGTATCAATCTTCAATTGCAATCTGATGCTACAGGTACTTTGACAGTGGACGGAACGACTTCCGTGAATTTGCCTATGGGGCAATATGGTCGTTATACTTTCACTGCCGAGGCCGGTAAAGCTTATGGTTTGGGCCTGACTGATCTGAAATTCACCGGTACGGGCTCGACCACAAAAAACGTTGTAGTTTATCTGGAGAGAGCAGATGGCACAGCCATTTCCAACTGGACATTTACAGCGGACGGCAGTAGCAATTTCTATAATCCACAGTGGTTCCTTGCTGGAGGAACATATGTCTTACGTTTCTTCCAAAGCTCGACTTATGCAGTCAGTTTTAATGTGCAGCTCTCTAAAGACATTGGAGCTGGCAGCCTCACACCTGGTGCTGCTCCTTTAACCTTGACTACTTCTCGTGTCGGTCAGAATGGGCGATTCACTTTTAATGCGACTGCAGGGCAGGGCTTGAACTTGGTTGCCAGTGCCAACGCAATAGGTAGTAACGGGAGCAAAGTCAATTTTTATATATATAAACCGTCTAATACTGGTACAGAATGGAAATCGACCTATTTAAATTATGGCTCTATTAGTGATGTGATTACCTTAGGAAGTGCGCCAGAAACAGGTGTTTATACCGTATATGTTGATCCTGTGGGCATTGACAAAGGCAGTATTAACCTTCAATTGCAATCGGATGCCGTGGGCACTTTGGCCATTGATGGTACAACTGCCGTAAGTTTGCCCGCGGGCCAATATGGCCGCTATACCTTTACCGCTGAAACAGGAAAAGCTTATGGTCTTAGCTTGACCGGTTTGAATTTCACAGGCACCAGTTCAAGCGCAAAAAGTGTCATGGCATACCTGGAAAAAGCTGATGGTACGGCGATTTACAACTGCACATTTACTGTTGATAGCAGCTGTGATTTTTATAATCCAAAATGGTTTGTCGCAGGTGATACGTATGTCGTCCGTTTCATACAAAGTTCATCCTACGCTGTTAGTTTCAATGCATTGCTGTCCCGAGACATTGAAGCAGGAAATCTTCTCCCTGGTACTTCGCCTCTCAATCTGACCACAATATTTCCTGGGCAGAACGGGCGTTTCACTTTCAATGCAACTGCCGGGCAAAGCTTTAACTTGGTAATTACAGGCAACACCATGCCCATCACCAGCAGCAAGACCGTCTGGATCTATAAACCCAGCAGTAGTGGTTCTGAATGGGCTTCTTATTCCCTAGGGAGCGCACTTGCAGTATTCAATCTGAACAATCTTCCAGAAACAGGTACTTATACTATCTTGATTGATCCTTTGGGTCTCGACAAAGGTAGTATCAACCTGCAATTACAATCAGATGCCATAGGCACTTTGGCAGTTGAAGGCAGTACCGCTGTGAGTCTGCCTATAGGGCAATACGGTCGTTACGCCTTTACTGCTGAAGCAGGCAAAGCCTATGGCTTTGGTTTGACTGGGTTGAATTTCACAGGAACAGGTTCAGGCACGAAGAATCTCACTGTTTATCTACAAAAAGCCGATGGCACCGCAATTTATAACTGCACATTTACTGTCGACAGCAGCTGTGATTTTTATAATCCACAATGGTTTTCTGCTGGTGGAACCTACGTGTTGCGCTTCGTGCAAAGTTCGACTTATGGCGTCAGCTTCAATGCCCTGCTGTCCAAAGATATCGATGCAGGTACATTGGTGCAAAACGCAACAGCGTTGACCCTGACCACTAACCGCGTTGGACAAAACGGTCGTTTCACTTTCAACGCAACTGCTGGTCAAAGTTTCAGTCTTGCGGTAACCGGCAATACCATGCCCATTACCAGCAGCAAGACAATCTGGATTTACAAACCCAGCAATAGCGGCACCGACTGGACATCGTATGCACTTAGCGGTGCGAGCGCAAATTTCGCTTTAAATAATCTGCCTGAGACTGGTAACTACACCGTCTTGATTGATCCCTTGGGCTTGAGTACAGGCAGCGTCAGTCTGCAACTTAAATAACATGACACCGACCAAACCCAGCTCAATATTCAGGGCAATGCCCAAAGATAAAAATTGCATGTATAAAGGAAGCCGCACCGTGGCAATTCAAGCACCTACATTTTCAAGCGCTCGCGCTACGACAGATGATTACCTGGCAAGGCTGCTGCAATGGGGCTTAAGCATATTTGCTTTGTTCTTGTTGTCCATGTCAACAGCGAGTGCTGACAAGCTCAGCGAAACGCAAGCAAAATCACAAGCACTGATACAGCAACTCGCACCTCAGCCAGCCCGGTTGCCGGGACAATCAGCGACACAACTGGCAGATGGTCGCTGGTTATTGCTGGGCGGTGCAGACAATGCGGTGATTATTGAAGATACTAAAACCGGCAAACGCGATCCGCTCGCCAGCAAGTTGAAACAGGCCCGTAGTCATCACAGTGCGACCCTGCTACCCAGCGGTAAAGTATTGATCATAGGCGGGGTAGATACTAGCGGCAATGTCGTCACCACTCTTGAACAATATGATCCCGAGAGTGACAAGTTCAGCAATGTTGCTAATCCTGGCCTGATTGCCCGCAGTGGTCACACCACGACTTTAATGGCCGATGGCAAGGTGCTCATCGCAGGTGGTGCCGACAGCCGCCAGCGCATGCTCTATGAGGCAGAATTGTATAATCCGCGCAATCAAAGCTTGGAACGTTTCAACGTCAAACTTGATACCGCCAGGCGCGACCACGTCGCCACCTTTTTGCCAGCTGCACAATTATTGTTATCCAATGGCCTGGATAACAGTTTGCAGCCACTCGACAACGGCGAATTGTTTGACCAGCAAAGCCAGCGCTTCACCCTGATACAAAAAGAACGTGTGCAACAAATCGCCAGTGCTTTGCAAAGCACGGCTGCACCTGCCATTAAAGACAGCCAGCCTGCGCCAGATGCGCAGGCTGTGCCAGTAGACCAAAGCCTGGTCATACGCTTTGCCCAGCGCATGCAAGTCAGCAGTCTTAATAGTGACAGCGTGACGCTCATGGGCCCACATGGCGTGGTACCCGTCAAAGTTGTCGCTGCCGAATATGGTGTACTCTTGTTCGTCACACCGCAGCAAGACCTGCTGCCAGCCAGCAGGTACACATTATTCGTCAAAGGTGCACTTGATCACACTGAACAGGCACTACCATTCAACGCCATTGGTTTTGAAACTACGCAATTCGACAAGGTGCAAGCCAGTTCTGGCAATGGCAATGCTGCCGCAATTGCTGGCAATAACCTTGCAATACAAAACACGACTACCCAAACTCTGGCAAGTAAAGGCTCGGCAACCGCTATTGCTGCACAAGCAAATCCAGCACCTGAGGCAATAGCCAGCACAGCAGCAAATACAACTGCCGCCACCCTGAGTTCAATTGAAAAAAATGCCCTCGTATTAGCAAACAGCAGCACCCAGCCAGAAACCTGGCACCCCGATGCACGCCACTTTAAAGGTGACTGGCGCGCACGTCGTGGCGACAGTCCATTACAGGCATTGCCAGCCTTGCAGGCTGCATCTGGTGAAACTGCACTCGCCGGTCAGGTGCTGACATTGAATGGCCATGGTCTTGCTAACGTCACCATCAGCGTTGGCCAGCAAAGTACAAAGACTGACATTACCGGGCGCTTTTTGCTGAGCAATCTGCAGACAGGTGAACAAGTGCTTGATATTGATGGCCAGACTGTACAAAAGCCTGGCACGCGCTATGGCTTTTACCAGACCCGTGTCAGTCTTTCCACTGGCAAAACGACTGCACTCACGTATCCCATCTGGAGCAGCGCACTTGACCCCGCAGGCAACATCAGCGTCGCCTCGCCAACCAAACAAGAAACGGTTGTTTCTTCACCGCGCATACCCGGTCTGGAACTGCGCATTCCTGCTGGCACGGTCATCCGTGACCGCAACGGTAAGATCGTTACAGACCTTAATATCACCGCCATCCCCGTTGATCATCCGCCTTTCCCTTTGCCTAGCCTGGGCGTGCCCGTGTATTTCACCATCCAGCCTGGTGGCGCTATACTCAGCAGTATCAATGGCAAAGACCAGCCCGGTGCAAGACTGATTTACCCGAATTTTGGTGGTGCTGCTCCCGGCACCCGCATGAATTTCTGGAACTATGATGCTCGTGGCAAGGGCTGGTATGTTTATGGTGAAGGCAGTGTCAGTGCAGATGCAAAGCAAATCATTCCAGATGCTGGCGTCGCGATTTATGAATTCACTGGTGCAATGGTTGCCGTTCCCAGCACTGCGCCCGCAGAAGGTCCGGTAGTTGCTGGCTGCCGCTGCGGTGATCCGGTTGATATGTACACCGGGCTGTTCTTGAACGAAAGCACTGATCTGGTGGTCAATGACATCATCCCATTGACAGTCAGCCGCAGTTATCGTCAGCGCGATACTGATTCCCGCTCGTTTGGCATAGGCACCAGTTTATCGTATGACGTCTATCTGGTAGGCAACTCATGGACATGGCAAGACCTGATCTTGCCAGATGGCAGCCGCATTCATTACGAACGCATTTCTGCGGGGACTAATTATACTGACGCAGTATATAAACATACTGGTTCTGGCTCAGCATATGATGGCTCTATCCTGAGCTGGAATAATCCGCGCTGGGGCTGGAGTCTCAAGCTAAAAGATGGCACTGTAATGGAATTTCCTGAGGCAATGAATTCACACACCTCCCGTAAAGGAGCCTTAGTTGAATTGCGTGACCGCTACAATAACACCATCAAAATCACGCGCAATTATCTCTATAATTTGTACAGGCTCACCAGCTCAAGTGGTCGATTCATCCAGTTCACTTACGACAATAGTGACCGCATCACCCTCGCCACAGACAATATTGGCCGTAGCGTCAAGTACGACTACGACACCACCGGTCACCTGATCAAAGTCACCTACCCAGACCAGACCTTTGAAGCCTTCACCTACGACACCAAACACAATATGCTCACCGTGCAAGACAGGCGCGGCAAGCTCATGGTCACCAATGTCTACGACGCCAACAACCGCGTCACCAAACAAACCTATGCTGACAACAGCACCAACCTGTTCGCCTACACACTGGACGGCAACGGCAAGGTAACGCAAACCGACCATACCGACGGCAACAGCATCGTCACCCGCTTCATCTTCAATGCCAACGGCCACGCCACCAGCATCATCAAGGCACTGGGCCAGCCAGAGCAACAAACGACCAGCTTCGAACGCGACCCGGCCACCAACCTGCTACTCTCAGGCACAGACGCCCTGGGCCGCAAGACCAGCTACACCTACGACAGCAAAGGCAACCAGCTAAGCCAGACCTATCTGCCCGGCACAGCCGACGCCGTCACCAGCAGCGCCACCTATAGCAGCGACTACAACCAGGTCACCAGCATCACCGATGCACTCAACCAGACCACCACCTTCACCTATGACAGCCTCGGCAAGCTGCAACAGATCAAGGACGCCCAAAACAAAGTGCTGCAATTTGGCACCAATGCCGCAGGCCAACTGACCCAGTTCACCGACGCCCGCAACAAAACCACACAGTTTGGCTACGACGGCTACGACCTCAGCAGCATCACCGACCCGCTCAACCGCAGCGTCATCCTGCGTACTGACGCCATAGGCCGCACCGTCAGCAGCACTGATCCGCTCAACCAGCGCAGCATCAGCAACATCGACAACCTCGACCGCGTCACCAGCGTCATC
>JACQDX010000034.1 GCA_016200895.1 Burkholderiales bacterium
GATGTCAAATGGCGTCAGACTCCGGTTGGCGTGGCCGAATTGAATGTCAAGCAGGCTTCTATCCTGGCCAGCGCTGCGCGCATGGTCAAACCAGGTGGTCGTCTGGTGTATGCGACCTGCAGTATTCTCGATGAAGAAAATGAAGGCATAGTCCAGGCTTTCCTCGCTGAACATGCTGACTATGTACTGGTACCTGCTTCACAGGTATTGGCTGAACAAAAAGTGGATCTGGAAATGGGTGACTATCTGAAGCTCTACCCACATCTGCATCAGACTGACGGTTTCTTTGCTGCGATAATGGAACGTAAAAAAGCACCAGCCAAAGTTGCTCCAGAAGAGGTCGCGCCAGAAGCAGACGCAGAAGAAGATTAATCACGCACTGACGCAAGCTTTAATTTAATCATCCATTTCATCGCCCCCGAGTACGCTCCATGAGTACGCCTTTACTTGCCAGTTTATTGTCTGACTTATCGAAGGATTTAGGCCAGTCTGATTTTTACTGGCAAATAGGGGCGGTCGCCTTGTGTTTCAGCCTGGCATGGCTGTTGTCACGCGCACTCAGACGCAGCTTCACTGCCAAGGACACTGATTCTGGTGTGGTGAAGCTGGGTGTGGAAAGTTTTACCCGCGTACTTTCGCCAGCTCTGGCGATGATTTTTATCCTGATTGCTAAAATGATTTTAGGCAAATGGCAGCATACGCATTTGCTATCTTTACTATTTCCCATCATTGGTTCACTGGCATTGATACGCTTTGCCTTCTATGTCGTGCGGCAGACCTTCGCCCGTGATGGTTCCATAGGTAGCTTCCTCGCGGCATTTGAAAAACTGTTTGCCGGTCTGGTCTGGCTGGGCGTGGTCTTGCATTTCACTGGCCTGGGCCAGGAGTTATTCACCAGTCTGGACGAGGTTTCTCTGCCTATCGGTAAAAACAAGGTATCGCTACTGACCATCCTGCAAGCGATTGCTTCAGTCGTGGTTACCCTGGTCGTCGCCATGTGGGCGAGTGCGGCACTGGAAACGCGCCTCATGTCTTTGCCAAATGCGCATACCTCCTTGAAAGTCGTCTTGTCACGTGTGGGCAGGGCGGTATTTATTCTGTTAGCCATACTCATCAGTCTGACCCTGGTCGGCATCGACCTGACCGTTTTATCCGTCTTTGGTGGTGCCCTTGGTGTAGGTTTGGGTTTTGGTTTGCAAAAAATTACTAGCAGCTATGTATCTGGTTTCATCATTTTGCTGGACCGCAGCATGTCCATAGGCGATATGATTACGGTAGACAAATTCAGTGGGCGGGTAACGCAAATCAATACCCGTTATACGGTATTGCAAGGACAGGATGGTGGCGAAGCAGTCATACCGAATGAAATGCTGGTGTCCACGCCCGTGCAAAATTACTCACTGAGCGACAGAACTGTGGCAATGTGGACGGATATGACAGTGGGCTATGAAACTGAACTCGACAAGATTATGCCTATACTTGGCCAGGCAGCAGCAACGGTAGAGCGTGTTTGCAAGGACCCTGCGCCTACTGCCTATTTGTTGAAGTTTGGTGCTGACGGTTTTGAGCTGCGGGTAGGCTTCTGGATTGCCGACCCAGAAAATGGTCGCTCCAGCGTCATGTCAGCAGTAAACCTTGCTTTGTGGCAGGTTTTGCAAGAACATAAAGTGAATCTGCCCTATGGTCAAAGGGTTGTGACCATAATTAACAGTCCAGTTAAAGAAACTTGAAGCCAGGCAACAATATTAGTTCTAGAATGGGGCGATTCCTCTAAAACCGCGTACAATGCCGTCCGATGTCTATAATGAATAAAGTTGATTGCGTTTTTGCGAAATCAACCAAGATGCCGTCAATAACAATGGAGTACATGTCATTTTGAGCACTTTTATCGATACTGTAGTTGATTTTCTGTCCAACGGACTGACCCGTGCAACGGGCTGGCAGGTATTTATCTTCACCATGGTCGTGACACACATCACGATTGCCAGTGTGACGATATTCCTGCACCGCTGCCAGGCGCATCGTGCACTGGAATTGCATGCTATTCCTAGTCATTTCTTCCGTTTCTGGTTGTGGCTGACGACTGGTCAAGTCACCAAAGAATGGGCAGCGATTCATCGCAAACACCATGCCAAATGCGAAACTGAAGAAGACCCGCATAGCCCAGTGACACGCGGTATCAAAAAAGTCTTGCTAGAAGGTGCTGAGCTGTATCGCACAGAATCCAAAAATCTGGAGACCCTGGAAAAATATGGCCATGGCACACCAGATGACTGGATGGAGCGCAATATCTATTCACGTTTTAGCTGGCAAGGTGTTGCCTTAATGCTGATTATTGACCTCATGCTGTTTGGCGTGATTGGTACGACAGTCTGGGCAGTGCAAATGTTGTGGATACCTGTGACTGCTGCCGGCATTATCAATGGTATTGGTCACTACTGGGGTTATCGCAATTATGATTGTACCGATGCCTCACGTAACATCGTGCCTTTCGGCATCCTGATTGGCGGCGAAGAACTGCATAACAATCACCATACTTTCGGTACATCAGCAAAACTGTCGTCCAAATGGTATGAATTCGATATCGGCTGGTTGTATATCCGTTGCATGGAAATCGTTGGCCTGGCCAAGGTCAAGAAAGTCGCTCCTGAACCTAAGTTCAAGGAAATCAAGACTGCCGTTGATCTGGAAACCCTGCAAGCCGTTATTACGAATCGTTATGATGTCATGGCCAAATACACCAAGTCCTTGCGTCGCGCCTGGAGTGAAGAAGTAGCAAGCTTGCGTGAGAAGGCCGTATTTGAAGCACAGATGCTGAAATCGACCAAGAAACTGCTGCAACGTGAACCAACCAAGCTCGAAGCACCCCAGCAACAGCAATTGTCTGAAGTGTTGGCACATAGCCGCGCCCTGAAGACCATGCATGACATGCGTGTGGAACTGGGTCTGATCTGGGAACGATCTACCGTCAGCCGTGAGCAATTGGTGCAGCAATTGCAAGACTGGTGTGTACGTGCAGAGGCATCAGGCATCCAGACTTTGCGCGAGTTCTCGCTGAGATTGCGGACTTACGCTTAAAGCTTATTTGCTTCCTCAAAAACGGCGCTGATGCGCCGTTTTTGTTATTGCAGCCTGTTCATTGCCATCAAGACCGCTTGGCGTCTGCTTAAGGGGCATTGCATTGATCACTAAGCCTTACTCCAGGTATGGTGATGTGCAGGCTTGATTGGGAGCCCTGGGAGCTTTACGCTTGAAACAAGTCTATGTCCGAAGAAATTCGGGCAGATCTGGAGGTTGAATCGAGAGAGATGTATTGAGGGAGTAGCTGTGAAATATGCCATTCGCTATTAGTGATGGTGGGAAAAAGCAGCGCAAATAAAAAAACCCTGCAGTGCAGGGTTTTTTTTCTACAGAACTAAAATCAGAATTACTTGATTTTGGTTTCTTTGTAGATAACGTGCTTACGTACTTTAGGATCGAACTTCATGATCTCCATTTTTTCAGGCATAGTGCGCTTGTTTTTGGAGGTTGTATAGAAGTGACCTGTACCAGCAGTCGATTCCAGCTTGATTTTGTCGCGACCAGATTTAGCCATGATATTTTCCTAACAATAGTTTAGCTTAAACTTTTTCGCCGCGAGCACGCATGTCAGTCAAAACGGCATCGATGCCAATTTTGTCGATGACGCGCAGACCAGCATTGGACAAGCGCAGAGAAACCCAACGGTTTTCTGATTCTACGAAAAAGCGACGATTTTGCAGATTAGGCAAAAAGCGGCGTTTTGTTTTGTTGTTAGCGTGGGAAACGTTGTTGCCAACCATTGGCCCCTTCCCAGTCACTTGGCAGACACGTGCCATGTTTAACTCCTTAGACGATTCCGAAATTGGAAAAACGCAAGTATAAACAAAATCTCATGAAATATCAACGACTTGCGAAAAACAAGTGTGTCTTATTTAAAAAATATATTTAACAATTTGATTTTCTTGATTTCACGCTAAGTAAACAGTCGCGCAAGACCAGGTTTACGCAGGGCCAGATCAGCATCAACGCATTTGCCACATGTCGCAAAACGCCAGAGGTGAGAGGTAAATAATTACATCAGGCCATGTTCTGCAAAAGAGTACACATTCGGATTCGCAACGATGAAATGATCCAGTATGCGCACATCTACGAGTGCCAAAGCTTGCTTCAGGGTTTGCGTGAGGCTGATATCAGCCTGACTGGGCTCGCATGAACCGGAAGGGTGATTATGGGCCAGTATGATGGCGGCTGCATTTTGATGCAAGGCAGATTTGACCACTTCACGTGGATAAACGCTCGCGTGGTTCAAGGTACCACGAAATAATTCCTCAGCCTTAATCAGGCGATTTTTGATATCCAGATAGAGGATGGCAAAAGATTCGTGCGGCTTATTGCCTATCATCAGTTGCAGGTAATTCTTGACTGCCTGAGGCGAAGATAGGGAAGCATTCTCTTCCAATTGCTCAGAAATTGCCCGCTTGGCGAGTTCCAGTACGGCTTGTAATTGCGCATACTTGGCTGCGCCCAGCCCGTGTATGGAAGAAAAATCCTTGATATTCGCTGCAAACAGGCCAGAAAGAGAGCCAAAGTGCTTGATCATGTCGCGTCCCAGGTCGACTGCGCTTTTGCCCTTGACGCCGACCCGCAGAAAAACAGCGAGTAATTCAGCGTCTGATAAAGCGCTGGCTCCGTGCTTGATCAGTCGTTCACGAGGGCGCTGGTCTTCCGGCCATTCATTGATTGCCATCTAAGTTTTCTCCATAGAATGCTGTCCTTACCTCTTAATAAGTTAAAGCTGGCTTACAATATCAAATTCTCAGCCTATTACTTCAGCTTCATACCATGTCTGCAAATGCTATCCCAACCGTGACACCCGATGCCTATCTGACCCTGCATTATCGCCTTGCGACGCTGGATGGTGAAGATATACTCAGTACCTTCAAAGAACGCCCTGCAACCTTGCAACTGGGCACCGGGCAACTGGCTCCCGAACTGGAAGCGTCTTTGCTGGGCCTGGAAGAGGGGTCGCATACCACGCAGGAACTGGCACCTGAAAAAGCCTTTGGCCCCCGCAATCCTGATTTGATACAAAGAGTGTCGCTGGCTACGCTAAAAGAAAACTCAGCTTTTGGCGAGCAATATGTGATTGGTGATCTGGTTGAATTTGCAGCACCTGCTGGTGGCAAGTTTGCCGGCATCTTGCGTGCACTGGATGAGGAAGGGGCCTTGTTTGATTTTAATCATCCTCTTGCCGGGCAAACCGTGCTGTTTGAAACAAAAATTATCGGGATTCTTTAATCAAAGCTTATGGACAAAGAAATTTTACTAGCCCAGCCACGCGGATTTTGCGCCGGTGTTGACCGTGCCATCGAAATTGTCGAGCGTGCATTGCAACAATTCGGTGCGCCGATTTATGTCAGACATGAAATTGTGCATAACGCCTATGTCGTCAATGACCTGAAAAAGAAAGGTGCCATCTTCATTGAAGAACTTGACGATGTCCCTGCCGGTAATACCCTGATATTTTCTGCGCATGGGGTTTCACAAAGCGTGCGTCAGGAAGCAGAATCCAGAGGTTTAACCATTTTTGATGCAACTTGCCCATTGGTCACCAAGGTACACATAGAAGTTGCCAAGATGCGCAAAGAAGGGCGCGAGATCGTCATGATAGGCCACCATGGTCACCCTGAAGTTGAGGGAACGATGGGGCAATCTGAAGCGGGCATGTATTTGGTTGAAACCGTTGCTGATGTGGCCAATTTGCAAGTCAATAATAAAGAAATGCTGGCCTTTGTATCACAAACGACTTTGTCTGTTGACGACACGGCAGAAATTATAGATGCTTTGAAAAAGCGCTTTCCCTTAATCAGTGAACCAAAAAAGGGCGATATTTGCTACGCCACTACTAATCGTCAGGAAGCAGTGAAGTTCATGGCACCGCAAGTGGACCTGGTATTGGTGGTCGGTAGCCCGAACAGTTCTAATTCAAACCGTTTGCGTGAGGTCGCAGAGAAGAAAGGTGTGACTGCCTATATGGTCGACAATGCCAGCCAGATCAAGCCTGAATGGCTGGAAAATAGCCTGCGTATCGGTGTTACCGCTGGTGCTTCTGCACCAGAAGTGCTGGTGCAGGAAGTGATAAGCAGTTTGCGCCAACTGGGTGCACGTAGTGTAAGGGCGCTTGATGGCGTGGAAGAGGCTGTGACTTTCCCTATGCCCAAAGGACTATCCGCAGTAAAGATATGATGCTTGTAACTCTCTTAAGTAAGTGAATTTGATTAAAAATTTGTTTTGGCTGTTGTTTTCGATATTTTATTTTGCAAATACGTGTTTAAGATTGCGGCACAATCAAGTTCGGTATTTGCCGGATTTGGCAAAACGTGTATGCTGGTATTCGGCACTTGTGGAAAGTACGTAGCTTGCGGTGGCTTTTTTACCACTGGAAGAAGAGACAAACTATGTATAATCCCGCCGACTTTACTGGGATAACCTTTAAGTCAAAATATATTACAAAAACTTTTACCAAAAGTTGCTGAGGAGAGTTCTACTATGTGTATCAATTACGCCATTACTGCTTCTACTTTGATGACGCGCCTGTTTGGCTAACGCGCGTTCGAATTCCGGCGGCACCCAGACAGGGTGCCGCTTTCCTTATCAGGAATGATTTTTGCTGAAACCTGCCTGTTGTTACTTGATTCTTTCAGGTGGCAAGATGGCAAACAGTTCATCTCCTGGTTTTTTCAGAAATTCGTTTCGTTCTTAAAGTGAGAAGCAAAATATGGATACCTTTATCCAACAAATTATTAACGGTCTGGTGCTGGGCAGCATGTATGCCCTGGTCGCACTCGGTTATACCATGGTCTATGGTGTACTGAATTTGATTAACTTCGCGCATGGCGACGTACTGATGGTTGGTGCGATGGCAGGTCTGAGTATCATTAAAGTATTGCAAGTAGTTGCCCCTGATTTGCCAGGCATCATCAAGCTCATCATCGCGATTCTGGGAGCTATCCCAGTTTGTATCGCAGTGAATCTATTGATAGAGCGCGTCGCTTACCGACGATTACGGAATGCACCGCGCCTGGCCCCATTGATCACCGCGATCGGTGTGTCCATCCTGGTGCAAACTTTCGCCATGATGCTCTGGGGCCGCAGCCCTATCTCTTTCCCGTCAGTGATGTCCTTCATCCCCGTGCAAATCGGTGGTGCAGTGATTTCCCAAACCCAGATCGTCTTGCTGGTATTGGCGACACTGGCGATGGTTGGCCTGGTCTTGCTGGTTGAAAAAACCAAGATGGGCAGGGCTATGCGTGCCACGGCTGAAAATCCACGGGTTGCCGGTTTGATGGGTGTTGATTCCAACAAAGTCATTGTCGCAACCTTTGCAATTGGCGCTGCACTGGCTGCCATCGCTGGTGTGATGTGGGCTGCCAACTATTCATCCGCGCAGTTTGCCATGGGCTTTGTACCTGGCCTGAAAGCCTTCTCGGCGGCGGTCCTGGGTGGTATCGGTAATATTTATGGCGCGATGGTAGGTGGTATCGTGCTGGGTCTGATTGAAAGCCTGGGCGCCGGTTATATCGGTGACCTGACTGGTGGTGTGTTAGGTAGTCACTATCAGGATATCTTTGCTTTCGTCGTTTTGATCATCGTACTGACCTTGCGTCCATCCGGCATCATGGGTGAGCGTGTTGCTGACCGTGCGTAAGGAGAAAATCAATGTCAACCATATTTGATGTAAAAGCTAATCCAACCAAAGCCTATGCCAGTTTTGCTGTGCTGGGCGTGGTCATGGTCTTGTTCCCCTTCGTGGCGGCCAATTTTGGTAATTCATGGGTCAGGATTATTGACTTCGCGCTCTTGTATATCATGCTGGCGCTGGGTCTGAATATCGTGGTCGGTTTTGCCGGTTTGCTGGATCTGGGTTATATCGCTTTCTATGCTGTCGGTGCTTATCTGGCCGCGATTTTCGGATCGCAGCAGTTTGCGACTATCCTTGAATCTTTCGTCAATAATTACCCGGCAGTGGGTGAGTTTCTGGTCGCTGTTTGCGGCCCTGAAATTACCAAGAACGGTATTCACTTGTCAGTCTGGATCATCGTGCCATTTGCGGCAGCGGTGGCAGGCATGTTTGGTGCTCTGCTGGGCGCACCGACCTTGAAGCTGCGAGGTGATTATCTGGCGATTGTGACGTTGGGCTTTGGTGAAATTATTCGTATTTTCATGAACAACATGAATGCGCCGATCAATTTTACGAACGGCCCTCAAGGGATCAACATGATCGACCCTATCCGCGTCTTTGGTGTGTCCTTGGGCGGTGAAGAAGGTTCGAATGCGACGGTGCGTTTCCTGGGCATGAGCATGCCTTCGGTGAATGCATACTACTTCTTGTTCTTGTTCCTGTGTATCGCGATTGTCATCGTCTCGCTGCGTTTACAAGATTCCCGTCTGGGCCGCGCCTGGGTAGCGATACGTGAAGATGAGATTGCTGCAAAGGCCATGGGTATCAATACCCGTAACGTCAAATTGCTGGCGTTCTCCATGGGTGCTTCTTTCGGTGGTGTTTCCGGTGCGATGTTTGCCAGCTTCCAGGGTTTCGTTTCACCAGAGTCTTTCTCCCTGATGGAATCCATCGTGATTTTGGCGATGGTGGTGCTGGGTGGTATTGGTCATATTCCGGGTGTGATCCTTGGTGCCGTATTGCTGGCTGCTTTGCCAGAAGTATTGCGTCACGTGGTTGAGCCAGTACAAAATCTGATTTTCGGTAAAGTCTGGATCGAAGCCGAAGTATTACGTCAATTGTTGTACGGCTTCGCCATGGTTGCCATCATGCTTAATCGTCCTGCCGGCTTGTGGCCTGCACCGAAGCATGAAGATCGTATGGCCAAGACTAACGAAGCGGCAGCTTAAGGAAGATCAAGATGACTGAACAGACTATCTTAAAAATCGAAGGCGCCAATAAACGTTTTGGCGGCTTGCAAGCGTTGTCGAATGTCGGCATTAATATCAAGAAAGGCCAGATTTATGGCCTGATCGGCCCGAACGGCGCAGGCAAAACAACTTTTTTCAATGTCATTACCGGTTTGTACCAGCCTGACACTGGCACTTTTGAGCTCGATGGCAAGCCATATTCACCATCGGCACCGCATGAAGTAGCCAAGGCTGGTATCGCCAGGACTTTCCAGAACATCCGCCTGTTTGGCGAAATGACTGCGCTGGAAAACGTCATGGTAGGTCGCCATATCCGTACCCATCAAGGTGTGTTCGGCGCGGTATTCCGCCATCCTGCTGCACGTAAAGAAGAATTGGATATTCGTAAGCGTGCACAAGAGTTGCTGGATTTCGTCGGCATTGGTCAGTTCGCCAGCCGCACATCCAAGTTCCTGTCTTATGGTGATCAACGCCGCCTGGAAATTGCCCGTGCACTGGCAACTGATCCAAAACTGCTGGCACTGGATGAACCCGCAGCCGGTATGAATGCGACCGAAAAACTTGCACTGCGTGAGTTGCTGGTCAAGATCAAGGCAGAAGGCAAGACGATTTTGCTGATTGAGCATGACGTCAAATTGATGATGGGATTATGTGACAGGATGACTGTTCTGGATTACGGCAAACCAATTGCAGAAGGTTTGCCAGCAGACATACAGAAAAATCCGGCAGTTATCGAAGCGTATTTGGGAGGTGGTCACTAATGGCTGAGAACGTATTAAAGATAAGCAATCTGAAAGTTGCTTACGGCGGCATCAAGGCCGTTAAAGGGATAGACCTGGAAGTCAACAAGGGTGAATTGATTACCCTCATTGGCGCCAACGGTGCGGGCAAGACCACGACGCTGAAAGCCATTACTGGCACGCTGCCAGCCAGCAAGGTCGAAGGCGAAATCGTCTATCTGGGTGCTTCCATCCGTAACGTCAACTCTTTCGAGATGGTGAAAAACCATCTTGCGATGGTGCCAGAAGGCCGTGGTGTTTTCACCCGTATGACGATTCTGGAAAACTTGATGATGGGTGCCTATATCCGCAATGATAAAGCGGGTATCAATGCTGACGTCGAAAAATGGTTTTCCATTTTCCCTCGCCTGAAAGAGCGCTCGGCGCAATTGGCAGGTACTTTGTCCGGTGGTGAGCAGCAGATGCTGGCCATGGCACGGGCCTTGATGAGTCATCCTAACTTGCTGTTGCTGGATGAACCATCCATGGGCTTGTCACCTATCATGGTCGAAAAGATTTTTGAAGTGGTGCGTAATGTGTCAGCCCAGGGTATTACCATCCTGCTGGTTGAGCAAAACGCCAAACTGGCTTTGCAAGCAGCCCATCGTGGTTACGTCATGGATTCTGGTGCCATCACCATGAGTGGCGACGCCAAAGACATGCTGAATGACCCTAAAGTCCAGGCAGCTTATCTGGGTGAAGGCTAATACGAGCCATGCGATTTACGAAGTAAGGTAAGCCCTTGGCATGGCATCGCTATGTCCGGGCATTTCAAATGCCTGCAAGTGATTGCAGGTATTTTTTTTATTTTTTACGCATCCATCGTCATTCATCGATCTTGCAGTGACAGATGTCATTTACAATCAGAAAGGCAAGTGAAAATCAGATTGCAGCATGCATGATTCCATGCGAGGAGTAAGCAGATGTCAAATCAACTCAAGCGCTTGTTCAACTTAGGTTTCAGTTTGTCTTATTCCCCATGCCTCCCCATTTTTAGTTGCCTGTTATTGTGTGGCTTATTATTGTCCTGCGCATCTGCTCCCAGACCAGATTTATCGCGTCTGTACCGACTCAGTGATCAGGCGGCAGATAACACACCTGTGATTCTTATCCCGGGATTGTTTGGTTCTAAGCTACGCAATCGCCATACCGGCAAAGAAGTCTGGCCGGGTTCCACTACGGATATATTGTTTGGTGATTATCACCAACTGGCATTGAAATTTGATCCCCAAACTTTGCAAGTATTGCCTGATGACCTGGAAGCTTTTGATGTCGCTGACAAGGTGCTTGGTCAGGATATTTATGGCCCCATCATCAGTACTCTGGAGAAATTTGGTGGTTATGTAAAAGGCGTGCCAGGTACCCCTATCCGAAAGGGTGAACGCCGTTACTATCTGTTTCCTTATGACTTCAGGCAAGATAACAGTACTCATGCCATGGCTTTGGAAGCCTTGATCAATCAGGTGCGACGCGATTATGCGAATCCCCAATTGCGGGTTGATCTGGTTGCTCACAGCATGGGTGGACTGGTCGCCCGCTATTATCTGCGCTACGGTATCGCTGATGTACTCAGCGGTGAGCATGAACAAGTGACGCTGTATGGTACAACGCGGGTACGCAAACTGGTGTTGCTGGGTACACCCAATCTGGGTTCGGCTTCGTCCTTGCACGCCTTCCTGAGTGGAGAGCCGATAGGCCTGGGACGTATTCCGCCTGAAGTGCTGGCAACCATGCCCAGTGGTTACCAATTATTTCCTCATCCTCTGGTGACCTGGCTAATCGATGCGGATGGCAATATTCTTGGCGATAATTTGTTCGATATGGCAACCTGGCAGCGTTATCGCTGGAGCCTTTTCAATCCTGAAATACAAGCACGTATTCAGGGACAGGGAGCCGCTATGTCAGGTATGCCTCAGAAAGATCTGGAGCGTTTCTTTTCTTACCGGCTGGAACGCGCCCGTCGCTTCATGTGGGCTTTATCTACGCCAGAACCAGAAACACCGATACGCTATGTTTTGTTCGGCGGTGATTGCAGTTTGACGCCAGCACGCCTGATGCTGGAAAAAGAAGGCGACCAATTACTGACCAGGCTGGACCCTGCACATATACGCAAACCAGTTGCCGGTGTGCGTTATGAAGAGCTGATGCTGGAACCAGGCGATGGCCGGGTTACCAAACCATCTCTTCTGGCAAGGGAAACGCTGGACCCATCGGCTGAGCAAAGCGAGGACAGTTTCATCCCGATTGCCTATTGGTTCTTCTTGTGTGAGAACCATGTGCAACTGACAAATAACATCAATTTTCAAGACAATCTCTTGAATGTCTTGTTGACCCGTTCTTTGCCCTGGGAGAATTCTCCCGCACAAATGCAGCCATCACCTTAAGCCTGGATGGAATAACAAAACCCCGCATATATATGTATATATCAGCGGGGTTTTTTTTATGCGCCGAATAAAGCGCATGGCAAGTATGGGTTTGCTTGCTTATTTCTTTACTGCTTTTGGTGTGGCAGCTTTAGTTGCAGTCGAGACCACATTGTTCAAATTGGCTTCCAGCGCTTCAACGGCTTGCTTGGTGGTTTTGCTGATGTGATCGTAACCAGCATTTGCATTATCTATCGATGTTTTGAAGAAGGAAACAAACTGCTCGGAACCAGCTGGAGCATTTTTGGATACTTCATCGATCAAAGACAAAACTTTGCGATTGGTTTCTGCTATTTGTACTTCAGCAGCATGCGTAAATTCTGCTTGTGTGCTGGAAGTGATGTTTGCCAGGTGACGGCTGTAAGCCAATACTTTTTCAGCAGTAGGTTGCGCCTGGGCTGCGGACAGATTGAAAAATTCTTGTGGGTCTTTGGCAGCCAGCAATTGCTTGGTTGCGGCTGAGCTTTCTTCCAAAGAGGATTTGACGGCATTCAAATTCAGTTCGATGAATTTTTCTACGCCTTCAAACGCTTTGCCTGTCAATGTAGTGAACAGAGCAAGTTGTGCATCGAAATTGGCTTTAGTTGCTGCGGAAATTTGTTCGGGTGCAGTAAACATGGACATCTCCTAAGTAGGAAAGTGGAATACAAGAAACCTGGCGATTGCTAAGCGAGATGTTGCAGCGCTGGACTTAATTAATAAACCATGAAATTGTGCGATGCAATAAGTTACATTCTATTGATTCGCACAATGAAGTCAAGATAAATTTGTGCGTCGCAATATATTAATTATGCATTTAAAAATACTTTTTTACAATACAAACAAACAAGAAAAATAGAAATCATTGAAACATTTTTCCTGCGGCAATTATGTATGGTAATTATGACCAGAAAATGAAGTGTGTTGCCTATGTTAGACTTTCGTGTTGAGACTTGCGCTCGGGCAATTCATTTTCTAATTATGGTAGGGTGGGCAGGCGATGGCGATACAAGCAAAAACCAGAAAAGACTTTAAGCATTTTCATGCAATTACCACTCGCTGGATGGACAACGATGCTTATGGGCATGTTAATAACGTCGTGTATTACAGCTGGTTCGATACGGTCGTGAACCAGTTTCTGATCATCAATGGGGTGCTGGACATAGAGAACAGCCCTGTCATTGGTCTGGTCATAGAAACGCAGTGCAATTACCTGGCTTCGGTGGCTTTTCCTGATGTTATCGAGGCTGGCGTTACTGTCAGCAAGCTGGGTAATTCCAGCGTTCGCTATGAAGTAGGCATTTTCAAGAATGGCGAAGACAATGCGGCTGCCCAGGGGCATTTCGTTCACGTTTATGTAGACAGGGAAAACCGCCGTCCAACCACCATCCCGGCGGCCATGCGCCAGCTTTTGCAAACCATAGAGGCTTAATTCCCATGATCATGTCAACTGCACAGCAAGTGGTGGATGAAGCCATCACTTCGCGTCGCTCTATACGCGCATTCTTACCAACACCGGTGACCCGCGAAGATATACAACAAATACTGGAAGTAGCGGCACGTTCTCCTTCGGGCAGTAATACCCAGCCATGGAAGGTTTATGTGCTGACTGGGGAAAAACTGCAAGCACTGTCAAATGCCATCCTGGCTGCGCATAATAGTGAGGGGCAGGGCGGACATGAGCAAGAATATAATTATTACCCTGTCAAGTGGGTAACACCTTATCTGGAGCGCCGACGTAAAGTAGGTTGGGACTTATATGCGTTGCTAGGTCTGGGACGTGAGAACAAGACTGGCATGCATGCACAGCATGGCCGCAATTACGCATTTTTTGATGCGCCTGTTGGTTTTATCTTTACGATAGACAGAGTGATGGAGCAAGGCTCCTGGCTGGACTACGGCATGTTTTTACAAAGTATCATGGTCGCCGCACGTGCTCGTGGCCTTGATACATGTCCACAGGCAGCATTTACTCAGTATCACAAAATTATCTTCCAGCAATTAAAGCTACCGGAGGATGAAATGCTGGTGTGCGGTATGTCATTAGGTTATGCGGATCACAGCAAGATTGAAAATACCCTGGTAACTGAAAGAGCCAGCCTCGCAGACTTTGCTCGTTTTATCGATTAGAAAAGACAATTGAATATTTTTGGAAATTGAATTGTGAAATTTGTTTAAAAGTCAGAATGTTTTTGCAACTTAGTCTAATACACCTAATGAATAAGCTTCGCTAACTCCTTATTTTCCTTGCGGAATTTCCGAATTTTGCTACACTGCACTATCTTTTCGGCATATCTGATCTGGAGTCATTAATGGTGAAATTTGCCCGATGTGCAGTGGTTTTCTCATTAATCGCACTCTTGCCCGTGGCTAGCGTGTTGGCTGCCACAAACTCACACAAAAATTCTTCCAAAAAACATGCGACTCACGGCAAGACGCATGTGGCTCCTCAAAAAAAAATTGTTATTCATACTGCATCAGGCACACTGGTCAAGCGTACCGTCATGGTGCATGGCAAGCGCAAGGTGATTACTGAACGTGTGGCACTGGTGCGTGAAGTGCCGGACAGGCCAAGTATGGGTGATAGTGCTGGCTTGAAAAATACACAAGATCCTTTGGATCTGAAGTCGAATGTGGCTTACGTGGTTGATCAGGATAGCTCCAAGGTTTTGTTTGAAAAAAATTCCGAAGTCTCCCTGCCCATTGCCTCGATTACCAAACTTATGACCAGTCTGGTTGTGGTGGAAGCCCACCAGGACATGGATGAGCAGATTGAAGTGACGAATGATGACATCGACAAGGAAAAAAACACCAGTTCCCGTTTGAAGATCGGTGCCAAACTCTCGCGCTCTGACATGTTGCACATCGCTTTGATGAGTTCAGAAAATCGTGCAGCTTCAGCACTGGGACGTAGTTATCCGGGCGGCTTGCCTGCATTTGTCACGGCCATGAATACTAAAGCCCAACAATTGGGCATGTCGGATACGCATTATGTTGATTCCAGCGGTCTCTCCAGCCAGAACCGCGCCAGTGCAAGAGACTTGGTCAAATTGGTGAATGCTGCTTATCAGCATCCTGTAATCAGACAGTACTCCACTGATTCAAAATATGTTGTCGCACCAGGTGGAAAAAACCTGGAATATGGCACTTCCAACAAACTTGTGATTAACCCTGCATGGGAAATTGGCCTGCAAAAAACTGGCTATATCGCCGAAGCAGGGCGTTGCCTGGTCATGCAGGCGATGATCGAAGGCCGCAATATCGTCATGGTTTTCCTTGACTCCAAGGGCAAGTATTCACGTCTGGCCGATGCAGACCGCATGAAAAAATGGCTGGAGACGATCAAGCCTCATGTCTGATCAGGAATAAATATAAGCAGCAATTAAAGTTGCTCCGGTGATGTAAAGCCATACAATTTCTTGAAATACCCGTCTTATAAGGCGGGTATTTTTTTGCCATTCTCCCAATTTTGCGATGCGATAACCCCGCGCCCGGCATTGAATATACGATTTTTCTTAAAACTGAATTTCAGTTTTTAAGACTGTCTTTGTGCTCAAAACGAAAGAAGTGTTGGTAAATTCGATACAGTATGTAAATAAAAAGCGAGTTTAACTATGTTTAACATTTTACATTGACGAAAAATAAATCTTTACCACCTTCTCAGGTATTGTTTTGCCTTTTGTCTATCTTTTCATCAAAGCGCACTTTGAAACGGTTAGCAGAGTGAGTGATCGAAAAGCAATTGAATGACATTTAGCGATGCATTTCTATCGTGTAGCCTCAATTCGATAGTTTGCTCTGTTTTAGAGAAAACTCCATCTACTTAGTTTTAGCTTTGTCTGCCATAAATAATGACAACACCCACCTACCATTTCATCTCTGGCCTGCCACGCTCAGGCTCTACCTTACTGGCAGCCTTGCTACTGCAAAATCCACGTTTTCATGCCGGGATGACCAGTCCTGTCGGTACTTTATATACCAGCATGTTGCATCAGTTTGGCGCAGGCACAGAATTTGGTCCAGTGATTACCAAGGCCGAGCGCAAGCGTCTCGTACGTGGTCTGTTCGATTCTTATTATGCTGAACACAATGATAAAAGCGTGGTGTTTGATACCAACCGCATGTGGACGGCACATCTGCCGATGTTGATGGACCAGTTCCCTGGTTCCAAAGTGATTGCCTGTGTACGCAATGTCGCCTGGGTGATGGATAGTATAGAACGCAAATATGCGTCTGATCCGTATGAAATAACCCGCCTCTTCAATGACGACAATGAGCGTGCTACGGTCTATAGCAGGGTAGAGACTTTGGCACAGCGCAACCGCATGGTGGGCTATCCGTGGGCTGCGTTAAAGAGCGCCTTCTATAGCGAGCATGCTGGCTCCATGCTGCTCATCGATTACGACTTGCTGGCGCAAGCGCCGCAAAAAGTGCTGCCTTTAATTTATGACTTTATCGGTGCTGAACCGTTTGAGCATGATTTCCTGAATATCCAATATGACGCGCCAGAATTTGATGCCCCGCTGGGCATGCGTGGTTTGCATAAGGTCAGATCAGAAGTCAGCTTCCAGGCTCGCGACACCATACTGCCTCCTGATTTGTTTCAGCAATACAGCCAACTGTCTTTCTGGAAAGATACGACAGGTAGTCGCGCTAATGTAATTACCGCCAAATTTGTTCCGAATTCTACTGACAACTGAAGATGACATCGACTAATCCCCTCAATACTGCCAGTTCTGATACAAATTCATCTTTCAGTTTTTCATCCAGTATGGCACCGGATACTGTTTTACATATACAACCGTCGCCAGCAATAACTGTTGCTCCTGCTTTAGCCATTACTGCTGCGCATGAAGTAGTGTTTGTAGACAGCACGCTGCAAAACTGGCAAAGCCTGATTGGTAATCTCAAACCAGGCACTGAAGTCATTACACTTGATCCGCTTAAGAATGGCGTACAGCAAATGGCTGATGCCTTGCAGGGCAAGGCCGATATCACCGCTGTTCATATCGTCTCGCATGGTGGCGAGGGTTATCTGGTAGTTGGCAATACCATGCTGTCTTCCTATAACCTGACAGACTATCAGGCCAGCCTTGCGACCATACAAAAGGCAATGGCACCTGGGGCGGATATTTTGCTGTATGGTTGCGATGTCGCCAAAGGCGATACCGGCATCCACTTTGTGAATCAGTTGGCCAAAGCGACTGGCACAGATGTCGCCGCATCGACCAATGACACCGGGGCGCATGGTGACTGGGTCCTGGAATACCATAGCGGTGCGGTAGAAACCACAGCAATCGCGGCCCAGCATTATCAGTATGATCTCGCCACCATCAAGGTCACCAACCTGAATGACAGTGGCGCGGGATCTTTACGAGCTGCGGTGGCTGCCACTATAGGTGACGGGTCGGCTGATACTATTGTTTTTGATCCCGCCCTGTTTGCCAGTGGTGCGGCAACGCTGACACTGACTTCTGGTGCAATCAATGTAGATTCAGCAAATAACGGTGATGCGCTGACCATCGTTGGCGCAGGTGAAAATCTGCTGACCATTAGCGGCAACAATAGCTCACCAATTTTTACCTCTGTAGCCAGTTCTGGTACTCCCAATACTTCGTCACTCAGTATTTCTGGCATGACCTTGACGAATGCCAGTGGCGGGTATGGCGCGATCGCCATGATGTACTCAGGTTCATTGACGATTGATCACGTTGCCCTAAGGAATAACAATTCTACGAGCAAGGGTGCCGGATTGGTATTCTATGATGCGGGCGCGTCTGTCAGCATCAGCAATACCACCATTGCCAATAATACGGCTACTGCTACGTATTCATCAGGTAACGGTGGTGGTGCCTATGTCAATGCAGCGAATGTCACAATCTCGAATACCACCATCAGTGGCAATGCTGCCAGCAATGGTCGTTATGGCGGCGGCATTGCCGTTACTGCCGGTACCGTAGCGACTCTGACAAATCTGACGATTGCAGGTAACTCGGCCGGTAAGGCGGGCGACAATATCGGCGGCGGCGGCGGGATCAGTCTCTCAGGTACTGGCGCGAAAACACTAACGAACTCGACTATCGTCGGCAATTCATTTGTTGGTGGCAATGGCGCAGCAATTGGCGGTGGCGGCCTTTATCTGACACAAAACAGCGGTACGCTGACGGTCAAAAATACCATCATCGCCAACAATAGCAGCACCAATAATCTTTCTGATGACGATGATGTTTTTATCGGTACATTGACCTCGCTGACAGGCAGCAATAACCTGATCATCAGCACGGTAGGAACTACTGGCAGCGGTAGCAATACCACGACTGGCACCATAACGACGCTGGGCACTGCCCTGGGTACGCTGGCCAACAATGGCGGTGCAGTACAGACCATTGCCATCCTGGCGGGCAGCAATGCCATCAACGCCGGTACGTCAACTGGTGCACCAGTAACAGATGCCCGTGGTTTTGGCCGAGGTGGTTCGACCGACATCGGCGCTTTCGAATCCAGCGACAATGGCAGCTTTAATTTCAGCGGTATTATGTCGCCTGCCAATGGTGTCGTTGATGTCCCTGTCAATTACGATCTGGTCATAGACTTTGGTGAGGCTGTTACTGCCGTTGCCGCCAAGAATATTGTTATCTACCGACAGTCCGATAACGCGATACTGGAAACCATCGCTGCAACAGACAGCAGCAAGGTGACTTTCAGTAGCGGCACCGGAGGTGCCAACAGTAAAGTCACGATTAACCCCACAGCCAATTTTGCGGGTACCACAGGATATTATGTCTTGATTGACAGTGGTGCTTTTAAAGATGGCGCGAACAAGACTTTCAACGGTATTTCATCAACCTCGACCTGGACATTTACCTCTGCGGTACCGCCAGCGTCAATCACCAGTGCTGCCTATGATGCCAGCACAGGTACGCTGACAATTACTGGTTTGGATATCATCAATGGTGGTGCAGTTGATGTCAGCAAACTGTCGCTCAATGGTCAGGGTGGATCTTATACTTTGACCACCACACCTGGCGTGACCGCCAGCAATGCGACGACGATCAGTTTTACCCTTAATGCGACAGATAAACTGGCCGTCAATGGTATCCTGAACAACAACGGTACAACTGCCGTTGATACCACAGCTTTCAATGTGGCAGCAGCGGCTAACTGGATGACAAGTGCACCGGCCGACCTGACAGGCAACGCAGTGACCGTCTCCAACGTCACTGCACCAACGATCACCTCTGCGACCTACGACGGCACAACGCACGTCTTCACCGTGACCGGCACCAACCTCGTCAAGACCATAGGTGCGATCAATGACATAACGATTTCCAAGCTGACTATCACTGGTGAAGGCGGTGCAACACACACCTTCTCGACCACCGGCAATGTCGAAGTGACTTCTGCCACCAGCTTTTCCTTCACACTTGCGGGTGCCGACATTGCTGCTGTTGATGCACTCTTGAACAAAAATGGCAGTACTTCTGCCAGCAGTTCCACTACTTACAATCTAGCCGCATCCGATGACTGGAATAGCGTCATCACTGGTGGCAACATCGCCGACCTGAGTGGTAATGGCATTACCGTTTCAAATGCTGCGCCAAGCATATTGAGTTCGACTTACGACGCAGTGACTGGCATCTTGTTGGTTTCTGCTGTCAATATTGTTGGTGGTAACATCATTGATGTCTCTAAACTCGCCTTGTCGGGCCAGTCTGGTAACTCCTACACTTTAACAACCCCCAATGTCACCGCCAGCAGTGCTACAGCATTTTCGGTGACCTTGAATGCGACTGACAAACTGCTTGTAAATGGCTTGCTCAATAAAAATGGCACGACCGCGGATAGCGGAACCATTTTCAATCTGAATGCGAGTGCGGGCTGGGATCAAACTCTCAACACTGGGGCTGACACTGTCAACGTAGTGACCGTTTCAAATGTGGCGATACCCACGATCACCTCAGCCACTTACAATGGTGCGACGCATGTATTCACTGTCACAGGCACGAATCTGGTGCAGACTATCGGGGCAGCAAACGACATTGCGATTTCCAAACTGACTATTACCGGTGATGGAGGGGCTACACGTACTTTGTCCACAACATCTAATGTAGAAATTATTTCGGATACCAGCTTTAGTTTTACCCTGGCTGGCGTTGATATTTCTGCTGTCGATGCCCTCTTGAATAAAAGCGGCACTTCATCTGTTAGTAATACTACCTACAACATCGCTGCGGCTGATGATTGGAATAGCGTCGTCACCGGGGGCAATATTCAAGATTTGACTGGTAACGCAATTACCGTTTCAAATCCTTCTCCTATCATAAACAGTGCCACCTACGATGCAACGACCGGTGTTTTAACTGTCTCTGCACTTAATATCGGGGCTGGCGATACCATCAACTCATCATCGCTATGGCTGGTCGGGCAGGGAGGTCTTGCATTTAACATACCTGTGCCGAATGTGACGGCGAGCAGCAATACGACTTTCTCCATCACTCTGGGTGCCTTTGACAGA
This sequence comes from Burkholderiales bacterium, assembly GCA_016200895.1. Classification (GTDB taxonomy): domain Bacteria; phylum Pseudomonadota; class Gammaproteobacteria; order Burkholderiales; family Burkholderiaceae_D; genus Undibacterium. Next base: position 20,649 of record JACQDX010000034.1, read on the forward strand.
GACTCAGTGAATGGATTGCTGAACAAGATTGGTACGTCGGCGGTTGATGGTACCGCGTTTGATCTGATGGCAGTAGGGAACTGGGACGTTACGTTGGCTAGTGGTTCCGATCTTAACGGTAACCCGGTATCGGTGTCGAACCTACCCACACCGACAATCACTTATGCAAGCTATGACGTCGCGACGCATATTTTGTCTGTAACTGGTACCAATATTGTAAAAACTCCGGGTGCGACGAACGACATCAATGTATCAAAGATTACAATTACAGGCGACGGCGGTGCATCTTATACTTTGTCAAGCAGCAGCAATGTAGAGGAGCTTATTGGCCTCGTCTTTAGCGTCACTTTGTCAGGTGCAGATATTGCAGCAGTTGAGACCTTACTTAATAAAAATGGGTCTACCTCACTTGTCAGCAATACTACCTACAATATTGCTGTTGGGGATGATTGGAATTCTGTAGTTACTGGCGGAGATATTTCTGACCTGACCGGCAATAGCATCACGGTGATGAACGCTCGTCCAGCCATCGGCTATGCAAGTTATTCTGCTATCACTAACCAATTGAATGTGAGGGGTAATTTTAATCCTGGCGATACGATTGATGTCGGCAAATTAACCGTCACCGGTCAAGGCGGGTCTTACACGCTAACCAGCCCCAATGTTACTGCAAGTTCTTTGGATTTCAGTTTTACCTTGAATGCGGCAGATGCGCTCGCGATAAACGGGATTCTGAATAAGAATGGTACGACTGCTGTCGATGGAACGACTTTCAACCTTGCGGCGGCGGCCAATTGGAATGTGACGACCACTGCTCCAGCGGATCTGACGGGCAATGTCATTACCACTTCTTTTGTATCCACACCGAATATTACGTCCGCCACTTACGATGGTGCGACGAAAATCCTTAGCGTCACTGGTAATAATCTGGTGCGCACCATAGGCCCAGCGAATGATATTACGGTATCCAAACTGACGGTCCTTATTGAGGGAGGGGCAAGCTACACCTTATCCACTACCAGCAATGTAGAAATCACTTCAGCCACCAGTTTTTCTGTCACGCTGGCAGGTGCTGATATTGCCGCTGTCGATAATCTGTTGAGCAAGAATGGAATGCTTTCTCCTAACATTGCCGCTTATAAATTGATTTCAGCCGATGATTGGAACAGTGTTATTACGGGTGGCGATATTTCAAGTGTTTTCAATAACTATATAACTGTTTCAAATGCAGTGCCAAATATAGTCAGTGCCAGTTATTCAGCATTTACGGGTGTGTTGAGTGTATCTGCACTTAATATCAATAGCGGCGATACCATCGATGTATCAAAATTATCTTTAATTGGTCAAGCTGGCGGGTCTTATACTTTAACTTCAACTAACGTCACTGCCAGCAGCGGCACTACTTTCTCTGTGACGCTCAACGCAGCAGACAAACTCGCTGCCAATGGTTTGCTCAATAAAACCGGCACATCTGCTGTTGATGGTACCGGTTTTAATTTGGCCGCTGCAACTGGTTGGGATCAGTCCATTGCCTCTGGTGCTGATCTTACCAGCAATGTGGTAACTGCCATTGCTGTAACACCTCAACTATTCGGCCTAAGCTACAATGCATCGACGCATGTGTTACACGGCATAGGCATGTCATTCGTCGGCATCCTGGGAGCAAATAATGATATTACTGTTCCAAAGCTGAGTATTCGAGGCGAGGGTGGGGCATTCTGAGCGTCAGCAATATCCCGGTCCCGACCATTACCTCCTCGACTTACGATGCCAACACGGGTGTACTGACCGTGACAGGAACAGGGCTGACTGGTTTGACAGGTGCGACCAACGACATCGTCGCCAATAAATTCAGCCTGCAAGGTGAAGGCGGTGCCAGCTATGCCCTGACCACCACCAGCAATGTCGAGATCACGTCCGCCACCTCGTTCACCCTGACCCTCAGTGCAGCAGACAGGCTGGGTGCCAATCTCATCATGAACAAGAATGGCACCAGCTCCACCAGTGTCAACACTTACAAC
>JACQDX010000037.1 GCA_016200895.1 Burkholderiales bacterium
CTTGTCAGTAGAAACACGTGCCTCTACAGTGTCTCCATCGTGCGCAAGAATTTGATTTGTTTTTCCACGAATAATTGCAGCGGCACCGTCTTTAAACATGAACAAAGTACCGCCTGATGTCTTGTCCATCATGAGAAACGGGTCGTTCGGTTTGGATTGATCTACCTTGAAATTAGCATCGACAACACTAGTTGCACCTTGTGAAACCGTGATTCTTCCTGCCCACGGCGGCGGAGCAGAGCTTTCGGCAACTGCAAAGGCTATGTGGTAGGTTCCGCCGATAACAGCATCGGCATTACCAATAAGAATAGCTGGCGTATCTGCATTATGTAATAGGTCAGTGCGAAATTCTAAAGTTGTATTTCCTGATTCAATCGCGTCAATATCTTGACCTGACACGTCCAACAACGTTGAAGAGACGGTGGCTGTGAAATCGTCAGGTGCCGCCGCATTATTCGATGTTATTCGATTAATTCTTACAACGAATGATCCGTTTATTGTTTGAAAGGTGAGCCCACTTCCCGTTTTCGATAACACTATAGGAGTTGACCCAGTAGCGTAGGCTCCGCTGGATCCTGGTACGTCCGTAGATAAAGTAGCAGCCATTGTTGTCGGACTTGTTAATGAATCCAGCGTTGCAACCAAGAGCAAGCGCCTCGTCATGTACGTATTTGTACCAATACCAGTTTCGTAAAATGTTCGGGTACCCTTGAAGCCGAATACCGGATTAATGACCAGAGCGTCAAAGGTTTTTCGCTGCCCTGAAGACCCTTGCGGATTGTTCAGCATCATGAGCCCTAGGATTCCGTTATCTGTTGCGTATGCAGTCGAATCCGCGGTCAGCTGTTTCAAAACAAACGCGTTTGTGCCGTCAATACCATTAGTCGGAGTTTCCGATACGTTACTAATCATGCTGCATGTGATGGTTTTTAATCCATCCGAGCCTGCGCTATTGAATACGAGGTCAGCGAATCTAAATGGGTCTTGGAAATTATGGAAGCCTGTATCTGAGTGAGGGCCGCCGAATCCGCCAATACCTCCTGGTTGCCCCGTGCCCTGAAGGTATGGAGATTCGTCATCAGGCGGTGTCTCATGTACAATTGAAACCGGCTTGTTCTCATGATCCTGCCATTCGAACTTGACGACATTAACCATGCGTTGCAGCGTCTTGTCCGCAACGGTCACATCAAAAACGCCTAGTGCGCCCTCGTTCACATCCGTTGTGGCCTGATCATCCACGCTCGGTTCAACCAACACTTCCACAGTTTGAAAGACGGTTGCGTTAAAGGAATCTTCAAAGACTACCCGCCCATTACCAGAGGATCCTGGCGTACCATTTGGATCGGGATTCCCATTCGTGTCCACTGGCACGATGTTGAGCGCACCAGTGCCTGCGCCCTGACCGGTCGATGGGGAGAAACTCACCGGAACAAAGTCACCCGGCTTGGCATCGTCGCCAACATAGGCCCGAATGCGCAGCTTCGTGCGCTGTCCGGCTACAAGGGTATCTGGAGTAACTTCGTATACTGTTATTGCCCTATCTTTAGATGTTCCAGAACCAGAAGAAATAATACTCTCTTCGACGGAAGCTTCCTCAATACTACTCGTGAAACGAAGTCCGCCTTGATCTTGCGGTTTTGGGACGGATATTGAATTGTAGCCCGTCACGTAGTTTGTAGATCCGATGTTTGCTCTAACGGAGCATTTCCCTGCTCGTAGTCCTTGTATTTCGCTCGGCGAGATATCCACCTCGCCGCTCGTACCGCCGGTCCACGCACTTGAGCTGCCTGGTAAATCCTTGGCAATTGAACCTATATAAAGAGAGACGTTTGTCTGGATGTTATATTGAGGTGTGACGGGCACAGGCGACCCGGCAATAACAGTCGCTGGACTTACGAGATTATACTGACCTATGTTCGGGAACGAAGCGATAATGCTATAGGGAGTCGAGACAGGGCTCTGGTCCGCCCATGAGGGCAATTTGACCAGCCAGTTTTGATTGTTGATCGTTACCTCGGACAAATTGGTCCCGGAGCCATAAAATTGAGACGGATCATCAATTTGGGCACCATCAGCAGCTAGTGAGCGTGACGCAGCAACTGATCCACCATAGATTCCAGTCGTATGAGAATCTGGAATCCAATTATCGGGTGGCTCAAAAAATTCAAAGAAGTCCGTCCTCGTTACGGTTAATCCGAAAAATTCGGTATAGGTACCAGCAACGTCCGCTTCCGTATTGTTGAAGTTAACCGTTTGATCAGCGTAATTACCCGCCATGTCCTCGGTATTGATTGCGAATGATACACCACTGCTTCCGCTTCCTGGGACAGACTGCGGAAGAATCCAAGCACCATCATGCTCGGCTCTGAGCATGCGCGTTCCGGCTTTCATGAGTCGAATCGCGTCAGTATCGGCCGACACGTACAGAAGCGGTCCTCCGCCCGACATGGTGAAAGTCTGATTGGGCGGACTTCCCGAAACGGTCCCACCTAGTTTGGGTGCCGATGTATCGATCTTTAATGAAATGCTTGCATAGCCTTTGTTCCCCAAGGTATCCGTTGCTTCTAGAATAAGGACCTCAATTTTGCCGGCGGGCGTTTCCGGACGTGCAGACGTCAGGTTCGTGGCAGAAAATTCAAGAAATGACCCAGGAGTGCCCGAAGAGCCATCGTAAACAACCGCGGACGCGATCGGCGTCTGATTGACCAAGGAGCTGACCAATGAGGAAATGTAAGGCCCATAATCCGGAAAGGGGAATGCAAGGTCGTTGGCAAGCCAATTGGTTTGGTACAACAACACTCGGACGGTCTGAATGTTGGATTCTCCATCGTTTGCATTACCGGCGGGTGCAAAGGTCCTTCGATCGTATGTTGCCCGGGGGAAGTACAGATCGCTGGTAGTATCTCGAACGGGGGTGACCGAGGAATCGTTCAAATACAGGAAACTCAATGGAGCCGTATTGACCACATCAGTCATTGTGATGGCAGGTGAACTCACATCCACAACAAGGGCCTTAGCGGTATTGTCCGACTGATCCGCCGAATCGGAAACGGAAACAAATACGGTCTGCCGGCCATTCGGGAGGTTGTTTAGCGTAGCTTCAAAGATATTCCCAACGGAACCGATCGGAGAAGCACTCGTCCCATTGACGGTGGAAGTGAATGGCGCCGTGCCTCCGGTAATAGTGTACCGAACCGTCACGCTTGTGCTGTCGGTAAACGTGTCGGACCCAACGTCGATTTTCTGCTTGCCACCCGGAACGAAGAAATTCAATTCCGAAATGGAGACCGGCGGCGCATTGACTCCAAACGCGAACGACTGCTGGAGAATAGGGCTAAGGTTCCCCGCAGCGTCTTCAAGTTGAATTGTGCCCGTAAAGGTATCGCTGTCCGTTCGAGCGAAAACAACGACAAAAGAAGAAATGATCGCGCTTTCAACGTTCGCCGTGTCGGCCGCCGCGTGAACGCTTACCACGTCCGGGTCGGTGGGACCGGAGGCCGTAATTCGGTCCGCCGTCACAATCAGGTTGGTAATAATCGGCGCGCTGGGCGGTGTGTAATCGGTGGTTACACTGATGCTGCCGGTCGTAGTCAAACCAGCGCCGGAGTAGACAGTAACCTGCAGAACGTGCGCCCCTTCGCTCAAATCGGCCGTAGGCATAAAAGAAAAGCCGGATGAATCGGCGGTAGCCGATGCCGTGACATCCTGCGAATCGAGCTGGAAGGTCGTTCGTGCTGTATCAATCCCACTGACTGAAGCCGAGAAAACTCCCGAAAAGGTGGGCCGCCTGACGTTCGTGATGGGCCTTGGCGAGACCGCAAGACCCGTGATGCTGGGTTGAACGGTATCGATGGTCGTGTCGCGATATGAACTCCAAGGACCGTATCCGAACACGTTCCCGGCCCGCACCCAGGCGCGATACGTATGCCCGTCCACCAAATCGGTGGCCGGAGAAAAAGAAAGCCCTGAGACTTGGGTCTGCCTGACCACCTGCGATGTCCCTGTGGATTGGTCATCGACCCAGAGGTCGTAATCCGAAGCGCCGCTTACTGCATTCCAGCCGAAGGTCGGGCGCAAGGTCGGGACAAAGGCGGCAGGGCTCGTGAGTGTAGCCGCAGCGGTAGGAGGTGCGACCGGCGCGGTTCCGGTTGCGAAATCGACCGCAGAACTCCAGGGGCCGTTCCCGAAGACGTTGCCGGCCTGCACCCAAGTCCGATACGAATGGTTATCCGTCAGCGGCGTGGTGGGGGTATAGCTCGTACCCGTGACATGGGTCTGCCCGATCACCTGCGAAGTACCCGTCGAGAGGTCATCCACCCAGAGATAGTAAAAATCGGCCCCGGCCACCGCTGTCCAGGTGAAGGTCGGCGTCGTCGTGTTGCCCGAACCTGTTGGCGCGGTAACCGTCGGCGCAGTCGCAGGAGGAGTGACTGGTGCATTACCGGTCGCAAAATCAACGGCGGCACTCCAGGGGCCGTTCCCGAAGACGTTGCCGGCC
>JACQDX010000038.1 GCA_016200895.1 Burkholderiales bacterium
GCGCATTGCAGCGTGCAGTTTGTTACCTCGCCCTCGCTAAGGCACCAGCCTTAGCTTCACAGGGTACATACCTTAGGCCTTGCACTGCATCCCAAATCGTCTTGTTCGCACTCATCCTATTTATGAAATGAGTTCTAATAACGCGAGTCTCATACCAGGATGAAGCTCGCGTTAGATGATATGTTGCGTGACTTGTTACTTAACGCGTATATCGTTTTTGACAGATCTCACACCTTTTACCTCAGACGTCACGCTGACAGCCTTACTGATGGAAGCAGGATCAGCAACGAAACCGCTTAACTGAACTATGCCTTTGAAAGTTTCTACATTGATTTCACTTGCTTTCAAAGTCGGTTCATTGACAATGGCAGCTTTCACTTTGGTGGTGATGAGGGTGTCATCAATATATTCGCCGGTACTTTCCTTCTTCGGAGTTGAAGCACAACCGAGCATAGTGACCATCATCATTGCCAGAAAAACACTCATGATTTTTTGTACGAAGTTATTCATTTTTTACTCCTTATGTAAGTTTGCAACTACTAGTTTTCAAAGCTTAAGCATCAGATGGAGGGAAATGCCAAAAGAGCTGTCGTAAAAATGCACTACAAAGTCAACATGTCAAAAGTCAACGCGATAATGAACTGGCGACAAGGCACGAAGCCAGCCCGGATTTTGATTAAAATCCAATTTTATCAATATTATTTATACTGTTTTTTCGCGGCGGCGATGCATGTATCCTTGGACGGACCAGACATCGCATCGCACTTTTCAATTGCAACTTTGTAGTTGGCATCCAGTGCTGTTGAAAGCGCATCCACTTTCGCATCAAAAATTTTCTTACCTGCTTTAGCATCAGCAATTGCTATTTTTTGAGCGGCCTTGGCTTCTTTTTTGCAGACATCTTTATCGTTGCCGGATTTGTTATCACATTTCTCAACGGCCAGTGCGTACTCAGCATCGGCAACATCAGTAGCCGCTTTGACGTGATTTTTTGGGGTGTTTTCATAGTTCACCAAAGCTTCTGCCTTGGCACGTGTAAGCACGACTTTGGCTTCTTCCACGCAAACGTCTTTTGCATTGTCCTTCAATGCATCACACTTCGCCTTTGCTACCTTGAAATCAGCTTCGGCACGTTCTTCCGTTGCCTTGAAGTTTGCTTTTGCCACGTCAGTGGCGGCAAAACTGAAACTTGCAGCAAAACCCGCAACAGAAATCATTAAGATAGAAATTATTTTTTTCATGATGTTTCCTTTATTTAGAAAGAACAGATTAGCCTGATTAATTTTTTGAACCACTAATGCAGAGGCATGGAATGTATCGTAGCAGCGCACCAGAGACCCAGATATAGGACACGGGACCGCCGATTTGTAGGACTAGAAGAAATTAGCTGGAGGACATGTTGGAGCTAGCTTGCTGCTACACACTGAAATATTGGATCAATACTGTCAAATTCATAGAACTCAGGAAGAGGGAATTAATTTCAAGAATATCAAAATCAACATTAGCGCGGCAGGCGAAGATTTCAACATGCTGAGACTGAATAGTTCATACAGCAACGACAAGATGACCCATTTGTCGGCAAATTAGCAGACTCTAGAAAAGTACCGTGGTTGCCAGCATGCCGCTGGACAATGTTATTCCATCGGACAGAAAAATTGATCTCATCAAGATTGACATTGAAGGTTTCGAATATCGAGCCTTGCCAGGAGCAAGGGGGCTCTCAAGAAATTACTGACCTGCGTTTAACAGGGTACTGCTATTTCTCTCAAAATAGGACACTGCTGCATCGTGAAAGACATACAGGACCTGATCAGGCGCATACTCATTGAGCAAAATCTGTTTGAACCTGGCTTGCTCTTTATCACTGAGTTGATTGATGCTATTCAAAGAGATATGCCAGACTTCGCCATAGTATTCTGAAAAAAAGCCTGCAATTCCTTGGCCGAATGAGTCTGAAATCACGAGCAATTTTGGGCCTTGTCTATTGCTATGGCGATAGCGTGAGACATCACCAATTTTTTCCGCCGTGTCGACAAACTCTGGAAAACAGGCGACACCAAGGCAAGCAGTAATGCCAGCCTTGGCATAATCAGGATCATGGGTAGGCACAGTTAACGCCACACCTGGCAAGAATTGCTGTATGTCGGATGCGACATCATGCAGATTGCTCGTCAGTGTCGTTAATCTTTTGCGATGCAGGTAATTTTCTGCGACCAGTTGCGCCACCGGCTCTGGTCCGTCACCTGTCCAGTGAAAGGTATTTTTTGGAAATACGGCCATGCTTTTCTTGAGTGTCTGCATTTCTGTCAGTGGATAAATAATTTTATCTTTTAGTCCTGGCAAGGACTTGAGTGTGGCTACGACACCAGGCAAGCTGGGGGTATATTGTGCACATTGCTGTTGCAACCAGTCTGGTAATTTATCCGCATAGACGACCGGCTTGGTCGGCACCAGCAACAGATAACTTTCCGGTTTAAGCTGTACTGCCATGTGCATGAAGCCTGATGCGGTCCTGACTATCTCTGCCCGGTCTTTCTCTGAGACGTTTTTGCCGCACAAAAAATGTATCATGGCCAAGGGAGTATTGGCAGCGTGTGAGTTGAAGAAGATATAGCCGTCTTTACCAGCAGTCAGTTGCACGGCATTGATATCGCCAAGCACGTGATAACGCAATTTATTATTCCATGCCACCAGATTATTTCTCAGGCCGAAGTGGTCATTAAGATAGGCATCAACCAGTGCAGGAAATTTCAAGGATTCTGCGAATGTTTTAGGTAATACCGGCTTGCTGGCGAGTGCGCGGTTTTCTATACTGGGGCCTTGTAATTTTCCGCTCAAATGAACAAGAGCGGGTGTCAGCAAAATACCAAAGAAAGCGATAATAAAAATGATGCGCCCGTATAAACGCTTTTTCATGGTGGCCTGCAAACTTGTTATGCTGGAATTGCTCATAGTCATGATCCAGCCTCAGAAACGGAAATAAATAAAAGGGTTGTAAGCCCCAGTCGCCAAACTGACAGCCGACAAAATAAAGAACATCAGACTGATCGCAGGTGCCAATATTCTGGCTGGCGCATTTGGTTTATTCAGTACCTGCAAGACGGGTGTCGATACCAGTACCCCTGCGGCCAAAGCTGTGATCACCGTGCCATTCATAAAGCTCATGACGGGTGCGATGGCATTATCTGCAGACATGCCACCAGCCATGGCCATCAGGTAATGCAAGGCTTGTGAGAAGTTGTCGCAGCGGAAAAATACCCAGCCTACCATCACTATCAAGATGGTATAAGCATGCCTGAATGGCCTTGGCAAACCCGCCATGTATTTTTTCAGACCTATGCGCTCCAGCACCAGAAAAGCGCCGTGATACAGACCCCAGACTACAAAGGTCCAGCTCGCGCCATGCCAGAGGCCACACAGAAAAAACACAATGAACAGGTTACGGTAAGTAGCCAGGCTGGAGCCACGGTTGCCACCCAGCGGTATATAAAGATAGTCACGGAACCAACGTGACAAACTCAGATGCCAGCGCTGCCAGAATTCAGTAATCGATTGCGCGACATAGGGGTAATTGAAATTGCGTGGAATGCTAAAGCCTGTGACCAGGCCCAATCCTATCGCCATATTCGAATAACCAAAGAAATCAAAATAGATTTGTAAAGTATAGCAAGTGATGCCCAGCCAGGCACTGGCAAGGCCAAGTGCTTCTGGCGCCAATGAAAATATCTGGTCGGCTGGCAAAGCGACACTATTGGCGATCAACACTTTTTGCGCCAGACCAAGGATGAAAATCTTGCTACCCAGCTCCACCCTGCGCAAGGTATGGTGGCGCTGATGCAATTGTCTGGCAATGGTAGAGAAGCGAATAATGGGCCCGGCAATCAATTGCGGGAACATGGTGATATACATGGCAAGCGCAAACAGATTCTTTTCATGCGTAGTCTTTTTACGATACACATCCACCAGATAAGAAATCGCATGGAAGGAAAAGAAAGAAATACCCAAGGGCAGCGTCACGGCCTCCACCTCTGGCATATTGATACCTATCCTGCCAAGCACGGCAATCAGGCTACCCCAGGCAAAATTGAAGTATTTAAAATAGGCCAGCAATAAGAGATTGAGGCTTATACCTGCCATGAAAACGACTTTGCCCGTGCCGCCTTTCTCTTGCGCCTTTCCCATGCCCAGCCCACACAGATAATTGAGCAAGATAGAAATCAACAACAAAGGCAGGTTTTTCGGTTCACCCCAGGCATAAAATATGAGACTGGCGACCAGTAATACAATATTGCGCATGTGGCGAAACGGCAGCGCAAAATACAGGACGAGGAAAATAGGTAAAAAATAAAATAAAAAGGTAACCGTACTAAAAACCATGTCTTGTACTTTCTCTTATACGTTCTTTTTGTACGTTTGCTTGTATGTTCTTATTGCAGTGCCTGCATATATGTGTGGCGCAATAGCATTGTAAAAATAGGTGTTTGGTGCGGGATTTTAATGCCATGGGCTGCAAAAAAGAAGCGGAACCTTGGTTTTCTCATACCAGCAAGCATTTTACTGCGCCAAATTGAGGAAAAAGAAATAGCGATTGCGGCTTGAGAGCTATTGTTTGCACTACGGTTTTTTAATTTACAGGGATTACAATTGCGTCCATGACGACAGAAACCTTCATTCAGACTCCGCCTGTTACCTCGTCCCAAGTCTGGTTTGGTGAGTCTTTTCAGGATTTGCATCCTCTCTTGCAGCAAATACATATACACGGCGGGAGCTTGCAAGGCGAAGTAGATATCAAACTGGGCAAGGGCCTGGCTGGCATACTGGGACGCAAGCTGGCAAGAAAACTGTGCGTGCCAACCAGACACGCACGGTCCGGCTACAAAGTCAGTATCAGTCATGCAGCAGGTAAATTGATTTGGGCCAGAGAATTCATCGCGCCAGATGGTGATGCACAAGAGCTGGTTACCGTGTTTGCACCACATGGCCATTATCCGCATGGCCATTGGCAAGAAAGCACGGGGCTCATGCATTTTCGCCTGACAGTAGACATACTGGAAGGCGGTGGCTGGAACTGGCGCGTCCTTGGTGCCAGCCTGCATGGCATACCTGTACCGGTGCGGCTATTCCCTCAATCGCAAGCCTATAAACGCATAGAAAATGGGCGTTATCGCTTTTATGTGGGTTTTGTCATGCCTGGCTTGGGTTTGTTGCTCAGCTATTCAGGTATGCTGGATTTGACACCTGTAATTGAGCCTGGAATTAAGCCTGGAATTTAGCCTGCAATGGCTTCTGCATCGCCAATAAGTAACCCACCCCCATAAAACCATGCAGGCGGAAGCGCTGGGTTAGCGGGTTATAGCCCAAGCCATGCTTGTCCTGCAATTCCAGACCACTCGCGTTTGCCATCGCGAGTAATTCTGTGGGTTTGATAAAGCGTGCATATTGATGTGTGCCTTGCGGCAGGATGCGCATGATGTATTCAATCGCCACAATAGCCAGCGCAAAGCTCAGGGGATTGCGGTTGATCGTTGAGAAAAATACCCAGCCACCAGGTTTGACCATCTTTGCACAGGCTTGAATAACGGCTGCCGGAGATGGCACGTGTTCCAGCATTTCCATACAGGTAATGACATCGTAATGTCCTGCATGGGGCTCAGCAAGTCTCTCAGCCCATCCTTCAGCCCATCCCTCAGCCCAGGTTTCTGCACTGCTTTTTGCATAGTGCACATCTACATTCTGAGCTTGCGCATGCCATTGCGCGATTTGCAAGGGCTTGTCGGCCAGGTCTATACCTGTCACTTTTGCACCTCTGCGTGCCATAGCCTCAGCCAAAATGCCGCCGCCACAACCTACATCCAGGACCTGTTTATCAGCAAGCTGAACCAGACGGTCTATCCATTCCAATCTGTGTGGATTAATCCTGTGCAGGGGTCTGAATTCTGAATTTTCATCCCACCAGCGGCTTGCCAGATTGTTGAAGCGTGCCAGTTCAGCCGGATCTGCATTGCTTTCTGTAGTGTGAATTGTAGTCATGGCATTCTCTATTGTTTGATGATGTTGGGACTGGCTTACCAGTGACCGCGCCTGCGGTTCCAGCGATACAGATGTCTGGCGATGAAGTTATACAATGGTCGGGTCAGAAAATTCAGGCGTAATGCCAGCCAGGCCAGCCAGTGTCGGCCACTGGTTTGCGACCACAAGGCGGCCAGTGCCTGCTCACCTACCAACAGCTCACCATCGGCATTGCGCACATGCAGGCGTTCGCGCACTGCTTCCAGCTCACTATAAATTTCAGCTACCGCACCAGGTTCAGTATGCACATCAACCCAATTGATATTACATGCCTGCATGCGCCCACGCTGGTCGCGTATGCCCGCATCACATACCGGACAGGCACTGTTGTAATAGACCGTGGTTGTTGCTGTGGCGTTTTTTTCAGATTCCATGATGTGTAGTCAATTTCCGGAAGATCATGAAACAAGCATATACCTTATTTAGCTAAATGTCTAATTATCTAATTAACTTCACCATTGAACGACAAAATGCTATGATGAATTATCATCATTGATTTACTCGCTATGGAAAAAGTATTTGAAGCCCTGGCATCGACGCCACGCCGGAAGATTCTGGCTTATTTATCGGAGACAGAATTGTCTGCCGGTGAAATTGCTACGCGTTTTGAAATGACCAAGCCTTCCCTGTCCAAGCATTTGCGCATACTGGAGTCGGCAGGGCTGATTGCCAGCGACAAGCGCGGGCAATTTGTTTTCTATCGTCTGCAGGGGGACAATCTGGCAAACACGCTGGCATCGTTTATGCAAGCGGTATGCCCGGTATCCAAAGCCCTGAAAAAAGAAAGCAAGGCTTTGGCGGTGAAGAAATCTGCTGAAAAGCCAACAAAGTCTTAATCAACCAATTCAGACAATTTTTTGTCTTGCGCTTGTGCCGATGCATGCGCTTTGACTCTGGCCAATACGGCAGGATTGGGGATGGGAATATTTTTACCTACAAATAGCTTTTTGATCAGGTACGCCATACGGTTTTTTTGGAAATCATAGTAGCCGCTTAATATACGTTCGACTTCAGCAAGCTGATGTTCCAATTCCAATTTCACCATGGGTGACACCCAGTCTGTACGCCAGGTGATAGTAGCACCGCTCTCCAGATCAAGATGACCAAGAACCGGGTTGTCGCCAGAGATTTCACTGGCCAGCGCATGACTGAAATCCTCTGAATAAAATTTTCTTAAGGTACCCAGTCCAAAATCGATCAGATATTGTTCATCGACTATGCAGACTGCATGCCCTTCCTTTTGCTGCTCGTGCGCAAAACCCTTATAACCTATATAAAACACACCATTATTTTGCTTGATTTCGGCATAGCAGCCTTGAACACTGGCGGCATAACCTTTTTCTGTCAGTATTTGGGCCAGCATGGCGGACATTGCAAAGCAGCAACTGCCATATTGTTTGAAAAAATCCAGAATTTCAAAATCATCTGCAACCTGCCTCAGTTCATGAGCAAGTTTGCGATCTTTTACTACCTGTAGAAATGCGGTGTTCATTGTTACGAATTGAGATAGTGGATGAAATTCCTGCACCATCAAATAATATATTTACAAAAAGAAATAGTATAAAATTCGCAATGATTTGTACGTGATAAATAGTAAATACTTGTAAGCAGATGTTTCTATTTATCTGATAACTCTTTCAAAAATCAGGCTAGCAGAGATCAGTAAGAAAACAAGGAGAGGTTTAAGGTAAAAACATATCTGCTGATATGCGGCAGCTATGTCCAGGAAAGCACTTAATCTTACTTAAGCCGGCGCCTCAACCAGCATACTGGTCATGCGTCTGACCAAGGGTAAAACCATCAGCAATGTGGGAAACGCGAACACCCAAGACAAAGCCCACGAGCCCATCCAGATTTGCAGGAAATGATCCACCAATCCAACACTGCGCAAGGTGCTGATGAGCGAAACGATAAAGGTCATCAGTATTGATAAAAGGAAGGGCATGACCAATCCTGCATAACGTGCTGGCAATTTACGCATGTGGGAACCAGAAGAGAGATTTTTTCGAGTTTTCATAAAAGTTCCATAAACCAGTCAAACACGCGCCTTTCCATTAAATGCATATCTGCACGTGGACTGTGACCCCTGCAAGACCGATGACTTTGGCGCGTTGATTGACGTAAACGTTTACGACAACTCTTAAAGCAAGTTTGCCAACAGAGTGTAATTGGCAGTAAAACAAAAGTAAACAGCGAGGTAATAAAATTCAGGCTTGCTTTGACAGAGCTGTTGCGTGTAATTTGACGGCTTTTCCGCCGCGCTAAGGGTTTAAGATAAGAGCCCATGAGTAAGAGTCTATGATCATTCAAGAAAATTTGGAGCAAACCTTTTATCAAGCCAGCGCTAATTCTATTAACTATCCTCGTCTCCAAGAAAACCTGGACTGCGAAGTCTGCATCATCGGCGGGGGATTTGCTGGTTTGGCAACAGCATTGGGATTGGTGGAGCGTGGTGTCAGCAATATCGTCTTGCTGGAAGCTGACGAGATCGGGCATGGCGCATCCGGCCGCAATGGTGGATTTGTGTTCGGCGGTTTCAGTCTCGACAATGCAGCCCTTATCAAACAAATAGGCCGCGAACCTGCCCGAAATCTATATCAGTTAACACTCGATGCAGTGGCCCTGATACGGAAACGCATCACGCAATATCAAATAGATTGTGACCTTAACGAAAGCGGGGTCTTGCTGACCAACTGGTTTGATGATGAGCAAAAACTCCGGCAACAAAGGGAATTCATGCTGCGGGAATTTGACGTGGACTGGACACCATGGTCACAGGAACGAACCCGGGCAGCCTTGCACACTGACCGGTACTTTGGTGCTCTGCACGAACAAAATGCCTTTCATTTTCACCCTTTGAAATATGCCCGCGCTTTGGCTAATATCTTGAGTTCTGGGAGCGTGCGTGTGTTTGAGCAAAGCCGCGCAAGCGCCGTTGAAACCGATAAGGCAGAAAAATTAGTACGCACCACAAATGGCACCGTGAGAGCAAAACATATAGTCGTGTGCTGCGGCGGTTATATTGAAAAACTTTATCCCAAACTGGCACGCTCGGTATTGCCAATCGCCACCTACGTCATGGCGACAGAAAAACTCGGAGATAAACTGCCAACAGCGATGCAAACCGCAGCCGCCGTGTATGACACCCGCTTTGCCTTCGATTATTACCGGCCACTGGCAGATAGCCGCCTGCTCTGGGGCGGGCGCATTTCCATATGCGAAAAACAGCCTGCTGAAGTTGCTGAATTATTGTACAAGGACATGCTCAAGGTGTATCCGCAATTGGCGGGAACAAAAGTGGAATATGCCTGGAGTGGCCTGATGAGCTACGCCCAGCACAAGATGCCACAAATCGGTTACCTGCCAAATGGGGTCTGGTATGCCATGGGTTTTGGTGGTCATGGCGTGGCACCGACCACTCTCGCGGGGGAAGTAGTGGCACAAGCGATTGCCGCTAATCAATCCTTACCCAATGGCCTGGACCATTACGGTTTGTCACCCAGCTTTGGCAGCCTTGGTTTGATGGCAGCACAATGTGCGTACTGGTATTACGAATTGCGTGATTGGATGCGAGAGTGAAATTTCTCATGTCGCAATATGCAAGGTATTGTAAGATTAAGCCATGAAACCGCATCTTGTTGTCGCCCTTGCCTATGACCAATTGTGCACCTTTGAATTTGGTTGCACCGTCGAATTATTTGCCCTGAACCGTCCGGAACTAGGCGTGGACTGGTATAGCTTTGCCGTCTGTGCTGCCGAACCGGGTAAATTGCGGGCGGCAGGCGGCATCACTGTAGAAGTGCCGCATGACTTGAACATGCTGGACCAGGCCGATACCATCATCATCCCCGGATGGCGTGATGCCGACGAAATACCGCCAACAGCATTGCTGGACAAAATCCGCCTGGCTTATGCGCGCGGCGCACGTATCTGCACTATTTGCTCCGGTGTGTTCATCCTGGCCGCGGCGGGCATACTCGATGGCAAGACCGTCACTACTCACTGGCGCTATGCTGAAAAACTGCTCAAGCGCTATCCGCAAATTCAGGTGCAGGCCAATGCCCTCTACGTGGATCAAGGACAGATCATGACATCAGCAGGTTCTGCTGCGGGGCTGGATATGTTGCTGCATCTGGTGCGCAAAGATTATGGTGCGAAGATCGCCAATCTGGTGGCACAGCGCCTGGTAGTGCCACCCCATCGTGAAGGCGGCCAAGCCCAGTTTGTACCGCGCCCCATGCCCTGTGATGAACATGCGCGTCTGGCAAAATTGATGGACTGGGTCAGATCCAACCCTGCCCTGCCGCATAATCTGGCGTCCATGGCAGAAAAAGCCGCCATGAGTACCCGCACCCTTCAGCGTCATTTCAAGGACAGCACAGGCATGGCACCCGGGGAATGGCTGATACGTGAACGTGTTGCCATCGCCAAGGAATTGCTGGAGTCACCCAACACCAGCTTGCCACAGATAGCTGAACTGGCAGGCTTTGGCTCAGAAGAGTCTCTGCGCCGCCACTTCCGTCGCATCGTCGCTAATAGCCCTGGTAATTATCGCAAGCAATTCTCAATTGATGTGCAAGTGACATCCCCTCACAGCCAGGTCTGAGTATTCACATTTGGCTGATATGGCTAAACGTCTGTCATATGTTGAAACAATTCAATTCAAGAAAAATTGTTATCTCAATAGCAAATCACCATAAAATTAAATTAATTTTCAAACAAATTTTTGAAGGATATCCATGAGCAATTTCGATGAGGCAAATCACCGGAAAGAACAAAAAGCCGAACTGGCAGGGGATATCGTCGGTGGCCTGATCGCGATCCGCTCTGCCTGGATGCACGACGAAGATAGTAAGAGCAACCCTGATGAGGCAAGACTGGCCATCCTGCTCAAGGAACAAATTGCGCTGGAACTAAAGCGCAGCACATTTTACACATTGGAATTGAATGAACTAGATCACCTGATACAGACATACACGCTGCAACTCAAAACTGAAGATGCTGAACGCGATGCATATCTGGCGTCGAAAGGTGGGAAATGAGCGACGAAGGAAAACTATCCTCGGAGATTCATGAAAAAATCTTCAAACAAAGAATTGAAGCAAAAATGCTCGCCAGCACGCGCGCACTTGAATCTGGAGAACAGCCAGTTGCTATTTTTCTGGGCGGACAACCGGGATCGGGCAAAGGGGGTCTTGCAAGAAAAACGATCGAAGAATTGTCGGCTGAAAAAACAGTACATATTGATGTCGACAATTTGCGGGAAAACCATCCCTCTTATCGTTCATGGCAGCGCGATCCTGCGACAGAAAAAATCGCTGCAGATCTTTCTCATGCCGATGCCAGCGCATGGGGTAAATCGCTGTTTTCTTCTGCCGTCGCCAACCGGCGCAATATCATGATCGATGGCACGCTGGGTAATCCTCAAAGCACTGAAAAACAAATCAATACCTTAAAAGATGCTGGATATGAAGTGATAGTACGTGCTTTAGCAGTACAGCCAGAAGTAAGCCATCTTGGTGTGCTGAAGCGTTTTGAAGAAGGCGTGCAAAAGGGTGCGCCACGCTGGGTTCCCCGTGAAGTCGAAGCCTCTGCCTACGAAGGCTTACCCAAAACCTTGCAACTTGTGGAAAACAAGCAAACTGACACGCCGATACAGGTACAAGTTTTTGACCGCAATAAAAGCAAACTTTATGATAATCGCGAAACATCAGTCGCCTCACAAACCACGGCAGAACAAGCCTTAAAAATTGAAAGACAACGTCCACTGAATGCCAGCGAGCAGCAATCTTATTCCAAAGACTGGGACATGGTCATTACATCCATGGCACAACGTCAGGCACCTGCGCAAGAAATAAAGGAAGCAACAAGGCTGGCAGAACAGATGTGCCCCGATAAAAAATTATTAGTTGCAGGCACAGCATCAATTGAGAGCAAAACAGCGCATCTGGACTTGGCGCAGAAAAGCACAAAGCATGTAACTGCTGATACTCTCGATTCATTAAGCATGCCTGCAACGCCCTCAAGCAAGCTGCTTGGAAAAATAGCGGAACCGCCCTCACCTGCGGCCAATGAACCCAGTAATCTTAAATTGAAATAGCCTGACTTAAAAAATTAAGACTTATCTTGAAGCACTAGTGTCCGGTTAAATTGACTGGCAGAACCAGCAAAGCTAATACAGGCGCGGGTTTTCGAGGTTTTAGGGGTGTCCACGATTTGAATTTGAAATTTGCCATTTGCGATAATCTCCGGTTTATTAAGCTTGGGGATATTCATGAACGTGGGCAAAACGCTGTTTGCACAAGTGATGGAATTTGTGCCATGGAAAACCTTTAGCCGCATCATTGGTCGCCATGGAGGTGATGCTGGAGTAAAAACGCTGAGCTGTGCCGATTTGTTTCGTATCATGGCGTTTTCGCAGTTGACCTGGCGTGAATCGCTACGAGACATTGAAGTGTGCCTGACGGCCAATCGGGCGAAGTTGTTTCACATGGGATTGAAGAATATTCCGGCACGATCCACACTGTCTGATGCGCTCAATCAACGTGACTGGCGCATCTACCACGCTCTGGCTCAACGTTTGATTGTACGGGCCAGAGAGTTGTACACGGATACGCCGATGACTGTGGATCTTGACGCCAGTGTTTATGCACTGGATGCGACAACAATTGATCTGTGTTTGACGCTGTTTGACTGGGCTCCGTTTCGCAAGACTAAAGCCGCAATTAAACTGCATACGCTGCTTGATTTGCGAGGAGCGATACCCGCATTTATCCATATCAGTGATGGAAAAATGCACGAA
>JACQDX010000047.1 GCA_016200895.1 Burkholderiales bacterium
CGGCAGCATGAAGCCGCTGGGCAGCACGGATGCCTTGTTTGAAAAGCTCAAGGTAGAAGCAGTCAAGATCCCGCAACCGGAGTTGCATATCCGGGGTGACCAGAATACCCGCTACGAGTTTATCGGCAAAAGTATCCTGACGGCACAACGTGCTGGTATCGCCAAGGTCGGCTTCGTGATTGAGCCGCCACCGCGGAACTAAATAAAGTAGGGTGCGCCGTGCGCACCATGGGCAATGCTGGAACGGTGCGCACGGCGCACCCTACAGCAAGGCCCCATACAAAGAGGAGTACTTATGGCTATGCAAATGGGTTCTGGCGGTGGTTCAGCCGATCCGGAAGTGATGATAGAAATGAACATGACGCCCTTGATTGACGTCATGCTGGTGCTGATCATCATGTTGATTATTACCATTCCTATTCAGAATCATGCAGTGAATCTGAATTTGCCGACAGGTCCGACGCCACCACCACTGGTTGATCCAGTCGTGATCAATGTGGATGTGGACTTTGACGGTACAGTATCCTGGAATGGGACTGCAGTAGATCCTAAGCAACTGGAAGCCAAACTGGCGGAAGCCGCTTCAACGGCAAACCAGCCTGAGATCCATCTGCGCCCGGTCGCTGTTGTGCCTTACAAATCTGTGGCTGCGGTCATGGCGGCGGCACAGCGTCTTGGCGTGACCAAGATCGGTATGGTTGGGAATGAGCAGTTCTTGAAGTAAACCAAAGCACGTCAAAAAAGCCGGGGATTCTACTCCCCGGCTTTTTTTGGTTCATACTTTCATACTACTTGCTGAAATTATCGAGGTGTTGCCTCATACAACTCCAGCGGCAAACCATCAGGATCAGCAAAAAAGACGAAGCGCCGCCCAGTCAATTCATCCAACCTGACATCCTCCACTTCCAGCCCCTTTGCCTCCAGCATCGCTTTGCAGGCTGACACATCGTCTACTTCAAATGCCAGATGACGCAAACCCTGTGCTTCGGGTCGAGATACCCTGGGGGGGGCATCAGGAAATGAAAACAATTCTATTTGCGAACCATCTGGCAAGGCCAGATCAAGCTTGTACGAAGCTCTTTCTGTCCTATAGGTTTCAGCAATAGCTTTCAGCCCCAAAATCCGGGTATAGAAATCCTTGGACACCTGATAATCAGAGCAAATGATGGCTACATGATGTATGCGCCTCAGCATCAATCTGTCGCTCAGTCTAAGTCAGGGTCCAAATCAGGTATTTTGCATGAATTGCAAATACAGATCACGGGCGCGCGTCGCCACTACACCTATAGGCAGTTCGCGATTTTCATATTTGGTGCAAGGCGTGACCTTGGCAAAATTACCTGTATTGAAAATCTCTTTGGCCGTCAACAATTCTTCCGGTTTTACAGTGCGTTCAGACACTTGCTTGCCATCTTCCTTGAGCAAGCCAATGACGCGCGCGCGGGTAATGCCGGACAAGAAACTGCCATTTGCCACAGGTGTGACGATCTCATCCTCTGTAGTCACAAAGAAGAGATTGGCAGTGGCAAATTCAGCCACGTTGCCATGCACGTCGCAGACCACGCCATTGTCAAAACCACGTTCCTTGGCTTCGCGCAAAGCCCTCGTGGTATTTGGATACAGGCAGGAAGCCTTGGCATCAGTCGGTGCCATGGAAGGGTCAGGACGGCGCAGGCTGGACAGGCAGGCAGAGAAGCCGGTAAATGCTGGCATGGCTGCATCAAACAAAGTCAGCGCAAAGCCAGTAGTTGATGGTTCAGGGATCAGCAAACCGTCAGTGCCAAACACCAGCGGGCGTATATACAGCTCGGCATCAGCGGGGAACAAGGCTATGCCTTCGCGGCACAGTGCTTCCAGTTCATCGACATTGTAAGGGCATTGCAAACCCAGGCGCTGTGCCGACTGTATGACACGGGCCAGATGCAAGCGCAAATCCGGTGTCAGGCCACGAATGGAACGTGCGCCATCAAACACCGAGGAACCCAGCCAGACAGCATTATCCATGGCGCCAAACAGTGGCGTATTGCCTTCACTCCATTGTCCCTTGAAGTAGCTACGGTACATAATATTCCTCACTCATTGATAGTAAATTGGCGACGCGTCGCGAATGGTAATTTCTAATGTATCACATTCGTCATTGCAGTAAATATAGACAGATCAAAGCTGCGCCTGCCTGGCTTGGACTAGCTGCGCCTGATTGACACTATGTCTGCTGGTTCTTACGACCACATATTGCTTGCGGAACTCCAGTCCACGCTGCGGCCATTTTTCTGCATATTGCTTCAGGTACTCAACTGCTGACACAAAATCTTCACCATTGACACGACAATCAGCAGACAGCTTGCCCTCGTTATCACGCGAGGCAAACAGGCGTATGCCAAGGAAATCGCTGGTCTGTAATAAATCATGAAAAGCGGGCATGCTTTCTGTGAACAGGCAGCATGGGCAAAATGCATGCTCTTCTTTTTTCTTTGAAGCAGGCTGGCTGGCGAGGTGGGCAACTGGCCCAAGTATCACCTGGCGAAAACTGCTGCTGTTCTCAGCCTCTGCACTGGTGTTCATTTCTATGACTGTGCAATGAAGCGGCTGCTCGCGGGTAGCATCGAGCAAAGCCAATAAGTCCATCTTTACCCAGGTGTGCAAACCCTCCAGCATGGCTTCTGACTCAGTGGCCCCCATGGCATGTTGGTATTCACTCAGGCCTTGTGGAAAATACTTTGCATGGCTGGCATAAATGCGTGTGCAGGAACGACATTTATCTTCAGCGAGCACGACTGTTTCCACACGTTCTACAGCCAGTAACAAGCCATCATCCAGAGCGAGGTAATTATCTTGCCATTTCAGCTTGATTGCCTCCGCCGTCAAAACTTCAAACAAGGCCAGCGTTAATTCTGCATCAATATTCAGATGGGTAAATACCGTGCTTGCAGGCTGAGTAAGAGAACCGGATACAAACTTATCCCTGAAGCTCTTGAAAACATTGCCTATGGATGTGGTGACTGACATGGAAACTGAGTGTGAAGATGAAGACAGACCTGCATTGTAACAAGAAGGCGGGCAGATCGAGGCATTTGCATTCTTCACAAAAGAAATCAGGCCTTGATGGCATTGATCAATTCACGTGCATACGTTGGCAATTCATCATATTGCCGTACACAGATCAGCAGATTCCTGACGGCCCAGGTATCTGTCAGATACAACCTGTGTATCTTCATCAGTTGCTCATAGCGAAGCGCTGCTGTCTCAGGAATGATGGCGATGCCAGCCCCACTTTCCACCATGCGACAGATGCCATCAAAGCTGCGCAGACGCAGGCGGTAATGCAAACGCTGCCCTAACCGCGCCGCATGTTCATTCAGGTATTGTTGCAGCGCACTGTCACCTGCCAGACCGACAAAATCATAGGTCAGGGCATCAGCAAAGGACAGGCTGCCATTGATAGTTGCGGTGGTTTGCAAAGGATGCTGAGCGGCCGTCACCAACACCAGTTGATCCTGACGGAATGAAAACGTCTGCAAGTCTGCGCTATCGACCGTATCCGCAATGATGCCTATGTCAGCCTGCTCGGCGATGATGGCCTGGACGATGTCATTGCTGAGCCTTTCCTCGACTTCGATATTGATGTGCGGATGTTCTTGCATGTAAATGGCCAAAGCCCGCGGCAAAAATTCTGTCAGTGCCGAGGTATTGCACAGCATGCGTATATGCCCCTTGAGACCTTTGGCATAGTCCCCCAGGTCACCGCGCATTCTCTCCATTTGCTGCATCAACATGCGGGCATGGTGTAGCAGGGTGCGGCCAGCATCAGTCACTTCCACACCACGCCTTTGCCGCAACAGCAGGGGTACGCCCAGCAAATCTTCCATACCGCGCAGACGTGCGCTGGCCGACGCCAGTGCCAGATGGGAACGCTCAGCCCCGGCAGTGATGCTGCCCGCCTCTACTACGTGGACAAATAACTGCAAATCGACAAGGTCAAAGCGCATAAGAAGATTATTTATGAAATGAGTTCCAGGCACAGGCTACGTAAAATACGAAGTCTGTCTGAGTATATTCCACATTTTCAGTTCTTGCTGATAATGGCAAACTGTCTATATGGAATTCCTCATTGCGCTATTTACCCCTCATGGCAACAGCACACAGTGGCTGGTCGTAGGCTTTATTTTTCTCCTGGCGGGCATGGTCAAGGGCGTAATAGGCCTGGGTCTGCCCACGGTGGCAATCGCTCTATTGAGCCTGTCGATGACGACCATGCAAGCTGCAGCTCTATTATTCTTACCTTCGCTTTTAACGAATATCTGGCAACTAGTCAGCGGTGCCAGCCTGCGCCCTTTATTGCTCCGCCTGACCCCTATGCTACTGGGTATCTGCCTCGGTACTTTTGTCTCGGGGCTCTTATTCAGCAAGCTAACTCCTGCCTGGTCAGGTGCGGGCCTGGGCGTGGCATTGCTGCTGTATGGCGTCATGGGGCTGGCATCGGTACATTGGCATGTGTCCATTCAGGCCGAGCGCAGTCTCGCCCCTGTCATCGGCTTTGCGACAGGCATGGTCACAGCCACTACTGGCGTATTTGTCTTGCCCTCTGTCCCCTACCTGCAAGCACTGGATCTGGATAAGGACAAACTGGTGCAGGCCATGGGCTTGTCTTTCGCGGTATCCACACTGGCCTTGGGCATCAATCTGTATGGCAACGGTACTTTGCAATGGAATATTGCCGGTGATTCCATGCTGGCCCTGCTACCCGCGTTGGCTGGCATGCAATTGGGGCAAGTCATACGCGACAAAATGCAGCAAGCGCTGTTCAGGCGTTGTTTTTTCATGGGCCTACTGGCTTTGGGCGTCCACTACTTATGGGGAGCAATGAAATCATGACAGAGATCACTTCTGGCGAAGCTGTAAAAACGGCACTGCGCATCTGCAAACAAGATGAACAAAGCAACTGCACACATTTGTTGCTGTCCGCATTTCTGGATCAGCAACACGTGGGTGCGCTGGATTGCAGCATACTTGCCGGGCAAATATGCGTCCATGTTCTGTATGTGAAACCCAGTTATCGTGAGCTTGGAATTGCCAAGGCACTGCTGGCGCAATTGCATGCAGAATGCCCAGGGCTGAAAGTAATTTGCGAAAATGGAAGTGAGCAGGGAATGAAGCATTAAAAAATCACTGCTTCCACTGCCAAAAAGTATGGCAAATAAGCACGCAAATCATCTATGATCATGTGCATCACTTCACAAGGTGCGCACATGAATATTGAAGTACTCTTCCCTACCCTGGTCGGCATCTCCAAGGCAGATGACGACACCATATATGCAATCAATGACGAAGTCTTGCGCCGCAAGGAAGACTTGAACCGCTTGCTGGGCCACTCATGGGGTGACAATGTGCTGAGTTCATTCGACAACGAGAAAAATATTTTTGCGCTTGCCGGATTACAGCATCTAAGAAAATTCATAGAAGACAGTGTCTTGCAGTTTGTTCACATGACCAGGCGCGACAAGGACTGGAAAATAGATCACCAGTACACGCAGAGCTGGATCAATGTCACCAAGAAATTTGGCTACCAGGAAAGACATAATCACGACAGAAATGTTGAAGGCGTACCTATTAGCGGCGTATATTATTTCAGCACCAATCAGCATGATGGCGAGCTTGCTATCTTCCCCTGCGACATGCAATACAAGCAGTTTGAAAATTACGTCATCGAACCTGAAGTCGGCAAGCTGGTTTTGTTCAGGTCTGATGTATTCCATAGAGTAGGCCCCAACCTGACGAATACAGACAGAGTATCTTTCAGCTTCAATTACCTGCTCAACAAATAAAGCATTTCTAATGCAATAAATGCTTCTCAAAGAATGCGGTAATTTTCTTATCTACCTCAGGCATTTGCCCACGGTCAAAACCGGGGGGATCGTTGAGCATGTCACCGACAAGGCCAGTCAGGTTTGGTGGCAGTGGCGACAGCAGCGAGCCATGACCTGCCTCAGGTAAATCCGCAATATGTTCACAAGTCTGGCAGGCTGCCAATACCCTGCCGCTATGAAAACGTGGCACCAGCCAACGGTCTTGTCCGGCGGTGACCAAACCGAGCGGTACTGAGGAATTTTGCAAGGATGCCATATCAAAATCAGCAGCGGCGGGTACGCCAGCCACAACCGCAGCAACGCGGGGATCATGGTGTTCACGCATGGTGGCATCACTGAAACGGCTGCGGATGACCATCAGGGCCAGCCATTTCTTCAGACCGTCAAACATGCCGCCATTAAGACGGGTGATAAGGCCAACACAAGAGTGAAAATCATTGACCAGGTCTTCTTCACAATGCTGCATGAAGCCCGCTGGTGACCAGCGCCCACCCGCCATGCTGAGTGCGGTGTGACCACCGGCCGACATGCCATACATGCCGA
Source organism: Burkholderiales bacterium (assembly GCA_016200895.1). Taxonomy (GTDB): domain Bacteria; phylum Pseudomonadota; class Gammaproteobacteria; order Burkholderiales; family Burkholderiaceae_D; genus Undibacterium. Next base: position 6,408 of record JACQDX010000047.1, read on the forward strand.
CCTTGTCCACCGTCAACAGCGGTGCAAAGCGCGGATCACGGCCAACTGCATCTATGGTCCGGGAGACCTCCGCAGGCCTCAAGGTCCAGCTATCGGGGCCGGGATGGCTATCATCCTTGTAATTGTCACCACGGTGTTCTGGCATGGCGACAATAAAACCTGCTTCTACCATGCTGCGCGCCAGGTCTGCATGCACCCAGGGTGAACCACCGGAGCCGTGGGAAATGATGATCAGATGACCATTGCCACGCACAGGTTCTGCGTGTTCTGCCAGATTGAATTGAAAGCGGCCACGATGTATTTGTTGTTCTGGTGCATGACTGGGATAGTAAAGTGTAATAGTGCCATCCGTGGCAGTCGGCGCAATTTCTGCTAAACCAACTGACGCCCAAGCTACGCCATTCGTAAAAAACAGCAGACACAGCAGCACATAGCTGAAGCAACTTAGTAATCGTTGAAAAGGATATATATACAAGGCTTTCATCATTCAGGCTCCAATCAGGTTAAGGCCAGGGACCATGCCCCAGGTGAACCTGACTATGCGTAGAAAAGTGAATGATGTCTTGCCGCAGACCGCAAATTGCAGATTTCGGCTAGCCGATTTCAGGAATCGGCCATATTTTCTTTGCGGTACTCAGTAGGAGTGAGTCCGGTGGCAGCTTTGAAGGCACGGTTGAATGGTCCTATGGACTGGAAACCAGAAGTCAGCGCTATGGTCAGGACAGGCAAATCACGCCGCGCCGGGTCGGACAGAGCGGCACGTGCTTCGTCCAGACGAAAGGTGTTGATGTAGGCATTGAAATTGCGGTAGCCAAGCTGCTGGTTGATAAGCTTGCGCAAACGATATTCAGGGATTTGCATCTTGCCAGCGAGGCTGGCCAGCGTCAGGTCTTCACTGCGGTAATGACGCTCGTCCTGCATGAGCTTTTGCAAGGCAATCACCAGTTTATCTTCACCTGCATCTGGCGTAATCACGGGCAAAGGATGAGTTTGCAGAACGGGTTGTTCTTTTGGTGAAACTGCAGGAAGCGGAAACAAATCCAGATGCCCCAGTTTTAACATCCTGTATGTCACAACGGCGATGATGAGCAACAAAACAAGCACATCAGCCATGGCGGTACTACCCGCCAGCCTTCCCTGCGGCGAGCTTAAACGGGCAATCAATAATAAAACGGTATAGATACTGCCAGCAATCACGATAAAGGCACGCAGGCGGCGGCGTTGCTCAACCAGGTCTGTACGCCAATTCCTCGCTGCAGCCAATGCCGCCAGAGCAGCAAATATCAAAGGTATGGCACGTTGCACACCCATCGTCAAAGGCGCAATGATAGAGGCGCTGCCAGCCACCACGGCGCAATTCAGCGCACTTAGAGCGGCAACAGTAAACCAGGCTAGCATATGCCAGGGTCGCAATACGTAATCATCATCAAACAGCGCTTGCACAAATACCCAGAACAAAACAGCATTCGCGACAGAAATGGCGACCAGAGGTGCTTGCCACACACGTGGCACCATGGCTTCAAACCAGGGAGTAGCGCTGATCACCTGCACCGCAAGACCCAGGCAAAGTGCGATGCCTGCGCGCACCACCAGCAATTGCGGACGGTCACGGCCGAGAATTGCAGATAACAGCAAGAGCAAAGCCAGCAGCGTGCCGCGCAAAGCTGCATCAAGCAAGACTAAGAGATCAAAAGCAGACATGCCTGTCCATCAAGGATGAAAGGCAAAACAATAACAGCAGCCGGACTGCTTAGGCAAGCTGCTCGGTTGCTATAGTTGCTACTGCAGTTGTTGCAACTATGGCGTAATCAACTATCCAGATGAGAAATCAGCAAGTTACTGAAACGCGATAACTCCTTGCGCTTGACGTCTCCATGTGTCTCGGCGTCAGGTGCATCGACTGACAAACCTACCGCAATAATATCGATCAGCAATAATTGCAGGATGCGGGAAATCATGGACAAAAAGGTGGCATTGTCTTCGGTATGATTCACTGCCAGGCAAACCGTAGCCTTCTTCGCCAGTGGTGACTGGTTGGGCGTAATCGCAATCACATCTGCCCCGGCCAGGCGGGCAGCGTCAACGGCTTTCAGCAACTCTGGCAGTTTGCCAGAGTTCGAGACAACGATGACGACATCGCCGGGGTTCAGCAATTCTGCCGCCATCGAGAATAAATGCGCATCACCATAGGACGCGGTAGGGATACGGAAACGGAAGAATTTATGCTGACCATCCAGCGCCACGGCACGTGAATTGCCCATGGCATAAAACTCCACCTTGTTCGCCTTGCGTAACAGGGCGATTGCCTGATCCAGTGAACGCACGTCCAGCTGGTCACGGAAATTCAAGATCGCTGACACTGTGTTATCAATGACCTTGGCACTCAGGTCATGCGTGCTGTCGCTCATGCGTACCTGGCTATGACGCACAGGGATAGTGCCAGTCAGGCTGCTGGCAAACTTGAGTTTAAAATCCGCCAGACCAAGGAAACCCAGCGAACGACAGAAGCGGATGACCGTAGGCTGGCTGACATCTGCAAGGCGGGCAATCTCTGCAATTGCTTCATTCAATACTGTGCGCGGGTTTTCCAGCACCAGAGTAGCGACACGGCGCTCAGCTGGCGTCAGCTCAGCCTGGATTTGCTGTATACGGTCCATGAGTGAACTGTCACCACTACGGCCACGCAAGTGTTCAGACAAAATTGCGGACACACCATAAAACGCCGGGTTGGGCGTTGTAATGACGAAGGTAGGAATTTGCGCCAGATAACTGGTAAAGCGCCCTTTGGCTTCAAAGCGTGTGCGGAAGGCGGAAGTGACGAAATAATCGCCCATCAGGGGCACGATTCCACCACCGATATAGATGCCGCCAAAAGCACCCAGGGTCACTGCCAGGTTGGCACTGAAACTGCCCAGCATGCCGCAAAAGCATTCCAGGGTTTCCAGACAAAGTACATCAGCATGAGCCAGGGCACCGCGCATGATGTCTTGCGCAGGCAGGGCTTTGACTTTTTTGTTATTCCTGTCTGCCAGGGCGCGGTAAATCAATTCCAGGCCAGGGCCGGAAATCAGGCGCTCGGTAGAAACATGCGGCCATTCTTTCCAGGCGAATTGCAGGATGGCATATTCACGCTCATCGACTGGCGCGAAATTGACGTGGCCGCCCTCACTGCCCAGTGTGACGAAACCATCAGAAGTAGGGATCAGGCCAGACACACCCAGACCCGTACCAGGCCCCAAAACACCAATAACAGATTTCGCCACCGGCGTACCAGCGCCAACCTGCATCAGGTCTTTGGCTTGCAAACCCGGCAAGGACATGGCCAGGGCGGTAAAGTCATTGACGATGAGCAGGGTGTATAAACCAAATTCCCGACGCACATCTTCTATGGAAAATGCCCAGTCGCGGTTGGTCATCCTGACCTGGTCACCGTCGATAGGATTGGCGAGCGCAAATGCAGCATGATGTACTTTACTGGCGGGCACAGTAGATAAATAGGCCCGCAGCAAGGCGATGATGTCGGTGTATTCATCGCACTTCAAGACCTTGACGAATCCAAACACACCTGGTGAAGACTCAAGTGTAAAGCGCGCATGGGTTGCGCCTATATCCGCCAATAAGCGCGGGCCACTGGAAAAGCCCGCCGCGTTACCATGTTCTACAAGTGCGTGTTCTGTCGTCATGCTGTCTTCATATATACGGTTTGCTGCCTATTTTCTTAGAACCTGTTCACGATCTTACTGCGCGAGCGTGATCGGGGCTCATGTGCTGCTCAAAATGCTCATGTACTAGAGTACATTCCGCTTTTTGCGCTGCTCTTCACTCCCGCTGACGCACGCTCGCTACAGATCGTAAACAGGTTCTTACAGAGAATACAATCCCGCAATTTACCACAAACGCCTGCAATTTCATGTCCGAAATCAGTGGCTGCCATAGCAAAAATCCACGGCAGCGGGCTCGCTTCTCCATCCAACTGGGCATGACAATATCATTTACTTAACTTTATTAATAGCTCTGCCTTGCTGTTTTTCAGCCAGCGCACATCTATGTTCAGCTGTTTTTTGGCTTCATCCCAGCTAAACGGCAGGTCTTTATTTTGCAGGCTGACCTGTGCTGGTTTGCCAGGAATATTGTGGATACACATTGCAATATCCCTGTCCACAGCCTCGGCGCGTGAGCCTGACTGTGCCCGCAGGCTGATTTTCAATTGCCCTGCGTTTGCCTGGCTATTGAAATGCATGAGGGTATAAGCGCCCTTCTCATAAGCATACCCAGTCTCACCATCATCGTCATACAATTTGCCCGTCGACTTTTTAACGGCAGCATCATGGTAGTAGTGCAGTTCCAGTTTTTTTGCTGAATAGTCGCGGGTATTCTGTACCAGCGGGCTCATGGGGACAAAGGCGCCAGCACGCACAAATACAGGTATGTGATCTTGCACCACAGTGACGGTGGATGTGGTTCCACCCTGATATTGCTGTCCATCGTAAAAATCAAACCAGGTGCTGCCTGTCGGGAAATACACGCTGGCTTCTTTTTCTGCCACTTTCATGACAGGATGCACGAGGAAACTATCACCCCACAAATAAGTGTCAGCAACGGCTTGCAGTTTCTGGTTCAGCGGTTCCGCATAAAACAGCGGGCGCATGAAAGGCAAGCCATGCTGGTTATTATCAAATGCAAGTGTATAGTTATACGGCAGCATGCGGTAACGCAATTCTATTGCCGCCTTTGCCAGGGCCTTGGTTTTTGCCTCTCGCAAGACTGGTTCAGACGCCACCTCTTCTTGCGCATGCGGACGAAACACTGGCTGGAACACGCCATATTGCAACCAGCGTGCATACAGCTCATCATCCAGATTGGCACCAGCAAAACCACCGAGATCAGAATGCATATAGGCCATGCCCTGCATGCCCATCTGCAAAGCTATTTCAGGTTGCGAACGCAAGCCGCCCCAGCTGCGATTGACATCACCCGACCACGGTATCATGCCTAGTCTTTGCGAACCGGAGTAACCCGAGCGCATGAGGATGAAAGGTCGCTGATCGGGATAATCCTTCTTGTAGCCATCAGCAATCAGCTTGGCCCAGTGATGGCCGTAGATATTGTGCAACTCATCGGCACTGCCAGTCTTGTGTTGCAAGGCAGATGGATGAACTTCCGGTTCACCCAGATCGCCCCACCAGCCAGCCACACCCATGTTTTTCAAGTCTTTATAGATATTCCAGAACCAGTCTTGCGCAGGGGGATTGAAGATATCGATGAGACCGGTATTCCCAAAATAAAAATCATAGGTAAATGGCTTGCCCTGCTTGTCAGTTGCCAACACATTTTTATCTACAGCCTCTTGCCATTTTTTTGAAGTCGTCAAAATGAAAGGCTCGGTGATCAAAATAGTCTTGATACCTTGCTGCGCAAAGTCAGCAATCATGCCCTTGGGATTGGGGAAGCTGTCTTTATCAAATTCCAGATTACCCATGGTGCCCTTGATGTCTTTGCCGAACCAGTAAAGGTCAAAGATGATGGCATCGACAGGAATTTTTTCTGCGCGAAATTTATCCAGTATGCTGCGCGCTTCTGCTTCATTGTGATAACCAAAACGACTGGCAAAATTACCAAAGGTCCAGCGCGGTGGCAATGGTTGACGCCCCGTCAGGCTGGTATAGTTGCTGACGATGTCTGCCCAACTGTCACCAGCGATGACCTGGTAAGTCTTGCGCCCGCTGATGGTTTCATACGCCAGCACATTGTTTTTCTTGCTGTCGAGGTCGAGCTGGCCTATAGCTGCATTATCAAAATGCAGGCCATACATCTTCGATGAAAACACCAGTGGCATGGCAAAGTTCATTTGCTCTGAACGCTCTTCATAACCATAGTGCGCCTTGTTGTACAAAGGCAGGCGATTACCGCGACGGTTCATGCCAAGGGCACGGGCACCACCGCCGTACAGGGCTTCGCTGGCATCCAGATTAAAGTCCAGCACTTCTGCCTCTGCCGTTTTGCTATAACCATTTTTTTCAGACAGCAAGAGTTTCCCTTTGTAGGCATAGGCAATTTGCAGCGGCGATCTAGTGATGGTCACATTAATATCACCAGCAACATATTGAATGTCACTTGCTGTTTCTTTGAAACTGGTCTTTACCCGTGCTGGCAACAAGACCACTGCATGCGAAACAGGGTTAAATTTTTCGGCAGCAGGAATAAAACTGGTTTCCATGATCTTGTCGCTATACGGCTTCAAGACATAGCGACCGTCATTGGTCTTGATTTCCAGGTGATCAGCCTGTTTGCTGATTGACACAATAGTGCGTGCAGAATTTTGCGCCTGCACTGTACTCACCACTGCAAAGACTGCAGCCGCAAAGATATTCAGTTTTACTATGCTTGTTTTTTTCATGCTGTCTCTAATTATTTTTTAGCCTGTTCATACCAAGGTGCAATCAATATCGTGCTCAAGCCGCTATTGAATTGCACCTTGCCATTAACGACGATGGCTGTCTTGCCTGAGTAATGGTCGTGCAGTTTTTGTCCGTCGGCAAACACGCCTGCGACGCTGATGTCAGGATTGCTGTTAGCCGGGATATCCAGTGCAATCACCACCTTGTCGCTGATACCGTTCTTGTCATAAATGCGCTTGAAGGTATAAGGCTGATCCGCCAGCTTGTCATGCAGACCCGCGCCTATAGCAGGATGGGCACGCCGGAACAAGCCCAGGCGACTCCAGTGTTGCCGGACATCGGCAATACGATAGCCATCACGACTGGCATTCATTGCCAGCTCATCCCAGTTCATAGACGAACGCAAAGCCGCATCGCCTTGCGCACCAGCGACATTCATTGAGCGCGCAGTTTCATCACCATAATAAATTTGCGCAGCGCCAGGACTCAGCAAGAGTTTATTTGCAGATTCAAATGGCTTCTGGCGCAAGAGGTCAAATGGCCCGCCATCATCATGCGAGCTGATGTAATTGAGTACGGAATACCCGGCCAAAGGCCCATGCAGATGCGTTGCATAATCACTGAACAGGGCTTCATACGATTTATTGGCGTCTGACTTGAAGCCAAAATTGATGAGGCTGTCAAAACCATTCTGGTAAAAATTGACGGTCTTGCCGCCACCCATGTCAAAGTCGTGGCCATGACCAATCGCATAGTTATACACTTCACCCGTCATGAAAAAAGCCTGCTTACCCAGTTTCTTTTTGGGATTAGCTTGCTTCCAGTCTTCATAGGCTGCACTGGCCAGACCATGTAATTCTTTCCAGATTTCTGGTTCAGTATGTTTGGCAGTATCAGCACGGAAGCCATCGACGCCGTATTTTTTCACCCAATCCACATGCCATTTCATGAGGTAGTAGCGTGGCGCGCGTGGCAAGCCTGTGTGCTGGAAAAAATCATCCAGCTCTTTGACCTCTTTGTCATAGCGCCCCTCTGCCTTCCATTTTTCTACAAGCACTGGCGGCAAGGTGACGGTGGCTTTACTGTCTGTACGGATATCCGGCAGGTTTTTTACCAGGGTGCAACTGACGGTGGTTTCAGTATCCTTATAAGTACATGTGGGCGATGTCCTGACCCATTCTTCTGGCCAGACCGGGTCTTGCTCCGTCACTGGCCCCAGGTGATTCATGACCACATCCAGCAAGACGCGCATGCCATGTGCATGGGCTATATCGACAAACTCGCGCATGTCAGTTTCTGTGCCAAGATTGGCATCGACACTAGTGAAATCTTTGGCCCAGTAACCGTGGAAGCCATAGGACTTGCCCGTACCTTCATCCGTCCCGGCATGGATTTGCTCAACCGGCGGCGTCAGCCAGATAACATCGACACCCAGATCTTTGAAATAGCCGGACTTAATCTTTGCAGTAATGCCAGCCAGATCGCCACCGGCATAACCGCGCAAGGGCGCAGCATCATTTTTACGGCCATAGGCAAGGTCGTTGTTATGGTTGGCGTTATGAAAACGGTCTGTCAGTAAAAAATAGACAGTGGCGTTTTCCCATAAAAATGGCTGTGCTGGAATGTTCTTTTGCTGAGACGCTTGCGCGTGAGACACTGGCACAACGCCTGCGGCCAGCAACAGTGCCAGCCCCAGTTTTATTGCAGTTGCTTGCATGATGAGATTCCGGCTGATGCTGATTGCTTAAACGGTAGCAGCGTTAGCTGCCGTCTTTTCCATGTCTGACGCAACTTCGACAGCTTCATCCTTGACCAGCAAAGTCAGCAAACCCGCCAGTATCATGCAAGCGCCACCCAGCATCAACACCTTGACTGACTGGTTATCAAAGAAATGCTTCAATATCGCCCCCAGCACGACACCGGCGATAATCTGCGGTATCACCACAAAGAAATTAAACAAGCCCATGTAGTACCCCATACGATTCGCTGGCAAAGCACCTGCCAGGATTGCATATGGCATGGTCAGCACGCTGGCCCAGGCGATGCCCACGCCCACCATAGGCAAGAGCAGCATTTGCTTGGATGAGATCAGGAAGATACTCATCAGGCTGACACCACCTATCACCAGGCACAGCATATGAACAAATTTCCGGCTGGTCATTTTTGCCAGCACAGGCAATAAGAAAGCAGCCAGTGCAGACACGCCACCATACACGGCGAACATGATGCCTACCCAGTTACCGCCTTCCTGGAAAGCTGCTGACTGCGCATCGCTGCTATGGAAAACAGTTTGTGCAATCGAGGGCGTGGTATAGACCCACATGGCAAACAAGGCTACCCAGGTAAAGAATTGCACCAGCGCCAGTTGCACCATGGTCTTTGGCATCTTGGTGAAACCACCAAGAATTTCTGATACAGCCTTGCCTATGCCCTGATTGTTTTTACGTTCCTGTTTGAATTTTTCCAGATCGGCTGGAGGAATTTCCTTACTGGTAAACACTGTCCACATGACGGACAAGGCAAATATCGCACCACCGAAATAAAAGGAATATCTGACAGTGTCGGGTATCGCACCATTCACCGGTACATTGCTGACACCCAGATAATCAGTGAATATGGTCGGCAACAAAGAGGCAATCACACCGCCGCAGCCGATGAAGAAAGTTTGCATGGCAAAGCCTGCGGTTTGCTGAGAGACATCAAGCTTGTCTCCAACAAAGGCACGGAAAGGTTCCATGGAAATATTGATGGCACTGTCCATCATCCACAACACCGCTATCGCCATCCACAAGACGCTGGAATTGGGCATGAGGAACATGGCAATCGAAGCCAGTATCGCACCAATGAAAAAGAAAGGACGACGACGCCCCCAGAAAGGGTGCCAGGTATTGTCACTCAGGTAGCCAATGACAGGCTGCACCAACAAGCCTGTAATTGGCGCAGCCAGCCAGAACAGGGCCAGCTCATCCGGGTTCGCGCCCAGAGTAGAAAATATGCGGCTGGTATTGGTATTTTGCAGCGCAAAGCCAAATTGAATACCAAAGAAACCGAAACTCATATTCCACAGCTGCCAGAACGACAGACGTGGTTTGTATGCAGATACTTGCATGATGTGTTGTCCCCAAATTTATTATGAACTACTTGTTGCGGTATCACTTACTGGCTGAAAACGACTTCCCAACAAAGTCACCATACTAAGAACATCCGCATTCTGAAATACTACCACAGCAAAATGTAATCAAACTACATAATTTTTTAAGACCAACTACAAACAGCAATCATGGTTGATAAAATGAGAATCTTGCATAACACCTTAGCTTAAAAATAGCTATCTGTAGCAATACTACCCATCATTTTCTGCACTTTTCCGGGCTTACTCTGGCACATCTGGACGTGCAAACCACATAAAGAAATGCCCACTACTTTCACAAGCAGCGGGCATTTCATCTGGATAAAAACGGAGATTCAAAAATTCTAGTTACTTCTGAAAATCAACTCTTTCATTTTCTGCAATTTTGGATACACCACAGGCACTGTCAGCATGGTGCTGGCGATGGCCATCAACAACAGGGCGGTAAAGGTTTCGCTGGTGATGATGTTTTTATCCAGCAAAATATTGACGAAGATAATCATGATCAAAGCCTTGGTCTGCAATAACCAGCCTATGATGGAAGCCTCGCCTTTTTCCCATTTCAGTATCTTCCCAGCCATCTGTATACCGATCAGCTTGCCCGAGACAGAGGCGACCAGCAGTACAGCCGCAGCAATGAATACCGCAGCGCCACCCACGGCCCAGTTGGTACGCAAGCCAGTGCTCAAGAAAAACACTGGCATGATAGCCAGCAAGACATGGTGGCGCATGAGGTCCATTTTTTCTTGATTGAACCAGTGCGCGTCCATCACAGCACCCGCCAGGAAAGCACCCACCATATAATGCAGGCCAGCCCAGTCAGCCGCGAAAGCACAGGCGGCGAGCCAGATCAGACCTACATACCAGCGGTCACGCTCTTCCAGCCAGACCATGAGTTTGCGAAACAAGAGTGTGGCAACAGCAAACACCAATAAGAAGCCAACTTGGCGCCCTACCCTGGTCCAGTCCAACAAGATCACCGCCAACACACCCCAGATGGCAATGTCGTCAAGACTGGCATAACGCAGTATGCGCTGGCCTATGGGCTGGCGCAGAATATCGAGTTTTTCCATCAACAAAATCAGGATGGGCAAGGCAGTAACCGCACAGGACATGCCCACACCGAGCACGAATTGCCAGCTCATGGCTTTGGGCCCCATCCAGCCATCCATACTGAGCAGGCCCAGACCAGCTACGCAGCCAAACAGCAAAGGCATGCCCAATGCCAGGCCGGCAGTGATGGTGCTTTCACGTCTGTATTCCCAGGCCTTCTTCAAGTCCAGTTCTATTCCTGCAATCATGACAAAGATCATGACGGCCCACCAGGCGATGCCATTGAGTGACTGTATCACCTGGGGATTGAAGACAAACTTGTAATAGTCAGGATAAATCGCGCCCAACACACCAGGCCCCAACAAAATACCAGTGATAATCTGGATTACTACCAGTGGTGCGTAATAGTCGGTTTTCCCTACTCGCCAGATCAGATAAGGCAGAGTGAAAATCACAAACATCGCGATCAAAAAAATCTCGGTAGTGCTCATACCAGTATGCATAAATTATATTTTTTGAGTTAGCTTTTCTATGCACCAATTCTGCGAGTGGTGCCACCTCCACTCAGTATTGACTCAGTTTCTGGCCTTGCAATGCTGGGCAATATAGGCAGCATGTTCTGGCATGATGGCCACGCATTTCTGCACTACCTCACGTACACTATCGAGATATTCCATGGTGTCCGCTTCGGTCTGCAAATTTACCAGAGGACTGAGGTTTTCAGGAATTAAATTTTGACCTTCAAAAACCTGCAGCCAACCGACTTCGGCAAACAATTCATTATCAACGCGCAACAAGCGCCCGCTGGCCCGGAACAGGTCGATTTTATGTTGCAGGCTATCTGGCACAGGCATGTCGGCACAGGCTTTCCAGAAGGCTGAATCATCGCGCTGATTAAGTTTGTAATGCAGGATCACAAAGTCACGGATGCGCTCATATTCAAAGCGTGACTGGCGATTGTATTCTGCGATATCGACCTCGTTGAAACTCTGGTCAGGAAAGAAGTCGATCAGGCGCGCAATGGCCGATTGTATGAGGTGGATGCTGGTTGATTCCAGCGGCTCCAGAAAGCCACTCGACAAACCTATCGCAACGACATTCTTGTTCCATGTCTTGTTGCGCATGCCGGTCTTGAATTTGATGACGCGTGGATCAGCCAGTGGCTTGCCATCGAGATTGGATAACAATACTGAAGCAGCTTCATCATCGCTGACATACTGAC
>JACQDX010000041.1 GCA_016200895.1 Burkholderiales bacterium
GCGACAAAAAACGCATACAGGCGCACAGGTTCTATGGAAGCATGGGCTTCACAGCATCACATGAAGGCTTCAAATTGCAACTCTAAATTGTTCCGATTTGTTCTGCATTGCCCTGAATACCGAATACTAATATTGAAAATAGCGAGCCATGAATACTCAATTCCGCAAGCATCTACCCGGCACTACTCTGGATTATTTTGATACACGTGAAGCAGTAAATGCCATCGTGGCGGGAGCTTATGACAAGCTGCCGTACACCTCACGCGTACTGGCAGAAAACCTGGTGCGCCGCTGTGACCCGGCTACGCTGACTGATTCTCTCCGCCAGTTCATAGAACGCAAGCGTGATCTGGATTTCCCCTGGTTTCCGGCTCGTGTGGTTTGTCATGACATCCTCGGTCAGACAGCGCTGGTGGACCTGGCCGGCTTGCGCGATGCGATTGCCCTGCAAGGCGGCGACCCTGCATTGGTCAATCCGGTAGTGCCTACCCAACTGGTGGTGGATCATTCGCTGGCGGTTGAATGCGGTGGTTTTGACCCGGATGCTTTCGACAAGAACCGCGCGATTGAAGACAGGCGCAATGAAGATCGTTTTGACTTCATCAACTGGACCAAGAAGGCATTCAAGAACGTTGATGTAATCCCGCCTGGCAATGGCATCTTGCACCAGATCAATCTGGAACGTATGTCGCCTGTAGTGCAAGTCACCGATGGCGTGGCTTATCCTGATACCCTGGTCGGTACTGACAGCCATACCCCTATGGTGGATGCGCTGGGTGTGATCGCGATTGGTGTTGGTGGCCTGGAAGCTGAAAGTGTCATGTTGGGCCGTGCATCGTGGATGCGTTTGCCAGATATCATCGGCGTCGAACTGACAGGAAAACCGCAGGAGGGTATTACGGCTACAGACACGGTGTTGGCTCTGACGGAGTTCTTGCGCAATCAAAAAGTCGTCTCGTCTTATCTCGAATTTTATGGCGAAGGTGCAGCCCACCTGACACTGGGTGACCGCGCAACGATTTCCAACATGGCACCGGAATTTGGTTCCACAGCTGCGATGTTTTATATCGATGAACAAACCATCAAATACCTGAAACTGACAGGTCGTGATGATGAACTCGTCAAACTGGTAGAAACCTATGCCAAAGAAACTGGCCTGTGGGCAGATACCCTGAAAAATGCTGAATATGAACGCGTATTGAAGTTTGATCTGTCTTCTGTTGTCCGCAATATCGCTGGGCCATCGAATCCGCACAAGCGTGTTCCAACATCAGAACTGGCAGCGCGTGGCATCAGCGGTACTGTCGAAAATGAACCTGGCCTGATGCCGGACGGCGCTGTTATCATTGCCGCCATCACCAGCTGCACCAATACCAATAATCCACGCAATATGGTGGCTGCCGGTTTGCTGGCCCGTAATGCCAACAAGCTGGGCCTGACACGCAAGCCCTGGGTCAAGAGTTCACTGGCCCCTGGTTCCAAGGCTGTGACCCTGTACCTGGAAGAAGCCAATCTCATGCCTGAATTGGAGCAACTGGGTTTTGGCGTGGTGGCTTATGCCTGCACATCCTGCAATGGTATGTCGGGTGCGCTAGACCCTGTCATCCAGAAAGAAATCATAGACCGTGATCTGTATGCAACGGCTGTGTTGTCAGGTAATCGCAATTTTGATGGCCGTATCCACCCGTATGCGCAACAAGCCTTCCTGGCTTCGCCACCGCTGGTAGTTGCTTATGCCATCGCGGGCACCATACGTTTTGATATCGAGAAAGATGTGCTGGGTCTGGATGCATCTGGCAATCCGGTGACCTTGAAAGATATCTGGCCAACAGATGCAGAGATTGATGCCGTGGTGGCTGCCAGCGTCAAGCCTGAGCAATTCCGCAAGGTCTATATCCCCATGTTTGCCAAACAGGCTGATGATGGTGAAAAAGTCAGCCCCCTGTATGACTGGCGTCCACAGACTACCTATATCCGCCGTCCACCGTATTGGGAAGGCGCACTGGCAGGGGCTCGCAACATGAAGGGCATGCGTGCGCTGGCGGTATTGGGCGATAACATCACGACTGACCACTTGTCACCATCGAATGCCATCATGCTCGACAGCGCTGCTGGCGAATACCTCGCCAAGATGGGTTTGCCGGAAGAAGATTTCAATTCTTACGCGACCCACCGCGGTGACCATTTGACGGCGCAACGTGCGACTTTCGCCAACCCGACACTGAAGAATGAAATGGTTGTTGTCGATGACAAGGTCAAGGCAGGTTCACTGGCACGCATAGAACCAGAAGGCAAAATCACCCGCATGTGGGAAGCCATAGAAACCTATATGGAACGCAAGCAGCCTTTGATCGTGATTGCCGGTGCCGATTATGGCCAGGGCTCATCACGTGATTGGGCGGCCAAAGGTGTACGCCTGGCTGGGGTCGAAGTGATTGTTGCCGAAGGCTTTGAGCGTATTCATAGAACCAACCTGGTTGGCATGGGTGTCTTGCCGCTGGAGTTTTTGCCGGGCGTGAACCGCCTGACCCTGAACATCGATGGTACAGAAACCTTTGATGTCATCGGTGAGCGCATGCCACGTGCAACGCTGACCCTGATCATCAACCGCAAGAATGGCGAAACGGCGGCAGTGCCCGTGATGTGCCGCCTGGATACTGCAGAAGAAGTGTCGATTTATGAAGCCGGTGGCGTCTTGCAGCGCTTTGCGCAAGACTTCCTGGAGTCTGTCAAGGCTGCGTAAGTTTCATGAGATATATTTCCAGTGCTTTTCATGATTGAAGAGTGCTGGATTTGATCAGAATTTTAAAAAGAAATTTTAAAGAGAAATTTTAAAGAGAAGCACATGGCCCACCTTCCACAGATCAAAATCCCGGCAACCTATATGCGCGGCGGCACCAGCAAAGGTGTATTTTTTCGCCTGCAGGATTTGCCTGTGATTGCACAAAAACCAGGTGCTGCACGTGATGCCTTGTTACTGCGCGTGATCGGCAGCCCAGATCCGTATGGCAAGCAGATCGATGGAATGGGTGGCGCTACTTCCAGTACCAGCAAGACTGTCATCCTGTCAAAAAGCAGCAAGCCAGATCATGATGTTGATTACCTGTTTGGCCAGGTGGCTATAGACAAGGCATTTGTAGACTGGAGCGGCAATTGCGGCAACCTGTCTGCCGCAGTTGGTGCCTTTGCCATCAGCGCTGGTCTGATTGATGCTGAACGCGTGCCGCAGAACGGCATGGCAACCATACGCGTCTGGCAAGCAAATATCAGCAAGACCATCATTGCCCATGTACCAATGAGTGATGGGGCAGTGCAGGAAACTGGTGATTTTGAACTTGATGGCGTGACTTTTCCGGCAGCAGAAGTACAGCTTGAATTCTTGGACCCGGCAGCCGATGAAGAGGGTGCCGGCGGCTCCATGTTCCCGACTGGTAATCTGGTCGATGATCTGGACGTGCCAGGTGTCGGTACGTTGAAGGCGACCATGATCAATGCCGGTATACCCACCATCTTCATCAATGCCGATGCCATAGGCTATACCGGCACAGAATTGCAGGATGCCATCAACGGTGATACCAAGGCTCTTGCCATGTTCGAAACCATACGCACCTACGGTGCACTACGCATGGGATTGATCAAGGATATCAGCGAAGCCGCGCAACGCCAGCACACGCCCAAGGTAGCCTTCGTTGCCAAGCCAACTGACTATACGTCGTCCAGTGGCAAGCAAGTCCAGGCAGCGGACATCGATTTGCTGGTACGCGCCCTGTCCATGGGTAAGTTGCACCACGCGATGATGGGCACGGCAGCCGTAGCAATTGGTACTGCGGCAGCGATTCCGGGCACTCTCGTGAATCTGGCTGCTGGCGGTGGTTCACGTACTGCAGTGCGTTTTGGCCACCCATCCGGCACTTTGCGGGTAGGGGCAGAAGCGACGCAAGTCAACGGTGAATGGAGTGTCACCAAGGCCATCATGAGCCGCAGTGCACGTGTGCTCATGGAAGGCTGGGTACGCATCCCGCCAACTTAGGACTTGCGCAAAACCGCCCCAAAGCGTTGCAGCTTCCGCATTTGCCAAGACCTTGTACTAAAGTACTGTCTTCGTCGCTACGGTGCAGTCGGGGTTTCAGACAATATATTGTCTGCCGACGTAACGAACATCCCTTGCATGGGATGTTTACTAAAAGGGATACCCTTGTCGGGACAATTTTGCGCAAGCCCTATTTAAAAAATCAGATTTTGAATTGTAATAGTTTTATGCGCCGCGAGGTGCAGGCAAGCTCACGCGCCAGCGCCGTTGTTCAAGAATAAAAATAAGCTGACGGCGTTGTCGCGACAGGTAATAACATTTTGCGAAAAACCAGGAGACAGCATGACTTACGCAGCGTTTTATCAGGAATCGATACAAGACCCACAAGGGTTCTGGGCCAAAGAAGCGCAATTAATAGACTGGCACAAGCCTTATGATCAGGTGCTTGATCACAGCAAGCCGCCGTTTGCGAAATGGTATGTCGGTGGTGAAACCAATCTCTGCCATAATGCCGTCGATCGCTGGCTGGCTACCCAGGCAGACCAGCCTGCGCTGATCGCGATTTCTACCGAAACCAATACCGAAAAAACCTATAGCTTTGCCGAACTGCACGCAGAAGTGCAGCGCATGGCGGCCATCATGCTGGGCTTGGGAGTGAAGCAGGGCGACAGGGTATTGATCTACATGCCCATGATCGCCGAAGCCGCCTTTGCCATGCTCGCCTGCGCCCGCATAGGTGCCGTGCATTCTGTGGTGTTTGGTGGTTTTGCTTCAAAGAGCCTGGGCACGCGTATTGATGATGCCAAGCCCATGCTGGTGGTGTCGGCTGATGCGGGCATGCGTGGCGGCAAGGCTGTACCTTATAAGCCCTTGCTGGATGAGGCCTTGGGCCTGGCTGAGCACAAGCCCGCGCATGTCTTGCTGGTGGACCGGGGCCTCGACGAAATGAAGTTGATCGCAGGGCGTGATGTTGATTATGCAACTGCAAGAGCGCAACATCTGGATGCACAAGTACCGGTGACCTGGCTGGAATCAAATGCCATGTCCTATGTCTTGTATACCTCAGGCACGACTGGCAAGCCCAAAGGCGTGCAGCGCGATGTCGGTGGTTATGCGGTCGCACTGGCGTCATCGATGAAGCATATTTTCTGCGGCAAGCCGGGTGAAACCTATTTTGCGACATCGGATATAGGCTGGGTGGTAGGGCATTCGTATATCGTGTATGGTCCTTTGATTGCCGGGATGGCCACCATCATGTATGAAGGCACGCCAATAAGGCCAGATGCAGGCATCTGGTGGAGCATCGTCGAAAAATATAAGGTCACGCGCATGTTCTCGGCACCGACAGCCGTGCGTGTCCTGAAAAAGCATCCGTCTGAGCTGATGCGCAAATATGATTTGTCATCACTCAAGGCCCTGTATCTGGCAGGCGAGCCACTCGATGAAACCACCTCCAGCTGGATAGCAACTGAGTTAGGCGTATCCATCATCGATAATTACTGGCAGACAGAAACCGGCTGGCCTATCCTGACTGTGGCACGTGGTGTTGAGCAGACTGCTACCCGTCTGGGCAGCCCAGGTATCGCCATGTATGGCTATGACGTGCGCATCATCAATGAAAACACGGGTGCAGAATGTGCAGCCAATGAAAAAGGCGTGGTTGCGATCAAAGGGCCATTGCCGCCAGGTTGCCTGCAAACCGTGTATGGCGACGACCAGCGCTTTGTGAATACTTACTGGTCCAATTTTTCTCATGATCAATTGTATTCGACCTTTGACTGGGGCATCAGGGATGCTGATGGCTATTACTTCATTCTGGGCCGCACTGATGATGTCATCAATGTTGCAGGACACAGGCTGGGTACGCGTGAGATAGAAGAAAGCATCTCTAGCCATCCGCAAATTTCTGAAGTAGCCGTAGTGGGTGTTGAAGACAAGCTCAAAGGTCAGGTGGCAGTTGCGTTTGCCATACTCAAAAATCCTGAACTTGCTGAAACACTGGAGCAAAAGCGAGCATTGGAGGCAGAGGTAATGAGTGTGGTTGACAAGCAGCTAGGGGCAGTTGCAAGACCGTCACGTGTGCATTTTGTCAGCATGCTGCCGAAAACCCGCTCCGGTAAATTACTGCGTCGTTCGATACAGGCGATCTGCGAGGGGCGTGAAGCAGGGGATTTGACGACTATCGAAGATCCATCTTCCTTGCAGCAAATCCAGACGGCAGTGACTGCATGAACATTTCGAAATTGGTAAGCTAAAAAACAAAGGGAGCATTTGCTCCCTTTGTTTTGATGAGTGAGGATCAGAGCGAATTTAAAGCGTGCTTATAATTGAAGCGCCGCAGCCAGGGTTTTTACTTCCTCTTCAGATTCTTCCAGGATGCTGTTGAGTGTGCCATCACCTACGACAAAATCGATTTCTGAAGAATACTGTTCTGACTCTTCAGCGTAGGAATGGATGTCCATAGGTGAATGTGTAGTCGCCAGTTCATTCGCCAGCAATAGTGTGTCACCTAAAGTTTCTGGTGGCATGGCGCGCAAACCAAACCAAAGAGCCTCGACTGCTTCTACTACAGTCTGAGGCAGCATCAGGCTCTTGATGACGGCTGCGCCGATCTGTGACTCGGATGATTCCCGGTCTATGATGGTGTCAGAAAAGGATGGCAAATCATCTACGCTGGAATCTGGTGCTGGCTCGTCACGTTCCAGTAAAGAGGGGAATTCATCCACCCGTGACAGCAGATAAAAATTACCCACCTCATGAACGATACCTGCAAACATGGCTGTATCAGGGTCTAGCTTGGTGATGCGTCTGGCAATGACTTGCGACAAGGCGGCAACCTGGGCAGTGTGTTCCCAGAGCTTATTCGTCATTGCCTGCAGTTGTTTGTTCTTGCTGCTACCAGCTAGTTGGCGCACGACCAGCGAAGTAACCACTGCACGCAAGGTGCGAAAGCCCAGCCGGCTGATGGCAGCCTTGACACTGGTAACATCGTTGCCACGGTTGTAAGCTGCAGAATTGGCAATGGCCACCATGCGGGCGGCCAGAAAGGGCTCATTGAGGACTAACTTTGTCGCAGTATCAATACTGCAGTTAGGGTCATCCAGCGTTTGTTGCAGCTTCAGGGAAGCCGCTACATTCGTAGGGAAAACCAGCTCCCCCCGTTTGGCTTGTTCAGCTATGCTGTTGAGCGCATCGATTTTATTCATCGCAGGTGTCTTTTGCACAAGTTAAACAAACATTTGGTGGATGCAAAACTGCATCCTGCCGGTCAGCATTTAACTTATTTATCGATTAACAAGTTAAATGCTGCGCTCTATTTACCAATTCCAGATGGGAGTAACGCAAAATTGTCCCCGCAAGTCTATCGCTTTAGGAAACCATCCTTGCAAGGGTGGTTCGTTCTGTTGACGGACAACATGTTGTCCGAAACCCCAACTGCACCGTCAGCGACGAAGACTGTACTTTAGTAACGAATCTTGCAAAACGCAGGGGCTGCAACGCTTTGGGGCGGTTTTGCGTTACTCCCACATCAGATTTCATTCTGCTTCAGATAGTGATGCAGGTCAATCAAGCGATGGAAAATAAATCCAAACTCGCTCAATTTATCTTTTGGCTGTCTACCCACTTGTTCACTTTGGCTTCCAATAAGGCTAGCGGCAGCGTGCCATCGCTGAGTATCACATCATGGAATTGGCGCAGGTCAAAGCGCTTGTCCAAAGCTACGCTGGCTTTTTGCCTGAGTTCGACAATTTTCAGTGAACCTATCTTGTAACCCAGAGCCTGGCCCGGCCAGGCCATATAGCGTTCGGTTGCCTGCCGTGAGGCGGCTTCGCTATAACCCAGAGTGGTTTGCTGGTATTGGATAGCCTGTTCACGCGTCCAGCCTTTGGAGTGCAAGCCGGTATCCACCACCAGGCGGGTGGCACGCAAAAGTTCGTCTGTCAGGTGACCAAGGTAGGCGCCAGGGTCGTTTTCAAACAAACCCATCTCTTTGCCCAAGGTTTCTGCATACAGGGCCCAGCCTTCGGTATAGGCATTATTGCCACCGAATTTGCGGAATTTAGGGATGTCCAGTTCCTGTGATGTTGCCAAATGGAAATGGTGCCCAGGCTGACCTTCATGCAGGTACAGGGTTTTCATGCCAGTCGTGCTGTAGTCGGCAGGATTATGAATGACAGTCCAGAATACGCCCGGACGCGAGCCATCAAAGGCAGGCTGGGTGTAATGGTCAGATGCTGTCTGCCTGCTGATTTCAGGTTCTGCACGGATATCCAGAGCCGCTTTTGGCATCCTGTTAAACAGTTCAGGCAGTTTGGCTTTGACCATTTTTTCTATCTGGCGGTAGCCATCCAGCACCTCCGCCTCAGTCTTGTAGGGGCGATACTGGTTTTGCGTATCTATCCAGGCTGGCAAGCCCACCGGGTCGCCGGTGTAGCCCAGTTTTGGCCCCAGGGCGACAAATTCACTCTGTATGCGTGCCACTTCTTTCAAACCTAAGGCGTGGATGGTGTCCGGGTCCAGATTGGTGGTGGTCTGGTCGCGTACTAGTGCGCGATACCAGGCATCGCCACCTGGCAGGGCACTGAAGCCACTGCTGTCACGGCTGGCAGCCAGATAATCTTGTGACAGAAATTGATTGAACTGGCGCAAGGCAGGCAAGACTTTTGCTGTCAGAACCTGTTTGTATGCCTTGCTCAGGCGTTGCTTATCTGCCGCACTGAAACTGTCCGGGAAATTTTTGACTGGTGCAAAGTAGGCATGATCCTCTGCCTTGTCGGTTACCAGTTGCGTGAACTGTGGCAGGGCAGAATTGACTAATGCCCTAGGCAAGACGATGCCACGTTTCATGCCTTCGCGCATATTGCCAGTAGCCTGATTTACCCAAACTGGCAATTGTGCCAGGCGGTGTAAAAAGACTTCATATTGCTTGACGGTCTTCAAGGGCTGCGCGCTTTGTCCAGAGGCAAAATGCGCGAGCGTGACAGGCAGGCTGTCCATTTGGTTGATGGGTAACAAGTGTCCATCAAACCTGGCCATTTCCAGACTGGCCTTGAGTTCATAGTCCAGGCAATCATAACTGACTGCATCGGTCGCTGATAATTGTTCACGTTTGATATGCGCCAATTTGCTGGCGACATCTTTCCACATGACGATCTGTTTTGCCCGGACCGGCGCTGACAGTGTCATAGGCAGTTTGTCATCATAACGAGTGTCACCGTTATAAGTGGCACCTATGGGGTCAAAGGCGGTTTGTTTTTCATAGTATTCATCCGCCAGCCTATTTAACTGTTGGCTCAGTTGTGTATTCCCTTGCTGCCCGGATTGCGCAACTGCAGCGTGCTTATTTATAGTCTTGGCCATATCAGTTGCCGCCATGACAGTGGCGCAACTAATCAAACCAGCAGAAATAAGAACACTTGTTAATAAGCGCAACTTGAGCATAAGAGTTTCCTAAAGAATATTTATTAAAATAGTTTGCAAGCATACCACTGTGCGTGCGCTAATTTGCTATGACCTTAGTGAGCG
This sequence comes from Burkholderiales bacterium, assembly GCA_016200895.1. Classification (GTDB taxonomy): domain Bacteria; phylum Pseudomonadota; class Gammaproteobacteria; order Burkholderiales; family Burkholderiaceae_D; genus Undibacterium. The sequence goes on from JACQDX010000041.1 coordinate 9,557, forward strand.
TATGACAGTTCCCGTGAACGGAATTCTCTTTGAATAAAAAATCGGTTTACCCGGCATTTTTTCATCAAGCTTTTTAAACTTTGACCGTTAAACCATTAGATCACGCATATTCCATTTGATGGTTCACCAATTCCGAAGTGCGTGCGGATGGAGCTGATATCGGGCTGGCAAGCCATGCGTGGTCGCGTTCTTTTTTTGTACGCGAGTGGCGGGCTTTTGCATGTGAAAGTGCACAGACCTTAGATGTGCGTTCCAGGTTTTTCTAATTGGCAGCTCAAGGCTGGAGCGCATCATGAAAATTGCTTCATCGGATATTTCCCTTTCTTCACAACACGCTGCCACCACGACTCTGGAAACGCAGGAAAAATTACGTGCCTGGATAGGCAAGGAGCGCCCTGATTTTGAAGGCAGGAATGCTAATGGCCCGGCAAACTTGAGAAATGCATCCAGTAATGTACAAATTTCTGATGCTGGCAAGTCTGCGCAGTTTGCACCACCTCTGCCACCCGCAGTTCCGGCAAGCTCTGCTGCGTCAACTGATGCGGTACAGCAAGCCAGTGATGAAGCTGAAAATGACCCGCGTATACAGCTGATCAAATACATCATAGAACTCATGACAGGCAGGAAAATTAATTCCCTGGGTAGTGCTGATTTGCAATCTGATACCGCTGCTCCGGCAACACAGGCAACGGCTCAGCCAGCCCAGCCACCGGCGGAAGGCGCAGCGCAAAATGCCCCGCCCGCACAAAAAGGCTGGGGTGTAGAGATAGACAGGCATCAATCTTATACAGAGACGGAGCAGACCTCTTTCCACTCTACCGGAAAAATAGTCACAGCAGATAATAAGGAAATCAGTTTCGATTTGTCGTTTGAGCTAAGCCGCAGCTATCACGAAGAGAGTAGTAGCAGTGTGAGGCTTGGTGACGCCAAAAAAGTCGATCCACTGGTCATCAATTTCTCTGGTAACTCTGCACAATTGACGTCGCAAAAATTTGCCTTTGATCTGGATGCCGATGGCAAGAAAGAAAATGTCTCTTTCGTCCAGGGCGCAGGCTTTCTGGCGCTGGATAAAAACAATGATGGCAAGATCAATAATGGCAGTGAATTGTTTGGGCCGGGTACCGGGAATGGTTTTTCTGAGTTGGCAGCCTATGACAGCGATGGCAATCACTGGATAGACGAAAACGATGCGATTTATCAGAAATTGAAAGTATGGACCAAGGATGGTGCAGGTCATGATCAATTGCAGACTTTGAAACAGGCCAATGTAGGAGCACTGTATCTGGGGAATGCCAGCACTGAATTCGATTTAAAAAATGCACAAAATCAGTCTAACGGACAAATCCGTTCTTCCGGCGTTTGGCTAAGCGAAGACGGAAAGGCGCATAGTTTGCAGCAAGTGGATTTGTCAGTATAAATGTGCTCTGGCAGGACAAGTAAAAACAGCTCCAGGTACGGAGCTGTTTTTACGTGGCGATACAAATACTGCTTAAAATTCTTCCCAGTCATCATTGGTTGTAGCAGTTGGTTTTTCCATGCTGGATGTCCTCCTGGCAGGTTTTTCTGTTGCTTTAGCAGGTGCCTTGCTGATTTTTAAAGGAGTAGTTGCAGCCGTGCTTGTTTTGCTTTTTGCCTTGCTAATTGCCTTGCTGACCACGGGCGCTGCTTGGTTATTCACTACAGTATCGAGCTTGAAGACACTCACAGCCTGCGCCAGCGCACCTGCCTGCTCCTGCATGCTCTCGGCAGCCGCTGCCGCTTGTTCAACCAGGGCAGAGTTTTGCTGTGTCATCTCATCCATTTGGGTGATGGCAAGATTGACTTGTTCTATACCCGCACTTTGTTCCTGGCTGGCCGCAGTAATTTCACTCATGATGTCGGCCACATGTTTGATGGAGGTGACGATCTCATCCATGGTCAGTCCGGCTTCATCAACCAGCTTGTTACCGAGATTGACTTTTTCTACCGAGTCATCAATCAGCGTTTTGATTTCCTTGGCGGCGCTGGCGCTACGTTGTGCCAGGTTCCTGACTTCAGCTGCCACTACGGCAAAGCCACGACCCTGTTCACCGGCGCGGGCGGCTTCTACGGCAGCATTCAATGCCAGGATATTGGTCTGGAAGGCAATGCCATCAATAACGCCGATGATGTCAACGATCTTGCCCGAGCTATCTTTGATAGAACCCATGGTATTGACGACCTGGCCAACGATTTGCCCACCCTTGGTAGCAACCTCGGTGGCAGAGATCGCAAGCTGATTTGCCTGGCGTGCATTGTCGGCATTTTGTTTGACGGTGGAAGTCAGTTCTTCCATAGAAGAAGCGGTTTCTTCCAGTGAGCTGGCCTGCGACTCTGTCCTGTTTGACAAGTCTGCATTGCCAGAAGCAATTTCGCCGGAAGCCGTGGAGATCATTGCAGTACTGCTATGTACCTGGGTGATGGTCATGACCAGACTATTATTCATATCTGCCAGGGCGCTCAGCAATTGTCCGGTCTCATCGCGCGAGCGTACTTCTATGCGGCCAGTCAAATCACCATTGGCGACCTTGGTGGCAACTTTGACGGCTTCATCCAGTGGATTGGTAATTGAGCGCGAAATCCAGGCAGCGAAGGCCGCACTGATGATGAAGGCAATAATGCCAAGGACGATCATCAGATTGCGCGAAAACATGATGATGCTCTTGATCGCTTCGCCATTGGCACTCATATCGTTTTTTTGTATTGCACTCAACTTGTCTATGTCAACCAGGGACTGTTTCAGTGCAGGGAAGGTGGATTTTCCCATCATGGCGGTGGCTTCATCCTTTTGATCGAGTTCGATCAGGTCACCTGTCTTGCTGAATGCAGCCACAAAAGCTGCATTGGATGCGATTAATTTTTCAACCGCTTCTTTTTCCGTGGGCGACGGAGCCAGTTTCTTGGAGATTTCAAGCAGGGCGTTAATTTTTTTCTTATTCGCATCTATAGCGCCATATTGAGCCGTACGTGCTTTCTGATCAGGTGTAATAAACAACTCCAGCGTACGGCTGCCATTTTCCTGTATCAGTGCTGAAATCTCCAGCGCACTGATGACACCTACCGCATCATCTTCGAGAATTTCTCTATTCCGGTCAGCAATTTCATTCAGCCTTACCACACTGATGACTACCATAAGCAACATGGTGAGCAAGGTCAGGCCGAAACCAAAGCTGAGACGTACCCTGATTTTAAAGTTACTGAAGTTCATGGCGAGGATTCCTGTACAGATCAGTTTTTAGGGAGACAGGCAACAGCGAATTTAGGTTTTAGCATACCTAAATTTGCGCCGTTCTGCTAAGTAAATTGCTAGTTAGTCGTTGTGGTTGTCAGTTTCCTGACAAATTAGACAGACCCTTCAGGTAAAATCGTAAAATACTTGATCAAAACAGAGGAATTATGAAGCTTGCAACACTGAGGGATGGTTCCCGGGATGGGCAATTGCTGGTGGTTGCCCGTGATTTAAAGACGGCAGCGATTGCTGATGGTATCGCCCCGACTCTGCAACGGGCCCTGGATGACTGGAATTTTATCCAGCCCCAGTTGGAAGAGTTGTATAACCGCCTGAATTCTGGCCGGGCTGCCTATAGTTTTGAGTTTGAGCCAAAAAACTGCATGGCACCCTTGCCGCGTGCATTTCAATGGGCGGATGGCTCATCCTATGTCAATCATGTAGAACTCGTGCGCAAAGCCAGAAATGCCGAAATGCCGGATAGCTTCTGGCACGACCCTCTGATGTATCAGGGCGGCAGTGATGATTTTATTGGCCCTTGTGATGACATCGTCATGACTTCTGAAGAATGGGGCATCGATTTTGAAAGTGAAATCGCTGTTGTTACTGGCGATGTGCCCATGGGTGTCAAGGTGCAGCATGCACGCGACCACATACTTCTGCTCATGCTGGTGAATGATGTGTCACTGCGTAACCTGATACCGGTAGAGCTGGCCAAAGGCTTTGGCTTCTTCCAGTCCAAACCGGCTTCCTGCTTTTCCCCGGTTGCGGTGACGCCAGACGAATTGGGCGAAGCCTGGAAAGATGGCAAGGTCAATCTGGCACTGCGGTCCAGCATGAATGGTATGTTGGTCGGTCAGCCAAATGCCGGTGTGGACATGGTGTTTTCTTTCCCGCAACTGATCACGCACCTGTGCAAGACCAGGAATGCCAGGGCAGGCACCATCATCGGTTCTGGCACGGTATCTAATAAAGATGTCAGCAAAGGTTATAGCTGCATCGCTGAAAAACGCGCGCTGGAAATGATAGCCGTCGGCGAACCGGTGACACCATACATGAAATTTGGTGACAACATCAAGATAGAAATGCTGGATAAGAATGGTAAATCCATTTTTGGTGCGATTGATCAAAGCGTGGTTGAATCACACCTTTAAGCGTATTCAATGAGTTCTGGTATTTGACTGTAATTTTTTTGGGGAGGCACCGCATGTCCTTGATTTTTTCGTATTCCCTGCGTGGCGTTGTTGTCGCAGCTTTGAGTTTGGGTAGCGTTATAGCGCAGGCGCAGATCAGGGTGGGTATCAATTTATCGACCACAGGTCCGGCAGCGGCGATCGGTGCTTCATCCAAAAATGCCATCATGTTGTGGCCGAAAGAAATTGGCGGCAAAAAAGTTGAGTATATTCTGCTTGATGACGCCAGTGACCCTGGCAATGCAGTCAGGAATGCCCGCAAGCTCATCACCGAAGAAAAGGTCGATGTCATCGTCGGCCCGAATACTACGCCCAGCGCCCTGGCGATGCTGGAGACTGTGGCAGAAAACGAAACGCCCATGATCACTCTTGCTGCATCGGCCAGCATCGTTGAACCCATGGATGCCAAACGTGCCTGGGCTTTCAAGATGCCGCAGAACGATACGCACATGACGACCATATTGACGCAGCACATGGCTGACCATGGCGTCAAGACGGTGGCCTTCATCGGTTTTGCTGACGCCTATGGTGAAGGCTGGTGGCGTGAGTTTTCCAAACTGGCTGAACTGCGGCATATCAAGATCGTCGCCAATGAGCGTTTTGCCCGCACCGATACCAGCGTTACAGGACAGGTCTTGAAAATGATGTCTGCCAAACCTGATGCTGTGCTGATAGCCGGTTCTGGTACGCCCGCAGTCTTGCCGCAAAAAACATTGATAGAACGTGGTTATAAAGCGCAGATTTACCAGACCCATGGTATCGCCAGCCAGGAATTTTTGAGGCTCGGTGGCAAGGATGTGGAAGGCACTTTATTCCCTACCGGGCCAGCGGTGGTGGCACTGCAATTACCTGAAAAGCATGCAGTCAAAAAAATCTCTACAGAGTTTGTGCGCAAGTATGAAGCGACCTATGGAGCAGGCACAACCACACAATTTGCTGGAGATGCCTGGGGCGCGTATATGTTGTTGGCGAATGCAATTCCCGTTGCATTGAAAACCGCGCAGCCAGGCAGCAAGGCTTTCAGGCAGGCCTTGCGTACTGCAATCGAAAATACCAAAGATTTGATTGTGCCTCAGGGCGTCATCAATATGAATGCAACTGACCATGTAGGGCTGGACCAGCGTTCACGAGTCATGGGTAAAATCCAGGGAGGACAATTTGTCTATGCCTATGGTGGTTGAAATTCATTTCTGAATGCATGTTGTGAATACCAGGGCGCGCTCAATTTATAAAGAATTGAGCGCGCTTTTCTATTGCCTGCCTAATTGAAAGAAGACATTTTTTGCACCACTTTGCCCAAGCGCAAAACCCAGGTAGATAGGACCGATAAAACTGTTGAAACCGGCAAACAGGCTGGCACTCTTGCGCAGTGACTTGAATGAAATGTCTTCACCCTTGTTCCAGACATTCCCTGCTTCCAGTGAAGTGCCAAGGAACAGGCTTTGTCCCGCCAGATCAAACTTCACTGCACGCAGTAAATACGTCACGCTGCCATACACCATAAAGTCTCCAGTGAACTGGTCGGGCTGGTAGGCAGACAACTGCTGGAAGCCACCCAGGGTAGAACCTATGCCGCGTACATCCGTTCCTTTCTGGAACAGACCAGCAGCATTCAGCTTCAGGTTGATACTGTGATTATTGATGCTATTGGCCCAGGTAGTACTGATGGCGACTTCCTGGAAATTTTTGCGGGTATCACTGGTGCCCAGAAAGGCGCTGGCATCTATCTTGTAGCCATAGCGCGGAAAGCTGGCGTCGCTGAGCTGGTCGATGACGACTGCTGACTTCAGGCCAAACTGTTGCAAGTCTGCACTGGGCAGGGTTTCGACTTTCGTGCTGCCGTCTTCATTCAATAACAAGAAGCCGCCTATCTTGGGGCGCACGCGGTAGTGGTTGAAATTCAAACCCAGCTTGGCTTCACCCAAATTACTTTGTTCCCCTATCCGGAAACCCAGATCAAGGCCAAGTTTATCGCTACGAAAATTGTATTCGGCAATACGGGTATTGCCGCTATACAGGTTCCTCGTGTTCTGGCCTATTTCTGCAAATGGTGCGAGGTACATGCCTTCGCGTTCAAACAGGGGTTGGCGTAATTCGGTGTGATATTTGATGCTGTTACCAAACTCCAGATCATTACGCCATTCCAGGCCACCATCCGTCAACCAGGGACGACGGTGACCAACCTGCAACTTGAAGCCGCCAGCGCCCTCAAAGCCGCTGGACAGGGCCAGGCCAAAGCGCAGGAAATGCGGGCCCCAGTTGCGGCCATTAGCATTCACCCGTATGCCATATTCGCCATCGCGTTCGACCAGTTCATGGTTGACGCTGTCAAACTCACGGGCATTATTCAGTATGCTCAGTTTGCGGTTGACCTCTTCGGCCTTGTATTCAGTGCCCATGGAGATATTTAACTGGCGGCGTATATCGCTCTCAGGTACGGCACCATTGGTGGTGATATCGATAAATTGAATTTTGATTGGCGGTAATTGCGGGTTCAAACGTATTTCATGTCTGATGGCATACATTTCTGGTGACAGGCTTAAGGCAAGCAGTTTGGCATCCAGTTCATGGGTGGCCTTTTCACCTATCTTGACGGCTTCTTTCGATCTGGCGAAATCCATGAAAGTGATATTCCCAAGAGCAGGTTCTATCAATACATCATTCGGGCCCAGCAGAGCTTTTTGTGCTTCCACATTTTGCTCAGTCAGAATGTTCACCATTTGTTGGCTGACATTGAACAGGGTCAGCAGTTGGTCGCGCGGCATCAAGGGCGTGCCTATGTTGATGGCGATCACCACGTCTGCACCCATCTGCCTGGCGATATCGACGGGCAGGTTTTTGACCAGGCCACCGTCGGACAATAATTTGCCATCTATCTCTACAGGTGCAAACACGCCTGGCGCTGCCATGCTGGCACGTATGGCTTTATGTAAGGGACCCTTGGTAAAGATCACCATCTTGCCGGTTTCCATATCCGTTGCCAGCGTGCGGAAAGGGATGGGAAGACGGTCAAAATCAATGTCGGGTTGCAAGTGGGCAGTCCAGTTTTGCAAAATTTCCAGAAATTGGCTGGCCTGCACTACGCCTGCTGGCAGGCGCACGCCATTAGCACTCAAACCCAGCGTGGCACCGAGGGGATATTGTTCATCTTCTTCCCTGATACTTTGCGGCAGGTAACGCCTTTCTACCCTGTCCAGTGCAATATCATTAAGTTTCAATGCATCCAGCCGTTTTTCAATTTCACTGGCAGAAAAACCAGCAGCATATAATCCACCGACCACCGCACCCATGCTGGTGCCAGCAATGCAATCTATAGGGACATGCAGTTCTTCCAGGACCTTGAGCACGCCAACATGGGCAAAGCCACGCGCACCACCACCAGACAAGGCCAGACAAATTCTTGGTTTTTTTGCTTGTTCTCCTGGTACCGTAATACTTTCTGCCAAGGCAAGAGATGGTGTCAACAAGTAGCCTAAAAGACTAATAAAGATAGTAATAACTACCGGAAATAATGATTTGTACATGTTGTAATTGGTGGAAACATGGAATTCCTGGCTCAGGGTCTATATACTAGCGTATGCATATCAAACGATGCTAACCTAGGTCTAATTGCATAAGAACGTGTTTGCGATCTGTAGCGAGCGAGTGTCAGCGGGGTCAGGGTAACAAAAACGCAGCGCAAAAAGCGGAATGTACTCTAGTACATGAGCATTTTGAGCAGCACATGAGCCCCATATAAGCCACAACCGCGCTCGCGCTTAAGATCGTAAATATGTTCTACGAGATTATCCTCGCCTTTACAAAAAAACTACCCATGAACCTACATCAATTGCGCTTTGTACGCGAAGCTGTAAGACAGAATTTTAATCTGACTGAGGCTGCCAAGGCCTTATTTACATCGCAGCCCGGTGTTTCCAAAGCAATTATTGAGCTTGAAGAGGAGTTGGGCGTCGATATTTTTACCCGTCATGGCAAACGCATACGCGGCCTTACGGAGCCGGGTAGGGCGGTGTTGAAGTCAGTTGAACTCATTATGCAGGAGATTGATGGACTTAAGCGTATAGGTAAAGAATTTGCGGCACAGGACAGTGGCAGCTTCACCATTGCCACTACCCACACCCAAGCGCGCTATGCCTTGCCCAAGGTGGTACAGGCCTTCATGCAAAAATACCCCAAGGTGCGTTTATCCCTGTTGCAGGGTAACCCCAAACAAATTGCTGAAATGGTGATGCGTGATCAGGCCGATATTGCGATTGCGACTGAGGCTATTGCCGGTTTTGATGGTTTGATCTCTTTGCCATGCTATCAATGGGAGCATGTAGTCGTCGTGCCAGTTGAACATCCTTTATTGAAATTGAAGAATGTCAGCCTGGAAGAAATTGCCAATTATTCATTGATTACCTATGATGCAGCCTTTGCTGGCCGCAGCAAGATAGACCATGCTTTCCAGATACGGAATCTGAAACCGGATATCTTGCTCGAAGCCATCGATGCCGACGTCATCAAGACTTACGTGGAACTGGGCATGGGCGTAGGCATTATTGCTGGCATGGCCTTTGATGCCGAGCGAGACAAGAATTTGCGCGCCATACCAGTAGGCCAATTGTTTGGCATGAATGTTTCACGGGTAGCGATAAAGCAGGGCGCTTATCTGCGTAGCTATATTTATACCTTTATAGAATTGTTGAATCCTACTCTGAACCGTAAAATGATAGACAATGCCATGCAGGGGAATAAGGATACCTACGATTTATGAGCATGCAGGCACTCAGTAACTGGCCAGCGGCGCAACGCAGGCAGGTGTGCGGCATATTGACGGATATTGATGACACTTTCAGTACTCATGGCAAGTTGACAGTGGCCGCACTGGCTGCGCTGGACAGGGCAAAAACTGCGGGTATGCGGCGCATTGCTGTAACAGGGCGACCCACTTACTGGACTTTGCCCTTATTAAGACTATGTGATTTTGATGCCGTCATTGCTGAAAACGGTGCAAGTGCTTTCTGGATAGATACAGAGGGAAGGCAACAGGCAATTTACTATGCCGATGACCAAACCCGTCTGCAACACAGGCAGCGCTTGCTGGATTTTGCTGACATCATGCGCCAGCATTTTCCGGACGTATTGCCTGCTGCTGATGCCGCACAACGCATAGGTGATTTGGCGTTTGATATAGCGGAAAATATTCCTGCGATACCGCTGTCGCAGTTGAATGAAGTCGTCGCCCTGATACGTGAACATGGTTTGTATGCGACTACCAGCAGCATCCATGCCCATGCCTCAGTTGCACCCTTCAGCAAACAAAGCATGAGCCAAAGGGTGTTGCACGAAGTGTTTGGCATCAGCAATGAAACCGCAAAAACGACTTATGTATTTATTGGTGATTCTGCCAATGATGCCAGCATGTTTGCCCATTACCCGCTCTCGGTTGGAGTGGCAAATATCTACAAATACCTGGACAGATTTGAGGCTCACCCGGCCTATGTCTGTCAGGCCGAATACGGCGAGGGATTTGTCGAGCTGGTTGATTTTCTGTTGAAAGATAAAAATGAGTGAAAATAAAATGCGCGAATACTATGCGCAACGTGCCCAGACCCTGGAAAAGGTTTACCAAAAACCTGAACGCCAGCAAGACTTGCTTGAAATTCAGGGCAAAGTGCTGGAAGTATTAAAAGACCAGCGTGTGCTGGAAATCGCCTGCGGCACAGGCTACTGGACTGAGCGTTTTGCCTCTGTGGCAACGAACGTCGTGGCGACCGACTATAACCAGCCCATGCTGGATGTGGCTCAAGCCAAATCTTATCCAGAAGGCAAAGTCCAATTTAGTCTGGCTGACTTGCACGATTTACCGGCAGCGACAGCAGGCCAGTATACGACTTGCTTTGCCGGTTTTTTCTGGTCACATGTCATGCGTGATGATCAAACCAGTTTGCTGGGTCACCTGAGCAAGGTGACGGGTAAGGGCACTACGCTGGTCCTGATCGACAATAATTATGTCGAAGGCAGCAGTACGGTGATTGCCCGCACTGACCTCGAAGGTAATACCTTCCAGTTACGCAAGCAGGAAGATGGCAGCAGGGTAGAGATACTCAAAAACTTCCCTACCGATAGTGCACTGCGCAAAAAATTTGGTCCTGTCGTGCGCGATATCCGTATTTTCAGAAACACTTACTATTGGATGCTGACCTGCGTATTGAAGTAGGTGTTGAGGAAATGAGTTCTAGTATTGTCCCTCGAAAGCCTGCCGTGATACATTGCAAGTCGTTTAAATTTTTTCTGGAGTAATTCATGGATCTGCAAGCTTGCACAGAAGCGATACGCGCTAAAGTTGGTGACGATAGTGGTTTGAATGCCACTCTGAAATTTGATTGTGGTGATGAAGGCGTGGTCTTCGTTGATGCGCTGGTGACACCAAATACAGTCAGCAATGAAAATAATGAAGCTGGTTGCACGATCACGATTTCTCTGGAAAACCTGGCAGCCTTGCTGACTGGTCAATTGAATCCTATGAATGGTTTCATGATGGGTAAACTCAAGGTAACTGGTGACATGAGCGTTGCCATGCGCTTGCAGACTGTAGTGTAAATCTGGTCTGACAGAGAAGCTTGAATAAGGTTACATTCATGAGGCGGCATTTCCTTTAGCGTAGACGAGGAAATGCCGTTTTCATTTTGGACTTGCTATATTGCTTTCCTCATACCAGCGACATTGCACTCAAAGCCAGTGCCGAAGTACCGTCTGGGTATAGGGCGTCATAGCAGCGTGTGCAACTGCTGCAAAACAGGTGGGAACGCTTGACGAATTTATAGCGCAGTATCAGTTGCAGTTGTACGCCGCTGCAATGGGGGCAATGCTCACGCATATTACCTGCCGAGGGCGCATCCTCGGATTGAAAACCTTCTTCTAACATTACTCCTTCTATGACATCGCGGGGATCAAGCTGCATCAGGATAAAATCTGGTGCGCGGATATTACGCCTTTCTGAATAACTATCTTGCTGTTGGGAAAGTAGATGTGCACTGGCTGTCATCATGTTTAGCTCCTGGAGTGACTTCTGCCGCTGCTGACAGTCAACAGGAGGGCAGACTTTCAATCTAGTAAAATTCGGGCATGAAGACAAGGACGATAGCGAGAAAAAATGAGTAAGCTGGATGCATTAGCCAATAAGATATGGATGCTGACCGTGCAGCCCCATGGCTGGACTTGCGAAACCGTGGACGAACTCAGCTTGTTGGAAGCCGCCTTGCTGGAAGGTATACGTATTCCTAATTCATGCCGTAATGGCACCTGCCGCACTTGCATGTGCCAAGTGCTGTCAGGGGAAATCAGCTACCAGATCGACTGGCCTGGCCTGAGCATGGAAGAAAAGCAGGAGGGCTGGATACTGCCCTGTGTCGCCCTGGCATGCTCGGACGTGGTGCTGGATGTGCCGGCGGCTGTTAAAGTGTTTAACGAAGAAGTTTAATCACCCGCATTACTGCATTGCTTGAGCTGCCCATCCTTACGGTTCCAGCAAGCCGTGCTGGCTTCCGGTACAGGATGGGGCACCCCATCATTATCGATCTTGGCCAAACGGGTATCCCAGGCCTTGACCCCCTTTTTATCTAGTTGCAGGCGTATGACCCAGCCGCGGGTTTGCGGTTCATTGTCTAGCTCATCCATGACAAAATTACCCAGGCTGTAAATGATAGGTTTTCCTTTGTAATGTTCAACATCCTGTATCACATGGGGATGGCCGCCTATGATGGCATCGGCACCTGCATCTATCATGACTTTGGCTAACTGATGTTGTCTGTCAACGGCGAATTTGTCATTCTCCCAGCCCCAGTGCATGAAGGGAATAACCAGGTCGGCATGGTATTGCTGACGCGCGTTGCGTATATCCAGTGCTACCTGTTCATCTTCACTCCAGGCTACACCTGCTGCCTGTGCTTCTGCCTCAAAACTGCGGGGCATGTATTCGTTATAGCCCAACAGGGCAATGCGCAAGCCCTTCTTTTCCAGGATCAGCGGTGTATGCGCTTCACGCAGATTATTGCCACCGCCAAAGCGCTTGAGTTGCTGCTGGTCCAGCAAGCCCAGCATTTCCTGGAAGGCCGCACGGCCAAAATCACCGGAGTGATTATTTGCAATTGAGACTGCATCCACGTGTTGTTTCAAAGTGGCCAAGGTGCGGGGATGGGCGCGAAAAGTGAAATTCTTGTCGGCCGCTTCGCCAGTCGTGGCTACTACGCATTCCAGATTGACGACACGGATGTCAGCGTTCTTGAATAATTTGGCAAAGGCAAAAAACGGGTCTTTACCTTCAGCGATCATCTTGCCTGGTTTGCCATCCAAAACCACATCACCAGCAAACAGTATGCTGACGCTATCATCTTGGGCCAGGGCTGTACCCGTAGCTATCATAGACAAGGCACAGGCGGCCAAGCAATGACTCAGAGTTTGTTTGAGTGTTCTCATTGCTGCACCTCTTGCAGTGTGCAACGGTATTGCAACTCACGTTCAACATCACCGGCGTACACAGAAATCTGTGGCGTTAGCGGGCTTTCTTTGGCAGTGACTTTGAAGGGGGGGCGGTAAGTCGCCTGATGAACAGGGATATCACTACGGCGGGTCTGGAAATAGGCATACAGCTTGATATAGTCTATCTGCTGCGCTTTGCCCACCATGACAGCCTTGAATGTAAAGCGCTCAGCTATATCGATGGTCTTCACATCATAGGGGTCTTGTACGATCTGGCTCTCTATAGTCTGCACGCTGCCAGCGTAGCTGACATAGCAGCGCAATAGAGGGTTCGCGTGGCTGCTTGTACTCAGGAAGCATGCCGTTAAAAAAACGCCGCCCGCTAGTAAAGATACATGATACTTCTTCGTCCCTGCAAGTGCCAACATAGATTCACCGATGTTCGTTTATACGAACAGCGATTATCACAGTATTTGCGGATGCAGGGAAGTCAGAGTTTTGCCTTCTATCCTGTAGCAGGATAAATGTTCAGGAACTTCGCAGCGCCAACCCAGTTCCCGCTCTATTTGCTGGCGCAGATGGTCGGCGGCAGCTGGCTCGCCATGGGTGATGAAACTGCGCAAAGGTGCTTGCTTCAGGTGTTTAAGCCATCCCAGCATTTCTTCATAGTCAGCATGGGCGGACAAACCGTCAATCATGACAACCTTGGCGCGCACCCTGATATCCTGGCCGTGGATACGCACCGTGTTTGCGCCATTGATCAATTTCTCTCCTCGTGTGCCACCAGCCTGATGGCCGCAGAAAACGATAGTATTCCTGTCATCAGGGGCCATATATTTCATGTGATGCAGCACCCGGCCACCTGTGGCCATGCCGCTGGCAGAGATGATGACTTTGGGCCAGCGTTCGTTGTTCAGGCGCTGGGATTCTTCTGGCGTTCTGACATAGGTGGTCATGGCTGTTATGCCAGCGATATCTTCGGGTGAGAGTTTCAGGGAGTCAGCGTAGTGACTATAGATGCTCGTCGCACTTTCAGACATGGGGCTGTCCAGATAAATGGGAAAATCATGTATCTGCTTATTCTTGCGCAACTGGTATAGCAAATACAGCAGGGTTTGTGCGCGCCCAACGGCAAACGAGGGTATCAGGACCGAGCCACCACGTTGTACTGTGCTATTAATAATATCGCGCAAATCATTTTCGGGAATACTATTACTGTGCAAGCGATCGCCATACGTTGATTCTACAATGAGGTAGTCAGTTCTTTCCGGGAGTTCAGGCGCCTTCATGATGTAGTCGCGTGGTCTTCCTACATCACCAGAAAATAACAGGCTGGTTTGTTCTACTTTTAAAGAGATGCTGCAAGAGCCCAGGATGTGCCCGTTCGGTATCCATTTTGCGTGCACATCATCGGTTATCGTGATGCTGGTATGTTCATCAATGTAATGGAAGTGCTTGAGTGCCTTGTCAACATCCTTGCTGTCATACAAAGGCAGGGCCTGCTCATGTTTGGACAGATGGTGACGGTTCAGGTAGGCTGCCTCTTCTTCAAACAGATGGGCAGAATCACGCAATAATAATTTACACAGCGCGAAAGTGGCTTTGCTACAGTAGATTTTTCCCTTGAACCCCAGTTTGACCATTAAGGGCAGATAGCCAGAATGATCAAGATGGGCATGGGTCAATAAAATAGCATCGACTTTCGATGGATCAAAAGGCGGATCTTCCCAGTTACGTAAGCGCAGTTGCTTATAACCCTGGAACAGACCGCAATCCACCATGATGTGGCTATGGTCAGAAACCAGTAAATAACGTGAACCAGTTACAGTGCCAGCGGCACCTAAGAAATGCAGTTTGATCAAAATACACCTCCAGCTTAAGATTGTGTTTTTATATTATTCAGTGATTTAAACAATCCCGGAAAAACATAATCTCTATTGAATACGTATTGGTATATCTCAGTCAACAACAAATCATGATGTTGTCCACTAGCTTGAGTTTGTTTGTGCCAACTCAATAGTGATGCTTGTTTTGCACAAATTCCAGGTATCTCTCTGGCAAGACAAAGCGCTCTCCGTAACTTGCCTGTAACGCTGCTGCCCGTTTGGCAAATCGCTCTGCTCCTACATGATTGACGAATTGCACGACACCACCAGTCCAGGCTGGGAAGCCTATGCCAAAAATTGATCCTATATTGGCATCGCGGCTTGATTCCAGTACGCCTTCATCCAGACATCGCAGGGTTTCTATGGATTGTATATAGAGGAACCTGTCTTGCAAGTCAGTGTATGGCAAGCTGTATCCTTCTTTGCCAAACAATTTGCCCAATTCAGGCCACAAATACTTCTTGCCGCCGTCTGCAGGATATTCATAAAAGCCTGCACCAGCAGCTTTACCTGCACGCTGATGCTGATCAAGCATGGTATTGATGATGGCTGCAGACGCCTGGGCTTGCCAGCTTTTGCCTTCGGCCTCCAGGTCGGCTTTGGTTTGCGCTGCGACATGGCGCGACAGACTCAGCGATACTTCGTCCTGCACTGCCAACGGGCCAACTGGCATGCCGACTGAGAGTGCCGCGTTTTCTATGAGTGCTGCGGGCAAACCTTCTGCCAGCATAATCAAACCTTCGTTGACAAAACTGGCAAATACCCGGCTGGTGAAAAAGCCCCGTGAGTCATTGATGACAATGGGCGTCTTGCCTATCTGCAGTACGTAGTCATAAGCGCGAGCCAGTGTCGCCTCGCTCGTCAGCTTGCCCTTGATGATTTCCACCAACTGCATTTTATCGACGGGTGAAAAGAAGTGTATACCTATGAAGCGCTCAGGGTTGCTGACTGCTTTTGCCAGGCCGCTAATCGGCAGGGTGGAGGTATTGCTGGCCATGATGCCATCTGCTGCCAGCATGCTTTCCGCCTCGCTGCTGACCGCGGCCTTGAGTTCGCGGTTTTCAAATACGGCTTCGATGATGAGATCGCATCCTGTAAAATCACTGGCACTTGCGCTAGTTTGTATCAGCTCCAGTTGGCTCGCTGCTCTTTCTGCAGAGAGGCGACCCTGCCCCACTTTTTTATGCAGACTGTTGGCAATATTGGTTTTGCCCTGTTCGGCTTTTTCTAGTGTCTGTTCTTTCAATACCGTATGAATACCCCGCGCCGCGCTGACTGTCGCTATACCAGCACCCATCATGCCAGCACCAATGACGCCGAGTTTGCTGACTGTGGATTTGGGAATGTTTGGCGGGCGGCTTTTGCCTGAGCTGATTTCCTGCATCTGGAAGAACAGGGTGCCTATCATATTCTTGGCAACCTGGCCCGTTGCCAGATGAGTAAAGTAGCGGCCCTCAATTTTCAGGGCATTGTCAAAATCGACTTGTGCACCTTCTACCATCGCCGCCAGTATGGTTTCGGGCGCAGGGTAATTGCCACGGGTTTTTTCGCGCAATTTGGCAGGTGCCACCATGATCAAGGGCAGCAACTTGGCAGAGTTGACTGCACCACCCGGCAATTTATATGCAGCATCATCCCATGGCTGCAGTGCTTGTGGCTTAGCCAGTATCCAAGTTGTAGCTTGTTGCAACATGTCTTCATGACTACTGGCTAGCGCGTGCACCAGACCAGCCTTGACGGCAGTTGCTGGAGAAACCTGCTTGCCTTCCAGCAGATAAGGCATAGCTTCCTGCAAGCCCAGCATGCGTACGCTACGCACCACGCCACCTGCACCCGGCAATAGTCCCAGCGTCACTTCAGGGAAACCGATTTTCGCTTTGGGATTATCCAGGGCAATGCGGTAATGGCAGGCCAACGCCAACTCCAGGCCACCGCCAAGGGCACTGCCATTGATGGCGGCAACTACAGGCTTGCCCAGTTTTTCCAGGCGACGCAACACAGCCTTGTTTTTCTCTACCATCTCCAGGCAGGTTTTGGCGTCTTGTATGCTGATAAGTTCGCGCAAGTCGCCACCGGCAAAAAAACTGTCCTTGCCTGATGTCAGGATGACGCCACTGATTTGTTCTTTTTCTTCTTCCAGTCTGGCAACGGCAGATGCCAGTGCATCACGGAATGCCGCATTCATGGTATTCACCGACAAGCCCGGCATATCTATGCTAAGTGTGACAATCTGATGTTCGTCTTTGCTGTAATTGATCATGATGTTTGCTTTCCCGCTAATATTTCTGGTTTAAACGCGCTCTATGATGGTGGCGATGCCCATGCCGCCGCCCACACACAGGGTGATGAGACCACGCCTTAACTGACGCGCTTCCAGTTCATCAATCAGATTACCCAGCAGCATGCAGCCGGTTGCCCCCAGCGGATGGCCTAGTGCAATCGAGCCGCCATTCACATTCACTTTTTCTTCCGGCACATTGAGGTCTTTCATGAACTTCATGACGACAGCCGAGAAGGCTTCATTGACTTCAAACAGATCGATATCTTCGATGCGCAGACCGGCTTTATTTAATGCTTTCAAAGTGGCAGGGCCGGGGCCAGTGAGCATGATGGTTGGATCGGTTCCTGTCACGGCTGTGGCGACGATGCGTGCACGCGGGTTCAGGCCCAGGCGTTTGCCCATTGCTTCACTGCCTATCAGAGCAAGGGCAGCACCATCGACGATGCCTGAAGAGTTGCCAGCAGTATGTACATGGTTGATTCGTTCAATTTGCGGATATTTGCGTATGGCGACGCTATCAAAACCCATCTTGCCCGGCATTTCAAATGAAGCCTTGAGCGTGGCCAGTGCTGCCATGCTGGATTGGGGTTTGATGAATTCATCTTCAGCCAGTATCACCAGGCCATTCATGTCACACACCGGGCGCAGGGATTTGAAACGGCCAGCAGCACGCGCCGCCGTGGCTTTTTCTTGCGAACGCAAGGCAAAGGCATCGACATCTTCACGGCTGAATCCTTCCAGCGTGGCGATCAGGTCTGCCCCTATACCTTGCGGTAAAAAGTCAGTTTGCATACTGGTTTGCGGGTCGGCTGCCCAGGCTCCGCCATCTGAGCCCATGGTCACGCGCGACATCGATTCAACACCACCAGCGACGACCAGATCTTCCCAGCCTGAACGTACTTTTTGAGCGGCCAGGTTGACTGCTTCCAGGCCGGATGCACAAAAGCGGTTCAGTTGCACGCCTGCCACTTGCCAGTCCCAACCTGCAGCCAGCGCGGCAGTCTTGGCGATGTCTGCACCCTGGTCACCAATGGGGGTGACACAACCCAGCACGACATCGTCAATCAGCGCGGTATCGAGCGACAGGCGTTGCTGCATATCCCGCATCAGGCCAGACAGCAGGGAGATGGGTTTGACACTATGCAGTGAACCATCTTTCTTGCCCTTGCCGCGCGGCGTGCGCGGCGCATCAAAAAGATAGGCTTCGGTCATTTGTATTCTCCTGTCTGGCGGTTTCTGTACGAGTGGTATGTGGCTTTATTGATGCCCAAGTGTATGATGATACAATTAATAAAGCAAATGCTTGATTAATTAATGTAATTCAGATTTTGGCCTTTGCAGGGCACGAGGAACACGCAATGACACAAAACATCATCAATAATCCCGAGTTTCAAGGCATGCTTAAAATGGTGATAGAAGAAAAAATCCCGTTTTGCCATTTGCTCGGCATGAAGCTGGACAGTTTTAACCCGGATGCTCCACGCCTGAGCATAGGCATGCGGGACGAGTTACTGGGCAATTTTGCCCAGGGCATGCTGCATGGCGGTGTGATTGCTTCCGTTTTGGATAGCGTGGCAGGTTTTGCCGTCTTGCTAAAAATGGCGCAACAAAGCCCGCAAGATGATGTGATGTCGCAGATCAAGGAATTTGGCAAGATGAGCACGATAGACTTGCGCATCGATTATTTGCAGCCAGGTCGGGGCAAGCATTTTGTTGCTAGTGCTGAAGTCACCCGGCTGGGCAAGCGTGTCGCTAATGTCTTGATGGACTTGCGTAATGAAAAAGGTGACAGAATTGCGACAGGTGCAGCAGCTTTCATGTTACATGGCCGCGCCTGATTGCCTTTCTGCCTACTTGTACTAGGATAGTAGATGTATGAACCTGTTTACGATCTTACTGCGCGAGCGCAATCGGAGTTCACGCGGGGTTCATGTGCTGCTCAAAATGTTCATGTACCAAAGTACGTTCCGCTTTTTGCGCAGATCTTGACCCTGTGATACTCGCTCGCTACAGATCGTAAACAGGTTCCAAGCCAAAACAAGGGAGACTGACATGAGCATACGCCTTGAAAAAGCCAATGGATTGGCGACCATCATCTTTGATAATCCGAATTGCATGAATGTAATGGGGGCAGCAGAGATACGTGCCCTGAACCAGTTGACTGAGTTGCTGGCAGACGACCACAGCATACGCGTTGTCATCATCCGGGCTGAGGGCAAGGTATTTGGCGCGGGTGGCGACATTGCCAGCTTTAAGCCCGGCGATCCGGCATCTCCTGAAGCTATACTTGAAATTGGTGCGGAACTTAACCAGGCAATATTGCGCCTGCATCAACTACCTGCGATAGTCATTGCCTCTGTGCATGGCGCGGTTGCCGGTGGCAGCATGGGTACCATGAACGCTGCTGACTTGGTGGTCGCAGCCAAGGGCACGCGTTTTAATATGGCCTATGCCAAGATAGGTGCCAGCCCCGACGTGGGCAATACCTGGTTTCTACCGCGTCTGGTGGGTAACCGCAAAGCCCTGGAATGGTTATTGTTTTCAGAAAATTTCGATGCCGATGAAGCTTTGGCCTTTGGTTTGATTAATCTTGTCGTACCGCCAGAACAATTGAAAGATGTAACAGAGAAGCTGGCAATGCGCCTCTTGCGTGGTCCTCAAGAAAGCTACGCCAGAATGAAACGTTTGATTTATCAGTCAGATGCAACTTCACTGGAACAACAAGTCAATGACGAAATCGAGGCTTTTGCTTCAGTCACCATGACGCCAGACTTTGCTGAAGGGGTGTCCGCCTTTCTGGATAAGCGTACCGCTCATTTTGGCTGCAAGCTCAACTAAAGATACCAATTGGGCTCCGAAAGGGGAAATATGATGGTTTTGTGACGGTTTTTAAGCCTGAAAATTGGTTTTCCCTCTGAAAGTACAAGATAAATCCAAAGCCTAGTGTTTTATTTTACTTTTTCCCGAAATTCTGCGTATAATCGTTCAGTCGTTGAGATTCAAAGTGGTAGTGCAGTATCAGTCTGTCATTTCTTACTTGGTTGAAACGATCTATCGGGCATATGCCCACATTAACTGAAATAGGAAATTGTAATGGCAACAGGTATTGTTAAATGGTTCAATGATTCAAAAGGTTTCGGCTTCATCACTCCAGATGAAGGCGGTGAAGATCTGTTTGCTCATTTCTCCGCTATCCAATCTAACGGCTTCAAATCTTTGAAAGAAAACCAACGCGTTTCTTTCGAAGTAACTACAGGCCCTAAAGGCAAGCAAGCTTCTAACATCCAAGCAATCTAATTGCTTCTTTGTTAGTCTAGTATTGCACTAGATTTGCGCTAAAAAATCCCCGATTTATCGGGGATTTTTTTTGCGCCAACACAAAATTTCCCTCCCCGGATACTTGCAAACTTATTTATACTTAATTTACAGCAGTTGCACTAAAGTTGTCCCTGATCAAGACTCTCGTCAAGAATTTTTGTATTCTTGTTCCACATTTGCCAGGAACGTTACAAGGGGAAAATAAGATGTTCAATCTGACAATCAGGTTAAGACTGATAGGCGTGATGGCTTTTATGGCAATCATGTTGGTCATTGGTGGATTGATGGGGGTCTATGGCGTCAGGAACAGTAATGCCGTCATCAAGGAAATTTTTACCAATCAATTACCCTCGGTAGAGGCGCTGGGGCAATCCCGGGTCTTTATGTTGCGTGCCCGTACTGCTTTGGACAGAGCAATTGCTCATCCCGAATTCCCGGATAATGCAGAGACCATCAAACGGTCAGAAGATTTTTTTAATCAGTCTGAAACATACTGGCAAAAATATCTGGCCTTGCCGCAAGACGCTGAAGAAAAAAAAATTTCTGACGAATCCGCTGCCTTGCGTGATAAATACATTAAAGATGCGCACCTGCCGATGTTCAATGCTATTAAAGCTGGTAACAGGGAAGAAGCCGACAACATCAACATGAAGCTAATACCGCCTGCCTTTAACGCTTATGCTGACAAAATGGCCAAGCTCAGTGAATATCAATTTGCCGGTGCCGCCAGTTCGCTCAAAGAAAGCGAGAATGCTTTTACTACCTTCTTGTGGGTGGACATACTGGGTGTAATTGGTGGACTGATCGCTGTATTTATCTCGGCTTATTTTTTACTCGCTGCGATCTCCCATCCTTTGAAACAGGCGATCACCCAGTTTGAGGCTATAGGCAATGGTGATCTGACCCAGCAACTCAAACCCACCTCCAGGGATGAGATGGGGCAACTGGTTTCTGCCCTGGAAAACATGCGCCAAAGCCTGATGCAAACCGTCACCATGGTGCGAAATTCAAGCGGATCTATTGCTATCTCTTCTGAAGAAATTGCTACTGGCAATATGGACTTGTCCAGCCGTACCGAGCAGCAAGCTGCCAGCCTGGAAGAAACTG
This sequence comes from Burkholderiales bacterium, assembly GCA_016200895.1. Taxonomy (GTDB): domain Bacteria; phylum Pseudomonadota; class Gammaproteobacteria; order Burkholderiales; family Burkholderiaceae_D; genus Undibacterium. The sequence continues at coordinate 31,052 of JACQDX010000041.1, forward strand.
CATCGTCCATGGAAGAGCTGACTTCGACAGTGCAACAGAATGCTGACAATGCACATCAGGCCAATACCCTGGCATTAAATGCATCTGATGTCGCCAGCAAGGGCGGCCAGGTGGTTGGTGATGTGGTGCATACCATGTCATCTATCAAGGAGAGCTCGAAGAAAATTGTCGATATTATTGGTGTCATTGATGGCATTGCCTTCCAGACCAATATTCTTGCCTTGAATGCGGCGGTAGAAGCAGCACGTGCAGGTGAGCAGGGACGTGGCTTTGCCGTGGTGGCGACTGAAGTGCGCAACCTGGCACAACGTTCTGCGAATGCGGCAAAAGAAATCAAGGAACTCATCAGCAGTTCTGTTGAAAAGGTTGAGGTCGGTTCACGTCTGGTTGATGATGCCGGCAAGACTATGGATGAAATCGTCGTTTCTATCAAAAGCGTGGCCGATATCATGGCAGAAATCACTGCGGCCAGTGCCGAGCAAAGAGATGGTATCAACCAGGTCAGTATAGCGATAGGCAAGATGGATGAGGCAACGCAGCAAAACGCTGCCCTGGTAGAACAAGCCGCAGCAGCTGCCAGCAGCATGCGGGATCAGGCGAATAATTTGAATAACGCTGTCAGCATCTTCAAGATTGATGCCAACGATGGCGGCAACAATGGTGGTAACAGCCGCAGCAAAGCACCTGTGGTATCGCCAGCAAAAACAGTGATCAGAGAAAACCCTGTCGCCAAACGTGCGACAGTCAAATCGCTGCCTGCTGCAACTGCGGCGGCACCAAAAAAGACGGCCAAACCACCCCCGTCAGCTGCGCAGGATAACTGGGAGGAGTTTTAAAAACGCGTGGTGATTTCTTTCCGCATCAGATGCGTGATCTTGATGCGGAGTAGCAATTCCGAAAAATTCTGCTCAGGATTTTTTCCAGTAATTCGGCTGACTGTAGGCATGGCGCAAAAAATCGATGAATGCACGTATGCGCAAGGGTAGGTGACGGCGCTGGGCAAATATCGCATAGATGTCATTACCCGGTGCATTGAAATCATCCAGTACCGTAATGAGCTTGCCGGATTCAATTTCTGCCCCCACTTCCCACATCGAACGCCAGGCCAGCCCTTTGCCGGATAGCGCCCAGTCATGCAAGACTTCACCATCATTGCAGACCATATTGCCTTCCACCTTCAACGTGACATTTTTGCCGTTCTGGCGAAAAGTCCAGCCGCGCTGGCTACCATCGGCACTGAAAGCCAGGCAATTGTGCCTGCTGAGCTCGTCCAGGGTTTGCGGTGTGCCATGGCGTTTGATATAGGCGGGCGAGGCGACCACGACGCGCTTGTTATCCGCCAGCTTGACGCCGATGAGGTTGGAGTCAGTCAGTGCAGCAATGCGTATCGCCACATCTATGCCTTCACCGATCAAGTCCACCACGCGGTCATTCAGGCTCAGCGTCAGTTTTACATCGCGGTGTTCACTCAAAAAGGAGGGCATCAGTGGTGCCACATGCTGGCGGCCAAAACCTGCTGGGGCTGAAATCGTCAAGATACCGCTGGCGCGGGCGCTGCGTTCTGATACCGCGCCTTCTGCTGCTTCCAGGTCGGCCAGTATGCGCTGGCAATCTTCGAGGAAGGCTTCGCCCTCATTAGTCAGCGCCAGCTTGCGGGTAGTGCGTTGCAGAAGCTTGACACCCAGGCGTTCTTCCAGTGCGTCAAGACGGCGACCTATCATGGCGGGAGCCACGCCTTCAGCCCGCGCCGCTGCCGACAGGCTGCCACGTGTTGCCACTTCAGCAAAGGTAGAGATTTGTTTGAATTGATCCATGGCAGCTTGGCTTCTTATTCTTTCATTTGCAACTAAAATGAAAAGATGTAGTGATGAAATTCGATGATTATAGTATTTTATATTGAATATACTGCTTCCATGATGATTACTATTCAATTTTCTACATTTACGGTTACCTGCACATTGTTCAGGCATTAAAGAAAACCATGCCAATCTCCGCCATTGCCTTTGACGCCTACGGTACCTTGTTCGATGTGTATTCCATCAGCGAACAGGCAGACAAGCTGTTTCCCGGCCAGGGGCGGGCATTGGCTGAACTCTGGCGCGACAAACAGATTGAATACACACGCCTGCGCACCATGTGCAGCATGTACAAGCCATTCTGGGAGGTAACCCAGGACGCATTAATATTTTGCTGCCAGAAACTGAGTCTGGAATTGACGCTGGATGCGCAAAATAGCCTGATGGGCCAGTATGCGCGGTTGAAAGCTTTTCCTGAAAATCTGTCTGTCCTGCAAGCCTTGCAGGCACAAGACATGAAAATGTCGATTTTATCGAACGGTAACCTGCACATGCTACAGTCAGCTGTCGATGCGGCTGGCATGCAGGGTCTGTTCAGCCATTTGCTATCGGTCGAAGTCGTCAAAAAATTCAAGACTGCACCTGAAGCCTATCAAATGGCACCTGATGTATTTGGTGTGCCAGCAAAAAATATCCTGTTCGTATCCAGCAATTGCTGGGATGCATGTTGTGCCACCTGGTTTGGTTACACCACTTTCTGGGTCAACCGGCAAAATGCACCACTGGAACAGCTGGGCGTCACACCGCATGGCGAAGGGCGCACGCTGCAAGACCTGATTCCCTTTATTGAAAAACACCGTAACTGATTTCGTTTTAATTCATTTTTCTGGAGACCACAATGACACAACTGACTTTACCTGAAGGCATGCAAATCAGCGGCGAAATCAAGCCAGGCTTTGCCGAGATTTTGACACCGGAAGCACTGGCCCTGGTCGCCAAACTGAGCCGTGCGTTTGAACCACGCCGCCAGGAATTGCTGGCCGCCCGCATAGAACGTGCCAAGCGTCTGGATGCTGGTGAGACACCAGACTTCTTGCCAGAAACCCTGCATATCCGCGAAGGCGACTGGAAGATCGCACCTATCCCCAAAGCATTGGAATGCCGCCGTGTAGAAATCACTGGCCCGGTAGAGCGCAAAATGGTCATCAACGCCTTCAACTCTGGCGCTGACAGTTACATGACGGACTTTGAAGATTCCAATACACCAAACTGGGATAACCAGATCACCGGCCAGATCAATATGCGCGACGCCGTGCGTCGCACCATCAGCCTTGAGCAAAACGGCAAGTCCTACAAACTGAACGACAAGATCGCCACTCTGGTCGTGCGCCCACGTGGCTGGCATCTCGATGAAAAACATGTGCTGGTCGATGGCAAACGGATCTCTGGCGGCATCTTTGATTTTGCCTTGTTCCTGTTCCATAACGCCAAAGAACAACTGGCACGCGGCGCTGGCCCTTACTTCTATTTGCCGAAGATGGAATCGCATCTGGAAGCACGCCTGTGGAACGATATTTTTGTCATGGCACAAAATGAAATCGGCCTGGCACAAGGCACCATCAAGGCGACTGTCCTGATCGAAACCATCGTTGCTGCTTTTGAGATGGATGAGATTTTGTATGAGTTGCGTGAGCATAGCTCAGGCCTGAATGCCGGTCGCTGGGATTATATTTTCTCTTGCATCAAGAAGTTCAAGAACGACAAAGACTTCTGCCTGGCAGACCGTGCCAAGGTCACCATGACGGCGCCTTTCATGCGTTCTTATGCTCTGTTGTTGCTAAAAACTTGCCACAAGCGCAATGCGCCAGCTATCGGCGGAATGGCAGCGCTGATCCCTATCAAGAACGATCCTGAGAAAAACGACATCGCCATGGGCGGTGTACGCACTGACAAAGCCCGCGATGCAACGGATGGTTATGATGGCGGATGGGTAGCTCACCCAGGTTTGGTAGAACTGGCGATGACAGAATTTAAAAAGGTCCTGGGTGATGCACCTAACCAGATTTCCAAACAGCGCCCTGACATCGAAGTCAGCGCCAAAGACTTGCTGAACTTCCAGCCAGAAACACCGATTACCGAAGCGGGCCTGCGTTACAACATCAACGTCGGCATCCATTACCTGGGCGCATGGCTGGCTGGCAATGGCTGCGTACCTATCCATAATCTCATGGAAGATGCGGCAACTGCAGAAATCAGCCGTTCACAAGTCTGGCAATGGATACGCTCTGCCAAGGGCAATCTGGAAGATGGCCGCAAGGTCACGGCCGAAATGGTACGTGCCATGATCCCTGAAGAGTTGGTCAAGGTCAAAGAAGTAGCAGGAAGTGGCCCTACCTATGACCGCGCAGCGCAAATCTTTGAAAAAATGTCGACGTCTGAAGACTTTGCTGAATTCCTGACTTTGCCTTTGTACGAAGAAATCTGATCTTGTAGCAGTATTGCAGTCTTCTCCCAAGACTGCATGTTGTCAAAAAAGCGAACACTTAGGTGTTCGCTTTTTTATTGCACTTTAGGAAAGTGCATCAATGATTTTTGAAAAACATGTTTAATTATTCAGTAAACCCAGGCAAAAATTGCCAATCCATCACACATTTTAACAATAAGGCAATATAAGTTTGATATATTGTCGCCACTGTGCTGGCGCAATTTGTGGTCCTTTGCACAGCAAATCCGGGCAACCCCATACCTTAGAAAAGTGAGTGAAAAAATGAAACAATATGGAGCTGAATTTTTGGGAACATTCTGGCTGGTGCTAGGCGGCTGCGGCAGTGCGGTGCTGGCAGCAGCTTTCCCTGGTGTAGGCATAGGCTTGCACGGTGTGTCACTGGCTTTTGGTTTAACCGTGTTGACCATGGCCTATGCGATAGGCCATATCTCTGGTTGCCATTTGAATCCGGCAGTCTCTATCGGTCTGTGGGCAGGTGGACGCTTTCCAGCCAATAAATTACTGCCTTACATTGTCGCTCAGGTCTTGGGTGGCATCGTTGCGGGTGGTGTCTTGTACCTGATTGCCAGTGGTAAGGCAGGCTTTGATGTGTCTGGCGGTTTTGCTTCAAATGGTTTTGCCGAGCATTCACCTGGTGGTTATTCCATGGTGGCAGCACTGGTCACTGAAGTGGTCATGACCATGATGTTCCTGGTGATCATCCTTGGCGCTACAGACAGCCGCGCACCACAAGGTTTTGCGCCTATCGCTATTGGCCTGGGTTTGACGCTGATACATCTGATCAGTATCCCTGTCACCAATACGTCGGTCAATCCGGCGCGTACCACTGGTGTGGCCATCTATGTTGGTGGTTGGGCTTTGCAGCAATTGTGGCTGTTCTGGGTTGCCCCTATCGTTGGTGCTGTATTGGGTGCAGTCAGCTACAAGGCGATTGCTGGCGAAGCGAAATAAGTAAGTTTTTGTAGGGCAGGGCAGCAAGCACTGAAGGCTCGTAAATATCATGCAAAATTGTTGGATGTCATGCATCTGCAAATCTGCCATGTTATTCTCGGGTCTTCACTCTTTTTATGCACATCATGCCCAGCAATCTCATTAATACCGAAGATGTAATCTCCGCAACCGCAACCTGGCTGGACAAAGCCGTCATTGGTTTGAACCTCTGTCCTTTTGCCAAGGCCGTACAAGTCAAGCAGCAGGTGCGCTATGTCGTCAGTGAAGCGAAGACACCAGAAGCCTTGCTGGAAGAGCTGGAGCGCGAACTCGAATTGCTGGCCGAGGCCAATCCAGAAAAAATAGAAACCACCTTGCTGATTCATCCCCTGGCGTTGAATGATTTTCTGGATTTCAATGATTTTCTGGATGTCGCCGATGGCATGCTGGAAGAAATGGAACTTGATGGCATCTTGCAGGTTGCCAGCTTCCACCCCGATTATCAGTTTGCCGGTACCGAGCAGGACGATATAGAAAACTATACCAACCGCTCGCCTTACCCAACGCTGCATTTGCTGCGCGAAGAAAGTATAGACAAGGCAGTTGAAGCTTTCCCTGAAGCCGAGCAAATCTATGAGAAAAATATGGACACCATGCGTGAGCTAGGCCATGAAGGCTGGCGTCGCCTGTTTTCCAATTACGCTAAAAAATAATAATTCAACCCGTCTGCTGTGTGCATATCAATCGAATTCTTATATCCATATGCAAATAAGTAATTTGCATTCTACGCAGTGACGAATAATATTCAAAATCATATAAAATCAATATACTGGCAGGGGTATGTTGATTTAAGTCATTGATTCAAAACAAAAAAATAATAATATTTCATTTGGTTATTTCAGTCATTCACATCTGCCCGGAAAATCAGTCTCGAATTTCCGGGCCATGCCAAAGCAAGTCAAATCCCATTTTCTTGCAGATCCCATGCTTTAATAACCACACTTCTGTAGAAAATTTGCTTTTGACAATTGCTGAGCAAGTGTTTCTTCTGATTTTCTGCTGACAAGTGCCTTGTTATTTTGCAGAGCAACATGTACAGTAAGAGGTTGATTTTCCGCATTTTTCACCCTTTAGTCTTCTATCTCAGTTTCTATATCTATGGCTTTAATCGTCCACAAATACGGCGGTACTTCGATGGGTTCGACAGAACGCATCAAGAACGTCGCCAAGCGCGTCGCCAAATGGCATGATGCCGGTCACCAGATAGTCGTGGTGCCTTCAGCAATGTCTGGTGAAACAAATCGTATCATTGGCCTGGCAAAAGAAATTTCTGCGCAGCCCGATCCCCGTGAACTTGACATGATTGCCTCCACTGGAGAACAAGTCTCTGTCGGTTTGCTGGCCATTGCCTTGCAAGCGATAGGCAAGCAGGCTGTTTCTTATGCTGGCTGGCAAGTTGCCATCAAGACTGATTCTGCCCACACCAAGGCCAGGATTGCCTCGATTGATGAAACCAAGGTCAAGGCTGACCTCGATGCAGGCAAGATCGTCATCATTACCGGCTTCCAGGGTGTTGATGAGCAGGGTAATATCACGACCCTGGGTCGTGGCGGCTCTGATACTTCTGCCGTAGCGATTGCTGCCGCACTCAAGGCGCAAGAATGCCTGATTTACACTGACGTTGATGGTGTCTATACCACTGATCCGCGCGTGGTATCTGATGCCCGTCGCCTGAAAACAGTGACTTTTGAAGAAATGCTGGAAATGGCTTCGTTGGGCTCCAAAGTCCTGCAAATCCGTTCCGTCGAGTTTGCCGGTAACTACCGCATGCCTACTCGCGTTTTGTCATCACTGACAGACCCATTAATACCGCTGGAAGAAGAAGCGAATTCCGGCACCCTGATTTCGTTTGAGGAAGATACACACATGGAACAAGCTACCATCACCGGCATCGCGTTTAACCGTGATGAAGCAAAAATCACCGTCTTGGGTGTACCAGACAGGCCAGGCATTGCCTATCAAATCCTGGGCCCGGTTGCTGAGGCCAATATCGAAGTCGATATGATCATCCAGAACCAGTCTGTCGAAGGCAAGACTGACTTTACCTTCACCGTGCCACGCGGTGAGTACACCAAGGCCATGGAAGTGCTGGAAAGCAGCGTCAAGGCCCATATCGGTGCAGGCAGTATCGTCGGTGACTCCAAGGTCTCCAAGGTCTCTGTGGTTGGCGTAGGCATGCGTAGCCATGTTGGCATTGCATCCCAGATGTTCCGTACCTTGTCGGAAGAGGGCATCAATATCCAGATGATCTCCACTTCTGAAATCAAAATCTCGGTCTTGATCGATGAAAAATACATGGAACTGGCTGTTCGTGCCCTGCATAAGGCATTCGGACTGGAAAGCGCTTAAATTTTTTTCTGGTCTGCCTGTTGACCAAAGTCATACAAGCAGCTATTATCACGGTCTCAATTACAGCTGAGTTTTTAGCGGTTGTGAGTGTGGAGATGTGGCCGAGTGGCCGAAGGCACTTCCCTGCTAAGGAAGCATTTGGGGTAACCTGAATCGTGAGTTCGAATCTCACCATCTCCGCCAGCAATACTGAATAAGCCCCTGGGTAACCAGGGGCTTTTTCTTTTATTGCCGATGTTTCATGGAAGTAGTCAACTTTATTGTAGTGGTCTAAGGCGGCGCGAAACTTTGTTGTAAGGGAGCGAGTGACTTTGCATACGACTCTTGAGCATGAGCACCCGCATAGCCATGATTATCACCACGAGCACGAACATGATTGCGCTTGAGATGGGAAAGAACCACATCATCAAGCCATTGCTTACCCTCATTCTCACTATCCACATACATCACTGGCATTCACAGTGACCGGACTGAAGACTTTAATTAATGCTGCCTCAATGCGCGTAGTTTTTTACTGTTTCCGCTTATTTATTTCCAATATGGACAAATACTGCAAAAATGATTACATTGAATGTTCAGTGCAACGATTCGTAATCAAACTGGAATCAATCAATAGCGAAATTTTCTCAGGAATAAACCACTAACCCGAGGGGAGTATTCATGTCTGCAAATGTCAAAAAATTCCGTTTGATTACGCGTAGTGACTTCGATGGACTGGTTTGTGCAGTCTTGCTCAAGCACCTTGCTCTGATTGATGACATCCTGTTTGTGCATCCCAAAGACATGCAGGATGGCAAGATTGCAGTCAGCGACGCTGACATCAGTACCAATTTGCCCTTTGTTGAAGGCATACATATGGCTTTCGACCACCACTTGTCTGAAACCCTGCGCAATGCCGAGGGTGGTGCCAGAAAAAATCATGTCATTGCACCGGAGGCCCCTTCTGCAGCCAGGGTCGTGTATGACTATTATGGCGGTTTGAAGGTTTTTCCGGCATCCTGGGATAGCATGATGGCTGCTGTTGATAAGGGTGATTCGGCGCAATTCAATCGCCAGGAAGTCTTGCATCCCCAGGAGTGGGATTTACTGAACTTTCTCATGGATGCCCGTACCGGCCTTGGGCGTTTCCGTGACTTCAGGATATCAAACTACAATCTGATGATGAAATTGATTGATCTGTGCAAAACGCAGAGCATCACAGAAATCATGCAAGACCTGGATGTCAGGGAAAGGGTAGACCTGTATTTCGAACATGAAGAGAAATGCAAGAAGCAAATCCTGGATTGTGCAACCGTACATAAGAATCTGGTGGTACTTGATTTACGCAATGAGTCGACGATTTTTGCGGGGAATCGTTTCCTGATTTATGCTTTATTCCCTGAAACCAATATTTCTATCCACGTACTCTGGGGTTTGAAAAACCAGAATACCGTATTTGCCACCGGCAAGTCGATTTTGAACCGCAGTTCCAAAACCAATATTGGTCCATTGATGCTGGAGTTTGGTGGTGGTGGCCATGAAAATGCCGGTACTTGTCAAGTCGGGAATGAGCAGGCAGCGCAAGTATTGGCGACCTTGATCAACCGTATCAATCAGGATGGTTGACGATCCGGCTGAATGCTTTGCTGGTTCAGAACTGTATTTGTATTCCACTGGGCAGGAATTTCGCAAACCTGCTCAGGGAACTGCTGATTTCGCTGGCTGCGATTGAGTAATGAAAATCCTCCGCCGTTTCGCCGTTTTTTTTTGCACCAAAGCGTTCATGGAATTTCCAGACGGATTCATTGCCTTTTCTCACATCAAAATGCGCGCTTTGAAATCCCAGAGCTAATGCATAGTGATACACCATCAAAGCAGATTCTATGGAACTGCTATTGGCTGAACCTGCTTGTATGATCCAGGAACCCCAGCAGAATGAATCAGCTTGCTGATCATACAGGCGTACTGTACCTATATCTCCACCTTCCATATTTTGTATGATGAAGTAGATTTGCTTGTCGTCGCAGGCATATTTTTCCAGCCACTGTTCTTGCGGTTTTACATCGACAGAGGTGGTAGAAATGAATCTGGATTTTTGCTCATCAGTGCGTAAAGCGACGATATAGCTGGCGTCTGCCACTGTGGCATTACGCATGATCAGTTTATGACCAATAACTTTTTGTGCTTTCAGGAAGGCTGGCCTGGCTGTCAACCCCAGTTCTGCAAGCCGCCCGGTTATGCCTGCTTGCTCGGCGCATGCCTGTATCTGCGTAGCTATATTGGATAGAGCTTCTGATGGCGAGGGCGGTAATACTGGTGAAGCTGGCGACATGGCTTATTCATCTAAGGTTTTCACAATAGACGATTTTACTGTGCCGTTTGCCCGGCGTACAGGCAAACGGCAAGTTTGGAACTTATTTGCCGATACTTATTTCACTACTGGTACGGCATTGACGGTAATGTTCTTGTAATAGATATGGCTGGTGGATTCAAAGCCTGAATCCAGACCGAATAATAGCCACAGGCTGCCATCTGCTTCGGTCTTGACATTCAAGGGTGTCTGATTGCTGAGTTTTTTCTCCATATACGGTGCCCTGCCACAATCGGTGCTGGCATTGCCTATGGTACCTAGTACTTGGGCGTACTTGCCTGACCCAGCCTGACCACCCCGGTCTATATTCATGACGAACTCATTACCCTTTTGTATTGTCAATGGTTCGATGGGAGATGCCCCGCCAAAGAACCAGACGCTCTCGCCAGGCGAGCCACCAACGCCAAAGCAGCCGGTGGCAACATTGGTGACTATGCTTGCCTGGAAGCTTAAAGCGTATTCAGTATTTGGGGCAAAGCCTGAGTATTTTTTCTTGATGTAAATGAAGAGATCATCGCTGCGATTGGTGCCAAAGGTATACAGGCCCTTGCCACTGAAAGGCAGGGGCAGGGTGCGGTACTCAGTGACGATGTCGGTGGGTTTGGTCTCGCTGCTAAAATCTGAGGTGCCAAATGCCCAGCCCGGTGGTTCGGTACTGAAATCAGTATTGATCTGGACTGGCAGTGGCTTGGGAATATAATCGCTGGTGCCGCCACAGGCAGTCAGCAGGGTGGCAATGAGAGTAACTACAAAGAAATGTGCGGGTATTTTCATGATGAAAGCCAAAAAAGAGTTTAAGCGCTTGCTTGTTGGGGGCTATGGCGTTCGAGAATAGCGGGGTGAGGGGATAAAATCGCTCTCGAAGTGTCAGATATTTGTCTTCAATTTGTAAATCCTGCTTCGCGCTTGTTGGAAAATTAATCTGGCATTGTTGCGTCGCCCTATTATTACTTTGGTGCTAAAGCACTGTCTGCGTTGGCGGCGTAGCCGGGGTTTCAGGCGACATGTCGTCTGCAGAAGGAGCGAGCATTCCTTGCAAGGGATGCTTCCCTGGCGATAGCCTAGCCATCTTAATTTTCCAACAAGCACTTATCCGGAAATTGTCTGAAAATTGTAATTTGCACCGCATAGGCAGGCAATGTGCGTAAAATCGCGCGCTGCTCTACTACAATGCGGGCAAAGGAGAGATTTATGTTTCGTGTAATGCTGGTGGAAGATGACGCCAAGCTGGCAGCATTGGTTGCCGAGTACCTCAGAGAATACGAATTCACGATCGACATCGTCAGCCGTGGCGATGTCGCCCTGAGCCATTTTCAACAAACATCGCCGGATATTGTCGTGCTTGACCTGATGTTGCCGGGTATGGACGGCATGGTGGTCTGCCGTCAGTTGCGTGCTATCAGTACCGTGCCTATCTTGATTCTGACGGCGCGTGAAGATGCCTTTGACGAAGTCTCGGGTCTTGAGCAGGGCGCAGATGACTATGTCAATAAGCCTGTGCAGCCGAGAATATTGCTGGCACGCCTGCGCGCCTTGCTCAGGCGTGTCAAGGAAGAACCCGCAGATGAAAACGCTGATCTGGTCTTTGGTGCTTTCCGTGTATGCCGCGGTGACCGCACGGTATTCTGGCGTGATGAAACCGTCACACTCAATAGTGCGGAATATAAATTATTGCTGGTGCTGGCAGAGGCTGCAGGAAAGGTCCTGTCGCGCAACGATATTTTGATACAGATGCGTGGCATAGAGTTTGATGGCCTGGACCGCAGCATCGATAATAAGATTTCCCGCTTGCGGCGCAAATTTGATGATCCGCATGCCGATAAAATCAAGACAGTCTGGGGAGAGGGCTATCTGTTCAGCCCGTCTGCCTGGGACTAGCAGATGAACCGCCTGTTCCTGCGTTTTTTTGCCTTGGTGATGCTGTCCATCAGCGTTGCCACGATTGCCATCTATGTGTCCATCACCATTTTCTTCGGTGATCCTCTGGAAGAAGTCGCACAGCAGCAGGCGTCAGGACAGATTTTATTATTGACGGAGTACGTCGATCAGGCCGGCCAGAATGAATGGCTGACACGTCTCAATAAAATAAGGGAAATTGCCCACACTCAGATGGATTTAATCCCTCTGCAGCCCGTACTGGCAAAGTTGACCCAGGCAAGGCAGGCGCAACTGATGCGCGGTGAAGTAGTGATTGATGTTGCCAGCAAATCTTTTTACCGCCGCGTTGACCTGAAGGGTGAGCGCTACGTAGGCAGTGATGAAGAAGTCGTTCATGCGCAGAATTTGCCGATTGATGTTGCCCCCGTTCTCAAGACCGAAGCCCTGCGTTACATTATCGTGGCACTCTGCCTGTTGATCCCGATTGCGGTCTGGTCAAGTTCCCACTGGCGTGGCTTGCAGGCGCTGGAAAAAGTGGCCGATGAATTTGGTGCGGGTCATTTGAAGGTCAGGGCGCACACCAAAGAACGTGACAGCATACACCCGCTGGCACAGCGCATGAACCAGATGGCGGGCCGTATAGAGAGCCTGCTGGATGCGCAAAAAAATCTCTTGCATTCAGTCTCGCATGAATTGCGCACGCCCATCGCCAGACTGGAGTTTGCACTGGAGCTATTGAGAAATGCCGCAAAAAACCCTCAGCTGGAACCCAGGATGCAAGCCATGGAAGCCGATATCAACGAACTTAATGCACTGGTCAGCGAGTTGCTGGACCTGGGTAAACTTGATCAGGAAGCCATTCTGAACCGTAGTGAATTCGACCTCGGCAATAGCCTTTCTGATTGTGTGGACAGCTTGCATCATGTGCTGGATGAACACCTGGTCAGTGAAGATTTTCCTGCGGATCTGGGCACTTATTGCGGTGATCAACGCTTGCTTAAACGGGCAATCAGCAATCTTCTACGCAACGCAGCCAAATACGCCACTGCGCGCATTTGGCTGCATGCAAGCAGAAGTGAAGATGGTAGCGTTGAAATCATTCTGGAAGATGATGGTCCCGGTATTCCAGCAGAGGAAAGAGGTCGTATTTTTGAGGCTTTTTACAGGCTGGACCGTAGCCGTGACCGCACTACTGGTGGTTTTGGCCTGGGACTGGCGATTGTGAAAAAAGCTATATCTGCACATCGCGGTCAGATACTGGTGCAAGAAGGGCAATATGGCGGAGCCAAATTCATCATTTCTTTGCCTGTTTTGCATCAGGAATAGCTAGAACTCATTTCATAAATAGGGTGAGATGCGTTTGCCTCATAACGTGGGCTGGCCAATGGTAAAACTATGGACGAGGCAGTCAATAGCTTTGCCTATTGACAACGAGACCAACGCAGTCCTGCGCGTTATGAGGCAAACCCTCCGGGAACTGACGATTTGGGCGCATTGCTGCGTGCAGTTTGTTACCTTGCGCTCGCAAAGGCACCAGTCTTAGCTTCGCGTCACGCCTTGCACTGCATCCCAAATCGTCTTGTTTGCACTCACCCCTATTTATGAAATGAGTTCTAGATGGCAGCAGTAAATTCCAGGCTTACAAATTGATGACATTTGCCAGACAAGTTGGGGAAGACTTGCTGCAGACGGCTATCTATCATTGGTCAATAATATTGCAAAACGGTGTTTGCGCTCTGATGCATTTCCGATGCGCTCTAATCAGGTCTGCCATGAAAGTATTGCATTTTTATCGCACTTATCACCCTGATACTTTTGGTGGGATAGAACAAGTGATACGGCAACTGGCGATAGGGACGAGTCGTCTGGGTGTGGATGCAGAAGTGTTGACCCTGACACGCGAACATGGCGATCTGGAATTGGAGTTGGAAGGGCATAGGGTGCACAGGGTAAGACAGAGTTTTGAAATTGCTTCAACAGGTTTTTCCTGGCAGGCACTCTCGCGCTTCAGGGAACTGGCGAATAGTGCTGACATTATTCACTGTCACTTCCTTTGGCCTTTTATGGATTTGATGCATCTGTTTTGCCGGATCAGAAAGCCAACAATCGTGACTTATCATTCAGATATTGTGAGACAAAAATTCCTGGAAAAAGTGTATCAACCCTTGCGCCACTGGTTTTTGAATGATGTGGACAGGATCGTTGCAACTTCGCCTGATTATCTGTCCAGCAGCCCGGTCTTGAACCGTTACCGTGACAAGACTGAAGTGATCACTTATGGCCTGGACAAAGATATTTATTCACAGCCATCACCAGAATTAATCGATAAATGGCAACAGCGTTTTGCTGGCCGTTTCTTTTTATTCGTTGGCATGCTGCGCTATTACAAGGGCTTGCATATTTTGCTTGAGGCTGTGGTCGATACGGATATGCCTGTGCTGATCGTCGGAAATGGACCGGAAGAAGCCGCGCTGAAACAACAGGCAAGGGATTTGAAATTAGACAATGTACATTTTCTGGGTGCATTGCCGGAAGAAGATAAAGTTGCCTTGCTCAGTCTTTGCTATGGGGTGGTGTTCCCTTCCCATTTACGATCAGAGGCATTTGGTATTTCGCTACTGGAAGGGGCGATGTATGCCAAGCCCATGATATCGAGTGAGATAGGGACAGGCACCAGTTATGTCAATATTGCTGGTGAGACCGGTATGGTGGTGCCGCCAGAAGATGTGCTGGCCTTGCGGGCGGCCATGACACATTTGTGGGACAAGCCCGCACTGGCAGCGCAGATGGGGCAATTTGCACAAAAACGTTACCAGACCATATTTACTTCTGAAATGATGGCAAAGAACTATGTGCGCTTATATGTTGATGTTATTTCAGGAAATACGAAAGAGCCGTAGTGCGCATTGGGTGAATACGATGAATAGGATGAGTTTCAGTATGGGCATTGATATTGCGAAATTGGAAAGAGGTGTCTATGATGCGGATTTCTCACGCCCTTATACCTGTAGTGCCGCTTCGCTATTTTGATGATATTGAAGATGGGCCGGGTATACATACGACTACAATTGACCAGCATGAAATCTATACTATTTGCCTCCCTTTTTTGCCTCACCAATCTTGCTTGTGCCCAAACCCCGGCAGCTAGCATGTTGCCGGATGGTAGTTCTGACATGTATGTCGGCCTGGGGGTGGTCTCTGAACCTAGTTGTGAAGTGGGTGGTGAGCAAACCACGCGTGTCATGCCCAATGTACAAATGCAATGGAGTAACGGTGTTTTTTTACGCAATACCAATCTCGGCATGCATTTGAGCCAGTCCAGTGCCTATGAGTATGGCCCTTTACTGTCTTATCAGCGCGGCTGCAGTGCATCGGCTGCCCGCAAGCTGGCTGGTTATGGCGACGTAGATGGCAGTTTTCAAGCCGGTGGTTTTTTTAACTTTCGTCCGCTGAGCAACTTGCGTGTGGGGTCCAAATTATTATTTGGTACAGGTGCAGGCAAGAAGACTACCTACTTGAACATAGAAGCACGCAGCTATTACAAGATAGCATCCCATCATGGGCTGGCATTATCTTCTGGTCTGGCCTGGAGCAGGCGCTATTACGATAGTGCCAACTCGAGGTTTGATCCTAATTTTGCCGATGGATATCCTGTGTATGTTGCCAATGGTTTTGGAAACAGTCTTACTGTCTCTGGTAATGAAGTCCTTATTGCGAAGTCATGTAAAGACGTCGTGCACACAAATGCCAACGTCAGGAATTTTTACCTGGGCGTTAATTGGAACTGGGAGTTGAGTTCATCCTGGATAATCACTTCGCATGTGACGGGAGTGCACCAGTTTGACATTGATAGCGACAGTTTGTGGCTGGGCAAGAAGAATTACGTCACCGTATATTCTGGCCTTGCATATCGATTTTAATTTTATAAAAGCATGATCAATAAGTACGCCTCCATTTTTGTCCTGATGCAGTTAGCTTCAGTGCAGGCTTTTGCGCAAATGAATAGCGCAACGCCAGTCACGAAGCCGGCGGCGGCACAGGTATCGGAAAGCCAGGTCGAGACTGAATGGATCAGCTACCGCAGTGCTTACCGCTTGATGATACAGTTTGAGAAGTATGGCAAACCCAAGCATCTGATCCAAAGTCATTTCCAGGTGAGCGCAAGTAATGGCAATCCTTTGCCGGACAATCTGCAATTGCATCTTGTCAGCAAAAACATGCGGCTTAATTTACCTCTGGATGCAGTGGGTCGTGCCAATTTTCCTTTGTTGAAATCAGCTTATGATGAGAATGCTGAACTGGTCTTGAACCAGGCATCCGGCCAGATTAATTTTCAAAGCCGGATTTCCATTATCGTCAGGGCTGATGGTATTTATGAAGTCGCAGAGTTGCGCTTGGCGTGTGAGCAGGCACAGACATATTTGAAAAATATGGGGGATATCAAAACCGGTGCCAAATCCTGTGTAGGAGTTAGATTTTCATACCTGAAAAGTATGACGCAAGCGGGAATTAAACTCAGGGGCACCGACATGCAATTACATGCACTGGCCTGGCAAGACAATAGTGCTTTTCCTGACGAAAATAACAGGGCTTATAAAACCGTGACCCTGCGTTTTTCTGATACTCCAGAAAAAGCACAAGTGCTGTCACAACAGCCACCTGTAGCTATCGCGCCAGTCTTTGAGTAGAACTTATTTCTCTCGTTCTTACCAGCGGCGCCAATGTCTGCCGCCACCACCACCCCAGTAATGACCACTCTGGATAATGATAGGAGGAGGGCTGACATAGACACTGGACCCATATCCATAGCCATAGCCATTATGTGCCGGTGCCACTACACAGCCGGATAAACTCAGCATGCCAACAAGAATGCCGGCGATGGTAATGATGTTTCTTCGCATGATGTACTCCTGTTTGTACTGCTCTTCATTCAATGCTTGACAGGGCTATTGCGTTGACACCTTTAGTGTAAAACTCTGTTTCTGATGTATCAAAAAATAATTTGTAAGACTTGATAAGAAATATTGCTTATTTGAAAACTGCGATAAATAAGAACTGCAATAAGCAAGAACTTGAGCAAAGAACTGTTGCGTCGCGGAACTTGACGTCGTGTGGTATGGTCTTAGGTTTGTTCTTCACGACTATTGCCACAATAATATCTATATGCAAACCAACAGTATTACTTTACGCCCGACTATTTTGTCCCTGGCGATCATGGCAGCTTTTAGCCAATCCTCTTTTGCACAAACTGCAACTCCAGCAACCCCACCCAAAGCTGAATCTACTGAAAAAGCCGATGCAAAAGCCTTGGAACCCAAGATGCAAAAAGTGGAAGTGCAGGGTACACGCGCCTATGACGAGCGTCGTCAGGACACAGCCACCAAGATCGTCGTCACGCAGGAAGATATCGTGCGTTATGGTGATACCACAGTCAGCGAAGTGCTCAAGCGCTTGCCGGGCGTGACGATAGGTGGCGTACAAGGCCGTGGCGGTGATATTCGCATGCGCGGCCTGGGCGCGGGTTATACCCAGATTATGCTCAACGGTGAACCCAGCCCACCGGGTTTTTCGCTGGATTCGCTGTCTCCTGATCTGATTGAACGCATAGAAGTCATCCGCGCCGCGACTGCTGATCTCAGCACCCAGTCGATTGCAGGTACCATCAATATCGTGTTGAAAAAGACTGTGCAAACGGCACAAAAAGAACTCAAGCTTGGCTTGTTTGAAGATGGTGGCAAGTTTGGCGAAAACGTCAATTACCAGGTCTCAGACAAGGCTGGCCGCATGTCGTATTCTTTGTCGGGCAATCTCAACCATGGTCAATATGAGCGGCCTTCGTATTCCGATGAAGTTCGTACTGATGTGAGCGGTAAACCTTATGTCAAAACCCATACCGACAGCCTGGGCTGGGGGACTTTCAATAGTCTGGGGTTTTCACCAAGGGTGAATTGGAACTTTGAAAATGGCGACACCCTGACAACGCAAAGCTTTGTTAATGCGAACCGCTTTGACGGCTATTTCAGTGAGGCAAGGACGACGACCATACTGGGTGACTTGCCGTTTCCTCTCCAGGTAAAAGACGTGTTGCCGATTTATATGAGCGACCTGCAAAAGGTGCACTCAGATTTTTCCATGTTGCGCACTAACTTGAACTGGATACACAAATTGGCCGATAGCGCCAAGCTGGATGTCAAATTGGGCGTCAACTATAACAAGCGCAATTCGGATGTTGAGCTGTGGGGCTATGGCCTGAATAATGCACAGATACTGGATCGCAGAAGCATTTCCGGGGCAACCGACAAAGGTTTGACCATGAGTGGCAAGTACAGTGCGCCATTTGTGCAAGATCATTCCTTTGTGTTCGGCTGGGATGGTGCTTACAGCAAGCGTAGTGAAACACGCACGCAAAATGATAATGTCAATTTTGTAGGTAGTACTTTGCGGGCGAATAATCTTGATGAAAGTTTTAATGCCGACGTAACCCGCCTGGCTGTGTTTGCTCAGGACGAGTGGAATGTGACGAAACAATGGTCGGTATATGGGGGCTTGCGTTGGGAAGGCCTGGACACCCGCAGTAGTGGTAGCACTTTTAATGAGGTCCACAATAAGTCCAGCGTCTGGAGCCCGATACTGCAAACTTTGTATAAAATGCCAGACAGCAAGAACGATCAGATCAGGCTGGGCATTACCCGGACCTATAAAGCACCGGATACCAATCGACTGATACCACGTCGCTTCATCTCGAACGATAACAAGAATCCTAATAGTCCTGATAGCATGGGTAATCCTAATCTCAAGCCTGAGCTGGCCTGGGGGCTGGATCTGGCCTATGAACATTATTTGCCTGGTGGCGGCATGCTGAGTGCCAGTGTTTTCATGCGCAAGATCGATGATATTACACGTACCAAGTTACTGCAGGAGGCCGATGGCACTTATGTGACTATGCCAGTCAACGATGGTCAGGCCACTACCAGGGGTATAGAGCTTGAGGCCAAATTACCTTTGCGTGCCATGATGGAAGGTGCACCAGCAATAGATTTCAGAGCGAATGTTTCTTTCAATTGGTCCAGTCTGGATAATGTACCAGGTCCGAATAATCGCCTGGATTCGCAAACACCTGTCAGTGCCAATCTGGGTATAGATTATAAAATGGACAAAATTCCTTTGACCGTCGGTGGCAATGCCAGCTTCCAGAGCGGTGGTCCAGTGCGTATTTCTGTAACGCAGAGTTCATATTCCGTACCCAAGCGTGTGCTGGATGTGTATGCCTTGTGGAAATTTGATCAGAAAACCAATTTGCGCGTGTCTCTGGGTAATACCCTGCATCAGGATAATATCAATATAAGCAATGTAGGCTATCTCGAATTTGTAAAAGAAGATACAGCCATGCTGTTTCATTCAAACCGTTTGCAGCGGTTGGAATATTTTGATTGCATACATGCAGGACAGACCGAAGTGGTAAAAAATAAATTAATAGCCACAAAGTA
>JACQDX010000042.1 GCA_016200895.1 Burkholderiales bacterium
CATGGCAAGATGGCGCATGCGGCAATCCCTGATTCTGGCGTCGATGCCTTGCAAGCCGCAGTGCAAATCCTGAATGCCCTGTATGCTCAAAATACCCTGTACAAACAGGTCACATCGAAAGTCGAAGGCATCACCCACCCTTACCTGAATGTGGGGACCATAGAAGGCGGCACCAACACCAATGTCATCCCTGGTCGCGTCACCTTCAAACTCGACCGCCGCATGATACCGGAAGAAAATCCGGCAGAAGTCGAAGCGACTTTGCGCAAGCTCATCAGCGATACAGCAGCTGAGTTGCCCGACATTACAGTTGATGTAAAACGCATCTTGCTGGCGAATTCCATGCGTCCATTGCCGGGTAATACGCCTCTTGTCGATGCGATACAAAAACATGGTGGTGAGGTTTTTGGTGAAACGATTCCTGCACTGGGTACGCCTTTGTATACCGATGTACGTTTATTCTCGGAAGTGGGCATACCTGGCGTCATCTATGGCGCAGGGCCGCATACAGTGCTGGAGTCACATGCCAAGCGGGCGGATGAACGTTTGAACCTGGAAGACTTGAGGCGGGCGACCAAGGTGATTGCACGTAGTCTGGCAGATTTATTGGTGTGACGCTGAGAGGCGTTCGTCGAACTATTTCAAGTGCAACAGGCATGCGATCACTCTATATCTGTATCGCATGCATGCTGACCGGGGACATGTGCTTGTGACTCAGGCTAGCTGGCTTTTCCTGTCCGCAGCGCCTGGTTACGGGTAATTTCCAGCTCCATGGCTTTCATCTTTTCCTGATGCTCCATGGTGCGCTGTTGCAGGTCAGCTTCATGCTGGCTGGTCTTGATCCAGGCATGGCAGACAGAGTAAGCGATGGCAACGGCAAATGCACCGAGGGGAACGATTTGAGAATAAGAGAGTATGTCGGACATGGCAATTTTTCCTTGCTTGGTTGATTGAGACTCCAGTATAAGCAAGCCAGGACATCGCTATAAGTAGCGACTGTAAGCAGTATTTCATGACAATTGTCATGACATGTCACCCACCATCTGCTCTATCTGTTTTCCAGCCATGCCTTGGGTGTGGTTCCCATGTATTGACGAAACATTGCAATGAAGGCGCTGACACTTTGGTAGCCCATGTCCAGTGCAACGGTGGTCACGGCGTCACCGGCAGAGAGTTTTTCCAATGCCAGCAAGAGGCGCATCTGCTGGTGCCAGTGACCTATGCTCCAGCCAGTTTGTTGCTGGAAACGGCGGGTCAGGGTGCGCCTGCTCATTCCAGCTTCTTGCGCCCATGCATCGAGATGGAGTGCCACATCAGGTTCTCGCAATGCGTGAGTACACAAACCCAGCAACCTGCTATCAACAGGCATGGGCAGGAACAACATCTGCGCAGGCAGGCGGTTGCACAGGTCAGCCAGTACCTGTAAGTAGGAGTCCATATGGTTACCGGGAACACTCCCGGCAATGTCAGCAATCTCGGCCAGCAATGCTGCGAGCAAGGGTGTCAGACGCACGACCTTGAGGCTGGCAGGCATGCGTGCATGGCTGAAATCTTCATCAAAATACAGACTCATGCCACGCATGGCACCGTGTACAGTCGCACCATGCAAGACATGGGGTGGCACCCAGCCAGCACAGTCAGGTGGCATGACCCAGCGTCCCTGCCCGGCTTCTACGCTGACCAGACCAGCGTGGACGATGAACATCTGTCCCTGTGGATGGGCATGCGGTGCAGCATCCTGTTCGCCTGCATGCTGAAGGTGGTTAATACGCAGCAAAGACATCCATGGCCTGATAGCGATGTAAATTGACATTATAGCGTTAGCGGGCATACAAGCCATTGTGCATACTGGCTACTCCTTTAGACCTGACAGGAGTAAGACCATGAACGACGCGCTCAAGAATATCGATATGCCAACTCTCATCAAGCTGGTGGAAACTCAAGGAAAATGGCTGGCACAACAGCAGCCACGGCGAGCACTGGATGAGATTGCAGATATGCAGCAAGTCTTTGAAACCTGCACCAGCCATGTCAGGCACGAGCTGCAAACCGCGCTGGCGACAATGACACCGGGCATCCCTTTGTCGAACGCAGAATTTGATCTTGAAGTGCAGATCAGGCCTGAACGGCCAGCCTACTGGGTAGCCGATGCCATCGACGGTGCCGTGCAATACCTATGCGGCCTGCCCTTGTGGACGATCACCCTGTGTCTGGTACAAGATAGCAAACCTGTGCTGGCGGTGGTGCATGATGCGGCAAATGCATGCACTTATCATGCGCAGGCCGGGCTGGGCGCTTATTGTAACGACAATCCCTTAAGAGTGGCTACGCGCAGCGCTATTGAAGCGGCATTCATAGGCACGAGCTTCCCGAATTACCCGCAACGCCCGAAGGCAGAGATAGATGATTTCCTGCTACGCATGGCCAGTATCATCCCCAGGGTATTTGCCCAGCGCTGGATGGGTCCAGCCTCGCTGTCTCTTTCCCAACTGGCAGAGGGCAAGCTCGATGGCTATTGGGAAACCGGCCGCAGCCTGTATGACTGGCTACCCGGTGCCCTGATTGCGCAAGAAGCAGGTGCGCGAGTCCGTGGTCTTGATGGCAGAACTTTTGATTGGGATTGCAATGGCATACTCGCTGCCAGCCCTGCCATGTACCCGCAACTGGAAAAGCTACTGGCAAAGTAGACCATAACAGCAACAAAGTAATACAGGTGTTACAGGGTTTTCTTGCTAAGCTATGCGCCCTGATAAAAGAATCAATAACGGACGAACAAACGCCAGCCGCTGCCATGAAATACCTGCTCCCCCTGTTTGCCTTGCTGCCTGTCCTCGCCTTTGGTCAGAGCAAAGGCAGTAAAACCACCTGCATAGATGATCGCCTGCTGCAAGCAGAGACATTGAAAAAGTCCGGCATACTCATGCCTGTGTTCAAGCATTACTGCTATAGCGACCAGTCTGGCAGCTATGTGCTTTACCTGACTGAAAAGCAGGATGTGAAGCAGGGTGAAGAAAAACTGTCGAGTGCGATAGAAGCCCATCTGCTGAAGATAGAGGCAGACAAATCCCTGAGCAATATTGCCAGCATACGCGACAAAGCCAGTGCCGGAGAAGCAGGCATGGAATTCTGGAGCAAGCTGACAGAAATCAGCGACATTGATAATGACGGCAACATAGAACCCGTCCTGGTTTATCGTTTCTATAAGCTGGATGATGCAAAGGCAAACAATGATGCTTTTTCAGGTCGCATCAAGATCATCATGTTTTATAAGGGCGTTAAAGTCGTCATACGTGCCATCACGGGTAATCTGGATGGCGAACGCCAGACGACAGCGACCGAGAACTTTTTCACTTTACCAGCATCAGTACAAAAACACCTGGTGAAGAAAATGACGGGCATGTACAAGGATAATCTGTATGGCTTCGATAACAGTTATAAATTTATGCCGAGAAAATCGAAAGGGAATTAGTTGCAGCTATCCATGAGCCTCGCTTAAAAATCAATATCGAAATACGTGCTGAGATACCCCATGTTAAGATAAAAAATTATCTTTTGATTAAAGACGCACATGGCCTTTCCTTATTTAACAGATGTAGTACGCAGTCTGTTTGGCATTTCGCTGCCACTGCCTCTGCCCATGTTTGGCCTCTTCGTTGCTATCGCCATGCTGGTTGCTGCATACACGCTCAAGCGTGAACTGCAGCGCAAGCACAGCAATGGACAAATCAGTAATGCCAGAATGAAGAGCAAAAATGAGAAGGGAGTCAGTACTGTTATAGAAGTGCCGCCACAAGAAATCGTCGCCGATCTCAGCTTTGTGGTCATGCTGGCTGGTATTGCTGGTGCCAGGCTATTTCATATACTTGAACATACTGACGAGTTTATGGCCAGCCCATGGGCGATGATATTCACCACGTCTGGCCTGAGTATTTTTGGCGGGTTGATCGCCGGTACACTGGCTGGCCTGTACTGTGTCAGACGCTGGCAATTGGCCTTGCGCCCTGCCCTTGATGCTGCGGCACCAGCGATGATGCTGGGCTACGCCATAGGCCGCATTGGTTGCCAGGTATCTGGTGATGGTGACTGGGGTAGCGTAGCAAACCTGGCACTCAAACCAGACTGGCTGCCGCTGTGGGCATGGGCGCAAACCTATGATAACAATATCGTCGGTGCCATCATTGCAGCACCGGGTGTCTACCCCACACCCATGTATGAAGTTGTGATGAGCATGGCGTACTTTGCCTTGTTATGGGTTTTCAGGAAAAATCGATTCCAGGCTGGATGGCTGTTCTCCATGTATATGTTGCTGGCTGGCGTAGAACGTTTGCTGATAGAAAAAATTCGCATCAATCCTGTATTCGATATCCTTGGCATCCATGCGACGCAGGCAGAATTCATCTCCGGTGGACTGATTGCCGCTGGGCTTACCGGCATGCTGGTATTGCGCAAGCGCTCAACAGCAACACCACAGACAGGCGCAATGGCGAAATAGCCGGACTTATCGACCAACACTAGCTTGTCATCGGCATATAGTCCAGGTTTGTCTGGGTTATGCATTTCACTGGTTGCTGACCAGGATTTCTGTTATTTTTCTTTAGCCTTTGACAGGAATAAACTCCATGCGCTTGATATCACCCACAATAAACACATAGCAAAAAATGGCGATGGCAGCATTGGCCGCCACAAAAACCAGGGCGCCCGCAAATGAACCTGTGGCCTGCAGGATATAGCCAATGACGATAGGTGTAGTAATGCCGGCGACGTTACCAAAAGTATTGAACAGCGCACCACTCAAACCACCTGCTTCTTTAGGTGCGGTGTCAGATACTACGGCCCAGCCGAGAGCACCAATACCTTTACCAAAAAATGCCAGTGACATGGTGGCAATGACCAAGGCATCTGTCGTGATGTAATTGCAAAATATCATACTCATCGCCATCAGCAGGCCGATGACGATAGGTGTTTTTCTGGCTTTGGATAATGATATGCCGGACTTGATCATGCGGTCAGAAATGATACCTCCAAGTACCCCGCCAATGAAACCCGCTATGGCGGGTACGGCCGCGACGAAGCCCGCTTTGAGAATAGTCATATGCCTCTCTGTTACCAGGTACACCGGGAACCAGGTCAGGAAAAAATATGTCAGTGTATTGATGCAATATTGGCCGATGTACACGCCGAGCAACATGCGGTTGGACAGCAATTGTTTGATGATAGACCTTGTATCAAGCTGCTCTGTTTTTTTGACCTGATGTGCAGTCTCAAGATCAATCAAGGCACCGCCATCTTTTAAATACTGGAGTTCTGCAGCATTAATGCGCGGATGCGTTTGCGGGTCGTGCAGTTTGAATTTCCAGACCACAGACATCATGATGCCCAGCGAGCCCATGACATAAAATACGCTGGGCCATCCCCATTGATGGACAATCCAGCCCATGAAAGGCGCAAAAATCACGGTTGCAAAATATTGCGCAGAATTGAAGATCGCCGCCGCCAACCCTCGCTCGCTGACAGGGAACCAGGCAGAAGCAATGCGGCTGTTACCAGGAAACGATGGTGCCTCTGCCGCACCAACCAGCAGGCGCAGCGCAAACAGCACGGCGATAGCCATCGCGCCCGACAAAAAGCCCACCAGCCCCATGAGCATGGTAAACAGCGACCACAGGAAGATACTGAAGAAATAAGTCCCCTTGGAACCATATCTGTCGAGCAGCCATCCACCAGGAATTTGCGCCAGCACATAAGACCATGCAAACGCTGAAAAAATGAAGCCCATCTGTACAGTGGATAAACCAAGACTCTTGCTTAACTCTGGCCCGGCAATGGAAATAGAGGCACGATCAGCATAGTTGATGGTCGTCACAATGAATAAAATCAGCAAGATGCCCCAGCGGGTTCCTGTACGTGTCTGACTATTTTGCCTGTCCAATATTAATGCTTGCGCGTCCATCCTGTCCCCAATTTGTCTAGTTTTTTCGGCATGGCATGCAGCCATCTGAGTGGAGCAATACCAATGCCGGTTAAATATATCTAAAACTATACATTGTTATAGGACGTCATACAACTATGGATTGTAACGAAAATCGTTTACTGGTAAATTCCGGCCTTTGCAGCAGGCCCATATTGGAAATGTGTCTATAGGATATAGCTGGAATCGTATATCAGGGCATTACTATTGTACTGATCTCTCAAACAACTTGTTGTCCGATAACATACAATCTCCACGTGACTTTTAATATGCACAACTCATGTGCTTTGCAGATTTGCAGAAAAGCTGGTCCCGCCAGTCAAGACAATTGCATGAATATCACCTGGGTAAATTTGACCTGGATTGCATCACAATATTAATCAGCGGTATTGTTAAGTGCCCAGCGTCAGGTTCACGCCTCTTTTACCAGCTCTATTGCCTCTGCATCAACAGCAATGGCATGGATCTCGATCAATCCATCTGGTCTTTTCCATTTCATGCGCACCCAGACCAGCCCGCTATCGTAGACATCAAACACCTTGACGGTTTGCCCGAGCATGGAAGACACATCGGCCAGCTCGGAGCCTGCCAGCCTCTTGATAATGGAGGGGCGGATGGCAAGTAGCCGGACCTCATCGTCTTCTTTTACTATGTGGCCGTTGCGGTCTACACCTGTTTGAGTATTTGTCATTTTTTAAAAACTTAACTTGGCTCAGCAATCAGACTTTCCGCAGGAATGCCAAGCCCTGCATGCAAGCGCCTGATCATCGCCAGGGTAAGTGGGCGTTTGCGGTTAAGTATTTCATAGACGCGGTTTGAGCGCCCTATCATGGGTTCCAGATCTTTTGCTGTCAAACCTGCTTGCTCCATGCGAAACTGTATGGCAGCTATGGGATCAGGGGAAGCAATGGAATAGTGCTTCGCCTCATAGGCTTCAATCAACATCAGTAAAACTTCAAAATGGTCTCCTGCCTCAGTATCAGGTTCTGGCTGTTGATCAAAATAGCGCGATGTTTCTTGCAATGCCGCTTCATAATCGGCTTCAGTGCGTATGGGTTTAATGTACATTTTTCACTCCATCTCTACAGTACTTGCATCCACTTTCTCGTGTTCAGCATGGGTGCCTATGAATTTGATATACAGTGCCCCAAACTGGTAAGCGACAGCAACAATCAAGCGACGATGATTGCCTTTGATATTGAACACAACACGGTTTTTGCCGACAAAACTGGCACTAGCGTAATGCCCCTTGATGTCTTGCGGTGACTTCCATTGCGCCTTGATCGCTTCATCGTGCCATGCCTGTAAAGGCGACTTCGCATCAGGATGTTTTTCCCAGTAAGCAATCAAGTGTTTTTTCGCAATTACTCTCATGCACACAGAATAGTCCCAAATTGGGACTAAGGCAAGTTTATCCTTAAAAAATAATAAAAGGCCCAAAAAGCATCCCCACTTTTTAAGCCTTCAATTTACGTCCACTAAAAACATCACAAGCTCTGCAACCTAGTCTCGTGAAAAATCACCAGTGGTGACAGCATTTACTTACATTGAACACTAAACTGATTTTTTTTATTGATTTGATAGTTGCATCTGCTGACCCTTTGCGTGAGATCAACCCGCTCAACATGTCCATCAGCGTACTTGCATAGCACCGTAACAGAGCGCTTTTGATCGTAGACAGAGCCCAATATCCAGTAACCTGAACGCTTGCCGCTCTCTTCTGGCACCAGACTGGCAAGTTCTTCGGGCGTACCGTCAAAGACGGTAACCGAGACCGGAAAAGAAGCTTCCCGGCGCGGACAAGTCTCTGCAGAAAATGCTGGCTGGAGTATGCTGACTGTCAGACATGCACAAACCAGGCTTTTCACCTTGAGTTTATTAAACACAGTATCTCCTCCTTAAGTGGCAAAAAAATGACGACAAAAGTTAGCGTCAAAAAGCTTGTTCCAGATTATCACATTGATGCGATAAGCCATTCACCAGAATTTTCACAAACTCTGACCCACAATACAAGAAAGGCCCAAAAAGCATTTCCGCTTTTTGAGCCTTCAACTTACACCCGCTAAAACATCACACCGTCTGCGGCCTGTTTTTATGAAAAGTCACCGTGCTGTATTGCACTGATGATGGCGGTGCTGCCTGCAAAATGTGCTTCTTCATGGCGCCTATGATGTGCATCTCACATGGCTTGCAGTCGAATTTCAAGGTGTATTTTTCTTCACCTGTGACCAGGGTCATGGGTTCGGCCTTGACCTGGCCTTGCACGCCTTGCACACCCTTGGCCTGTTTGGGGCAGAGGTTGAAGGAGAAACGCAGGCAATGCTTGGTGATCATCAGCGATACTTCGCCCGGTTCTTCATGCGACTCGTAGGCGGCGGCGATCAGTTGTACGGCGTGTTTTTCATAAAAGCTGCGGGCCTTGTGGTTATAGACATTGGCGAGATAGCTCAATGTCGTTTCCGGGTAGGCCACTGGCGGCTCGACTGCTGGTGTACGTTCAGGGCGCTGCCATGCGGCCAGGCGTGCGGCTTCATGCGCAGCAACAGCGTCGCGGCGCAGAGCGTTGATGACGGAGGATGGTACGAACCAGGACTGTTGCAAATCGAGGTTGACTTGAGCAGCTTCAAACATGGTGTTGCCAAGTTTGGCGAGATTGTCGCGCAGGCCCGCTTCTGCCTTGTCGCGGTTTTGAGCTGCTTCCAGTGCGAGTTGGGTGCTGACTTCAGATGTCACGCCGTCTTCATCGGTAATCTTCAGCAACAAGCCGTCAGCCTGTTCTGTCAAAGTCAGATAGACAGGAACGCGGCGCTCGGCGGATTTCTTGGTCAACGCATGTTCCCAGCGGTGGTCGCGGTTGCGGTTGATCAGGGTACCAACTTTTAATCCAGTCAGCTCGGCCATTTTTTCATTCGGGAAGACGCGCCAGATTTCACCGTTTTCTGATGCGCCTACGCGCTCTACCGTGTTGGCTTGTATGCCTGCGACTTCACGTTTGACCATGTAGTTGAGGCCATCGCCATTGGACATGGGTTCATTGGCTTCGATCTCAAAGAAGTTGGCAGCCAGACGGGTGACATATCCAAGGTGCAAGCCTACATATTTGGGGGAATCGAATGCGCCTATGTCTTCAAGGCGGCCATTGGCAAAATAATCGGTGTGACCACGGTGGAAGTTCTTGTCCACATTGGGGCTGAATGACACCTGGCTATGGCCGCTGGAAGCGCGGCTGAATTCTGGCCTGCGCTCAAGGATTTCATCAAGCAGCAAACGGTAATGGGCGGTGATGTTCTTGACATAGCCCATGTCCTTGTAGCGGCCTTCTATCTTCAATGACTGTACGCCCGCATCGAGCAGGGCTTCGAGATTGCGGCTCTGGTCATTGTCTTTCATCGACAGCAGATGTTTTTCATAGGCGACTACCCTGCCCTCGCCATCGCTCAGGGTATAAGGCAGGCGGCAGGCTTGTGAGCAATCGCCACGGTTGGCACTTCGGCCATTGTCGGCATGCGAGATATAGCATTGACCAGAGAAGGCCACGCATAGTGCACCGTGGACAAAGTATTCAAGCGGCGTGGCAACTTGTGCCTTGATGGCCTGTATCTGTTTGATCGTCAGTTCACGCGCCAGTACCAATTGCGAGAAACCGACATCGCCAAGGAACTTGGCTTTTTCCACACCACGGATATCGCACTGTGTGCTGGCATGCAGCTGGATAGGCGGGATATCAAGTTCGAGTATGCCCATGTCTTGCACGATGAGGGCATCGACACCTGACTCGTACAACTGACGTATCTGCTTCCTTGCCGGTTCCAGTTCTGAATCATGCAGGATGGTGTTCATTGTCACGAAGATGCGTGCATGATAGCGGTGGGCAAATTCAACCAGGCTTGCTATCTCGCTGATTTCATTGCTGGCGTTATGACGCGCACCAAAAGACGGGCCACCGATATACACGGCATCAGCACCATGCAAGATCGCTTCACGGCCGATGTCTACAGTTTTGGCGGGCGATAAAAGTTCGGTCTGGTTGGCAAGCAAGCTCATGATGATGGCCGGTGACAGGGAAAGGGCGAAATTATAAAGGAAATCAAGGGCTTATGTCGTATTTGCTGCTGTAACGCAGCATTAATTAAATGTTGATTAAGCAATATTTGCGCTGACAAAGCTGCTTTCTTGGGTTTCAATCAACATTAATGCCTGGTTTTTGTCTTTTTGCAGTGTAGATCAAGGTGGGCAAATAACCAGAAGATATGCGGCGCAGACAAAATTTCATTGCGCAAAAAGAACGCTTTCCTGTTTCCCTTTCTTGCCTGCTCTACAATGTTGTCTGCCACGATCAAATCTGAACTTATGCGCCTATCTCCTGCCAGTCTGTTATTCGCTTTACCCCTGCTCCCTGCTTTTGCTTTCGCACAAGCCACACTGCCCCCTAACGTAGAAGCGGCATTCAACAGGACCAATGTGCCTGTCCAGGCATTCAGCGCGATTGTCATGCCTGCCAGTGGTGGCCAGGCAGTGCTGATGCAGGCGGCAGACCGGCCCATGAACCCGGCATCTGCCATGAAGCTGGTAACCACCATCGTGGGTCTGGAAGAACTGGGGCCGACCTTTCGCTGGAAGACGCAGATACTGGCAGACAAGAGCAACAAGAAAGATAGTTACACTGGCAACCTGTATCTACGCGGCGGTGGCGAGCCTAACCTGACGATAGAAAAACTGGGCGGCATGTTGCGCAATTTGCGCCAACAAGGTTTGCGCCGCCTGCGTGGCGACATCATTCTTGACCGCAGTTATTTCCAGCCAGAGCGGCCAGATATAGGTGCAGCGCAATTCGATGAATTCCCGGATGCTTATTACAATGTGATACCGGATGCGCTGCTGGTGAACAGCAATCTCAGCAGCATCGCCCTTGAATCGACAACGGACAAGATAGAGGCGCGCCTGAACACCCCGCTGGACAAGGTAAAACTCGTCAATCACCTGCACTTCAATGAACTGCCTTGCTCTGCCTGGGAGGCAGAATGGCAACCGCCTGTGATCGAGACCGTCAACAATATGGCGGATGATCCCGAGACAGATAACCCCAATGCACCTGCCAGCAAAAGGCCTGTACGCCAGACGACAAAAGCCGGACTGGAGATTACGCTCAGTGGCGGCTTCCCCAAGCGTTGCAAGATCACGAACAATCTCAATATCCTGGACCGTAACCAGTACCTGGCACACCTGATACGCGCGCTATGGCAAGAGATGGGCGGCACCTGGCAAGGTGAGGTGCGCGATGGTAAAACACCAGCCTCGGCCACGGTATTGGTTGAGCGTCAGTCTGAACCATTGGCCGATATCCTGCGCATCATCAACAAGCAGTCTGACAATGTCATGGCGCGTATGCTGTACCTGACTTTGGGCGCAGAGTCTGCCAACAAACAGGGCATGACTAACCTGCAGGCAGCAGATGCACGCATCCGGCAATGGTTGTTCAAACAGGGTATCAATGATGCAGGGCTGGTGCTGGAAAATGGTTCTGGCCTGTCGCGCATGGAGCGTGTCAGCCCGCAGCAAATGGCTGGACTATTGCAAGCCGCAGCGCGCAGTAACTGGTATGCAGAATTTGCCAGCAGCCTGCCGGTCGCATCCATGGATGGCACCATGCGCCGCCGCCTGAAAGGTGGCCCGGCAGAATTGCGGGCCCGCATCAAGACCGGCACCTTGAAAGATGTGGTGGCGGTTGCAGGTTATGTACGGGACATCAATGACCAGCAATGGATAGTGGTAGCGATGATCAATCATGACGAGGCTGTCAAGGCCAAAGCTGCACTCGATGAGTTGATCACCTGGGTAGCCGCAGGTCGTCCTTAAGATTTAGTCAGCTTATTTGGCTTTGACTGGTTTGTCATTCACCACGACATACTTTTGCGTGTCGGCGTCAAACACCAGCTTCTTCTTGCCCTTTTGTGCGGTGATGACAAAGTCATAGCTATTGGTGCGTTCACCCGCGCTATCTGTCATGCGGCTGACCTGGCGATAACCGTAAGTCTTGCCTGCAAATTCGACCAATAACGGGCCAGGTGCGGCGATGCCGGGAGCCAGTTCCCACCTTGCCAGGTAGTCATAGCAATGCGGTGGATCTTGTTCATTTTCATGCAGGTGCAGGCGCGGATGCTTGCCTTTGCCTGGGCGCATCATGATTTCGCATTCCGGGCCGCTCTCAACATGCTTGACCAGGTCCACATCTTTATCTTTGTCAAACAATGGGCTGATCTTGTCTGCTTCTATGCGCAATAAGCGCAACCAGACATGTACTTCGTTTTTTTCTACATGGCTATGTTCTATGGCCATGGCAAAGTCACCGGGAAATAATTCCACCATGCTGGTCTTGCTGATGCGCCCATTGGCGGCCAGCCATTCAACCACATCCTGACGGTTAGTCAGCGACCATGCTTCGCTACGGCGCTTGAACCAGTAAGCGGCAATCAGATTAGGCAAACCCGATGCCAACGATTCACCCTTGACCAGCAAGACCGCAGTATCTGCATCGAGTTTTTGTACATGCAGGGCATGCATGCGCAGCGCGAGCCCGTTCTCGGCTGTGACAGAGGCTGGCAACTCCGCCTTTAACTGTGGTGCCCTGATGATGTCCTTGTCGTCATTGATATCCCAGCCCTTGAACACCAGACGCATGAGATCACGCTGCTCCAGCGTTTGCACTGACTCGTTGCGGGCGCAAGCCACCAGCATGCACAGGCAAAGCATGAGTGCTGTGTAAGCTGGAATGTGGATCAAACGCCGGGTAAATTGCACTGGAGAAATTCTTCTGGATGGGCAATCTAGATTTTAACTGAAAGCTGCGGGGTGGCGGTTGTTTGGCGGGTGAGGAATGTTTTTGATGAGGGACTTGTCAGAATTCACAAAGCGTAGCTTTGTGCCACAAATCTTCCCTTGAGGAGGAAGAAGTCTCCGTCCTCAGGCTCTATTTACAAAAGCGCTCTATTCACCATTCTTAAACCGCCTAACAGCCCCATCACGCTTCGCAATCAGCTTGTCACCCTTGGCCTGCATGCCCAGCGCAAAATAAGACTGCGCCAGGACTTCTAGCGTGTAGATGTCCCACTCATTACCATTGGCCATGCTCTTTTCCAGCAAGGCGATGGCTTGTTTATGGTTGTTCTTTTTGGCATATAGCAGGGCCAGTTCATTCACCAGCAATTGATAGGGCTGGCTGGTCAGGCCGCGTTCAAACCAGATACGGGCACCTTCCTGGTCTTCACGGTAAATGGCGATGCCCTGGTAATAGCAGAGGCGTGATTTCAATTCGTCCACCAGTATCTCATCGCCAGTGGTCTTTCTGATGTTGCCGATGAAAGTCTCCATCTCAGAAAAAGAACCGCCCCATTGAGGCAGCAATTTGCTCAGATAAGCATACGCTGGCGAATACAATTTGGGGTCATATTGCAGGGCATACTTCAGCAAGGCATCGTCACCTTCCTTGATGCCAAGTGCCCTGTTATTAACTATCAATTCACCTACGCAGAGAGCGCAAGACTTGATTTTTTCATTGGCTTTGGTGAGGTCCACCCTTGCCACGCTGGATAATTTATGGAAATCAGCAAACTGCTTTTTACTGGTCTCGGCAGCCAGTTTATCGCCACGTGCATCCCATGCCTGCTGCTGCAAGAACATGCCGCGTGCCAGATAAGCATAGCCCTGCATACTGGATTTTACCCAGGCGTCAAACTGCTTTTGAAAGTCTTTGTCCAGTCGTGACAAAGTGCCAAAACGCTTATACAGGGTATTTGATTTCAGCCTGCCAGCCTTGTTTTGTGCAAAAGCGCTATCCAGTGCAATATCGAGTTTTTTGAATTCGCCGCGCCATAACATGCCAACCAGGATGTTTTGTTCATGTTCTTCATCGGCATAATTACTACCCAGTTTTTGCAGCTCAGGATTTTCTGTTGATCGCTTCATCCACACAGCCTGATGCAATTCGGTATTGCCAGCATCGCGGAAAGACTGGTGCCAGATTTCTTGATAGCCTTCTTGCGCCATGCTGTTTTTGCGGGCGATATACCATTCTGCCGTCATGCCCCAGTAAGAATAGAATCTCTCCATATCCTTGGGGAAGGGATGGAAGTAGGCTTTATAGCTGAGTATGTCCTTGTCATTTTTTTGCCCCACGACCTTATAGGGCATGAAACGGCTTTCCACCATTTTTTGCAGCAACTGTGTCAGTGCAGGATCTGGCAGCCAGGCACTTTCCTTCACTTTTTCATTAACAACATCCTGCGCCACGGGTTTGATTTGTGCATGGACGTGCATGGTGGTGGAGCCCAATGCCATCGCACAGGCCAAGCTGAGTTTGCGCAAAATTGAACATTCTTTTAATCGGGGTTTGCCAGGCAATTGCTGAGTCATAGATGGTGAGTTTGATTGGGATATGCTGCAATCATAGCTGGATAAGTTTATAAAAGCCAAACGTGTGTGCTCATATAGGATACAAATCACAGATTCAATGAAAACAAAAAAATAAACCATTTGACATCAAAAATGATTTGCAAATGAGTAATGTGTGCACTATGCTCATTTCTACAACTTGTACAACAGGTTGAGCATATTACGAAAAAAATGATATCGGGAGAGACTGTCAAATAGCAATCTGGACAGCGCCGAAGGAGCAACCGCCCCGGAAACTCTCAGGTAAAAAGGACCGTTATCATTGGAACTCATTTCATAAATAATGATGAGATGCGTTTGATTCATAAGGCTGTCAGCCTTATGAATCAAACCCTTCGGGAACTGACGATTTGGGCGCATTGCTGTGTTGTGTTGCTTGCCAAGACATAAGCCTTGGTTGCACACCACGCCTTGCACTGTATCTCAAATCGCCTTGTTCGCACTCACCCTTATTCATGAAATGAGTTCCGCCAACTCTGAAGAGTTGCTGGATTGCGTCACCCAGCACACCGAAGGAGCAAGCATTGCGACCTTACCAGCGGGCGCAGGCGAAATCTCTCAGGTCCAGGACAGAGGGGGTATCCGTTGCGTAACTGCGCACGGACATCCCTTTGACGTCTGGAGCCTGCGTACCATGAAATTCATTCATTTGAACGGCGACACTGTCACCGCGATGGCGGCCGCCTGCGCGCTGACCATGCACGAAACCAAGCATGAAACCGGGTGCGAGGCCAAGTACGAAACCAGGCACGACAGCGGCTACAAAGACGACCTCAACATAAAGACATCTCTTTTGCCAGCAGACTACACGCGATCGCAGTGCAGTTGCGCTCATTGTTGACGCTACTAGCGCCATACGGCTTTTATAGAGCCCAGTGATGTAGCTCTATAAGCTGATTCCCTATTCCCGCTCACGCGGGTAAAGATGTCCGGCATGTGAACCATGTCATGTTTCAAGCTGCCCAGCCCGCTTGGACAGGTGGGCTATTGTCTGAAATTAACCAAGGAGCAAACCATCATGCATTTGTACTCCGTTTCAAGATTCAAAAAAATCACCCTGGCCGCTTTGATACTCAGCATCAGTTGTGCTGTCGCCAGCCCTTCACTATTGGCACAAAATGTGGCCAGCGATATTGGCGGCACGACTGAACAGGCACGCCAGGTCAGCGCTGCTGCGCAACGTGATTTTGCAGAATTTGTGCAGTTCAACGTACAGCGGCGTGGCGGCACCCTGCCATCTGAATTTCCGCTGGAAGTCAATGATGTGCAAGACCTCAAGGACGCCAAGATAGGCTATGGCTTTCCAGTCTATAGCGTGCCGCCGCAAGATGTCATGACTGGCCGTGGCGATTTGCGCAGTATGGCAAAAGCAACCGGCGAATGGCGCTTTGTCATCACCCTCAACGATAATCCTATAGGCCTGGCAACACTGCGGCAAAACAATGGACGCTGGGGTATCACATCCTACGGTGCGGCGGTATTGGCCAAGGACGTGGATGCGGCGATTGCAGTGCATGGCAACAGCACACGTTCCAACTTGCGTTTTATCCGCATCTATCAGGCCATGTCGGATTTTCTGGAAGTGGTCTCACCGACCGATGCACGTGCTCGCTTTGCACCCCTGCATTCAGCCCGCCAGACTTTGTTGCTGCAACAGCGTAGCGAAAAACTTGGCACGCAATCTGCCAACAATGGCTTGCTGGAGCAAGGCGACATCCTTGAACCTTTGCGTGTCAGCGTCAAACGCAATATCGACAGCTTCCGCTAAGCCAGAAACCATCTGAATACGTACAATAAATACGGAGATATCATGAAAAAAAATCTGTTAAAGCTCATATTCGTCTTGGGAGCAATGTTAGGCATACCCAGCGCTTATGCACAATGGCGTGCATTGAATGTGCCGCTGGTCACGCAAGAGCATAGCCAGTGGTGCTGGGCAGGCAGCAGCAAAGCATTACTGAGTTTCTATAACCAGAATCCCAGCCAGTGCCAGATCGTGAATTGGGCTTATGGCTTGAACTACGCCTGCGGCAATACCAACTTTAACTGGAACAGCAACGCCAACCAGCCTAACTCCATGTATGGCAGCGGTGGCAGCGTACAAAATATCCTGGCACATTGGGGCGTGCCAAATACTGCCTATAGCTATGCATCTTCGTGGAATACCGTGGTCAGCGACATCAATGCCAACCGTCCCTTCGTAATCCGCTATGGCTGGACCAATGGCGGCGGCCATATCATGGTCGGCACTGGCTATGAAGTATATAATGGCACCAACTACATCTACATCATGAATCCATGGCCAGGTGAAGGTAAAACCTATAGAACCTACGGCTCTGCCGTCTATGATTATGATCATCAGTGGACGCATACTCAGCGCATGAATGTGAGTGGTTAGTGTCTGACATCGCTGCACAATAAAGTTTAGCAATAAGCTGTGTAATTTTTTATAAAAGCAGGCGGAAGCTTGTGCATCCAGCACCTCCCGCCTGCCAGTAAAAATGCAGGGTGTATCTTTCTGCTGGCGTGACATGTGACACATCCTTTAAAATGCGCACATGAGCACCTCTTTTTCCTGCCGCCCCCATTGCGCCGCCTGCTGCATTGCACCGTCCATCAGCAGCGCCATACCTGGTATGCCCGATGGCAAACCCGCTGGTGTGCCTTGCGTACAACTGGACGAACAGCTGGCTTGTAAAATTTTTGGACGTCCGGACCGGCCTGCAGTTTGCGCAGGCTTGCAGCCTTCGGTGGATATGTGTGGCGAAACCCGTGAGCAAGCCATGTTTTTTCTGACCCAGCTTGAACTTGCAACCGCACCGGCTCTTTCGCAAGGCAATGATGTATGAATCTGATTCAAATCTCTGATCTATCCGCGAACGATATCACCAGCATCTGGCACATGGTCGGACAAGCCGATATGCAAATTCAGGGAAGAGTTGCCTGGTCTTTTGAGGGAAACGGCATACGGACCCGCACCAGCTTCATACAGGCGTTTCAGGAACTGGGCTTGAGTTTTGTTGAACTACCCAATTTGCTCAAGACGGCAGAAAGAACAACTGACCTTGCGGCTTATCTGGATGGCTTTTACGATATCTATGTCATACGTGAACGCAATCACGAGCGCCTGGCGCAGTTTGCCAGTGATAGCCGCCGCCCTGTCATCAATGCGCTGTCCAGCCTGGGACATCCTTGTGAAGTGTTGACGGATGCTTATTATGTGAACCAGCAAATCGCCCCAATACGGCAAGCGCGGATATGTCTGTGGGGGCCACCCAGCAATGTCATGTTGTCCTGGCATGAATTAGCGTCGGTGATGGGGTTTCAAATTACCCAGATTTGTGAAGCTGCTTTTCATGAGGAAAAGCCAAATGTCAGCTATACCTCATCGATTTCTTCCAGTTTCGACATTGTCATTACCGATGGCTGGCCTGCAGCTGATGAAAACACAGAATGGTCATTGACAGCAACGCATCTTGAGCAAATGGGTAATCCAAAGTTGTTGCCAACGCCGCCATTTTCCATAGGCAAAGAAATCGCCTTTGACCCGGCCAGCTATACGGGCTTTACAGGATACAGGCAAAAGAACTTACTCTTGCCTGTGCAAAAAGCCATACTGCTCTACTTGCTAAACAAGAAAAAGTCGTGACGACCAAGGCGTGTTGACATGTCTTTTAAGTAAGCCCAAAAACACGTTAACACGCTTGAATATGAGGATAGTTTTTTGTAAATTTTCGTCTGGACTATACTTGACATATCTTGAGCGTACTCTGATGAAACTCGCGTCAGGACATGCGTCCACATAAGATTTAGCTATAGCTGATGCAACAATTGTTATTAAAATTTGCATTAAAAGCATACAAACTTCATACATTTAGCCTACTACTTCAAAGTATAATTGCCTCATGGAAATTATACTTCTAGGACTTACGCAAAATTGTCCAAGCAAGGCGTAGCGACGAAGACAGTACTTTAGTACGGCGAGGAGTTGCAACGCAGCTGGGGCGGTTTTGCGTAAGTCCTAATTTCCAATCTTTATGATGCAGGCCATCCACCACACAATACATCAGTATAGGGGTCTGCATTTTCAATTTGTCTTACGACAACAATTAGAAAATCTATGATCTCTCTCGTCAAACATCTCTCGGTGGGTAAACGCTTAGGCCTGGGCTTTGTACTCATCCTTGCTCTGTTCTTTGTAACTACCCTCGTCGCTATCATTAAACTTAATACTGTCGCTGCGGCAGCAGATAATCTATTGAAAGACCCACTGGCAACCGAGCGTCTGGTCAGTGACTGGTACCGCAATATTCACACCGGCGTGCGCCGCACGACGGCAATTGCCAGAAGTAGCGATCCATCGCTGGCGATTTTCTTTGCCGCAGAACAGGAAGAATCCACCCGTGTATCTGGCTTGTTGCAAAAAGCCATTGCTGAACATATGACTAGCGCTGATGAAGTCGCCCTCTTTAAAGAAATCGGTGAACAGCGCCAGGCTTACTTGAATTCCCGTAACACCGTCGTTACTTTGAAAAAAGATGGTAAAGCCGAAGAAGCCAACGAAGCACTGGAAAAAAGTTTTATTCCCGCAGCTGCACTGTATGTCAAAAAGATAGAAGAAATGCTGAGCTTGCAACGCAAGCAAATTGACGACATGTCAGCTGAAATCCAGCAGACCTATCAAACCAGCCGCATCCTTTTGATTGCCCTGTCACTGATCGCTGCCATGCTGTCGATACTCTGCGCCTGGCTGATGACTATCTCGATTACCAGGCCGCTGGCAAGGGCCACGGCAGTCGCCGAAAAAATGGCGCAAGGTGATTTGAGTGAGACCATAGAGATAAAACTGCATGATGAAATCGGCAAGATGATGCATGCCATCAACGGTATCAACACTGGCCTCAGCAACGTCATTGGTGACGTTCGCCATGGCACTGAGACCATCAATGTGGCAGCGGCTGAAATTGCCTCTGGCAATGCTGATCTGTCGTCACGCACAGAATCACAAGCCAGCTCGCTCGAAGAGACAGCATCGTCGATGGAAGAGCTGACATCCACAGTCAGGCAAAATGCGGACAACGCGCGTCAGGCTAACCAACTGGTGATCTCGGCGTCTGGCGTTGCCGTCAAGGGTGGTGAAGTAGTGGGCCAGGTGGTCGAAACCATGGGCTCGATCAAAGAGAGTTCACGCAAGATTGTCGATATTATCTCTGTCATTGATGGCATTGCCTTCCAGACCAATATCCTGGCTTTGAATGCGGCCGTTGAAGCTGCCCGCGCTGGAGAACAGGGTCGTGGCTTTGCCGTGGTAGCGACTGAGGTCCGCAATCTGGCACAACGCAGCGCATCTGCCGCCAAAGAAATCAAGCACCTCATTGATGACTCGGTAGGCAAGGTCGAGCACGGTAGCCGCCTGGTGGATACTGCTGGTCAAACCATGACGGACATCGTCACCAGCGTCCAGCATGTGGCAGACATCATGAGTGAAATCACTGCTGCCAGCCAGGAGCAAAGTGCCGGTATTGAGCAAGTGAACCTGGCCGTCACGCAAATGGATGAGATGACGCAGCAAAATGCTGCCCTGGTCGAAGAAGCTGCTGCGGCGGCAGAAAGCATGCGCGAGCAATCAGGCAAGTTGTCTGAACTGGTTTCGCAATTTCATATCATGGAGCAGGCACAAAAGCCGGCTGTGCAAGCTAGTCGCCCTGCACATACCAGACGCCAGCCGGTCATTGCCAAAGCGTCTGGCAATTCAGCCAATGCAGGCAAAGCGCAAGTCCGCCAAATCCCGCAAAGAAAGTCAAAAGCCGTTGAGCAAGATTGGGAAGAGTTTTAAAAGCTGAGTCAAAAAACCTTCTTTATACAATCCTTAATCAAAAATCGCAGCGACTTGTCTCAAATCTTGATGCGCATGGAATCACCACTCAAAAAGAACAGTGAGATGCCGTCATCATTTTGATTGACCCGCACAACAGACTGTTCCAGGCTGGCGGCATATAGCTTGCTGCCATCATGGCGGAAAATGCCAAACCACATGCGCTGGGTGCTGGTGCGGGAATTGGCAGCCAGCAAGAGGTAGTCGCGCCCGCCTATCTGGACTTCGCTGGCTTGCAATTCGCCCATGTAAAAGGCGGAAGGTATGCGCTCAAGCATGATGCACAGGCCATCATGATAAACCTGGATCAACACACCATTATCGGTGCCTGAGCGTACAAAATTGAATTCAAATGAACCCATCCTGGAGGGCGTATTGCGGCGTACGTGGACATGGTCGGCAAAGTCGGCAAAATAATTATTGCGGTCAGTGCGAGTCTTTTTCAATGCTTGTTGGCTGATTTCTGTTTGCACATGCTTCTCCTTAAATTCAGGGTAATTCCAGGCTTCTGCTCTTAATGCGTCGCTGTCCCGTCCCGCACCGGCAATGCCGCCACCAACTAAGGGCAATGGCACCAGGCAGGCACTCAAATTCATACACAAGCAAGCAATCAGGGCAAAGCGAAATGGCGTTACTCCTGGCTTGCTATCCATTAGTGTTCCGGCCTGATCAACAAACGACGGCCAGAACCCGAGGTATCCACCATGGAAATCCCATCGGCATGTTCAGTCAATTGCCAGTGGCCATGCGGCAGGCCGATGCGATAGACCGGGCTGCCATCAGCCGCAAATATCGCCAACCACATGGGCCTGTGTAAAAAGCCGTTTGCCACGGTCAGCACATAGGTTTCATCGCCGACCCTGAGCTTGGCTGCTTCCAGGCGACGATAACTTTGCTCACCTGTAAACACGGGCGATATGCTTTCTCTCAACAGAAACTGACCATTTTTGCTGATCTGCACTTCGTCGATCAGGCTTGCGCTCATCACGCCGCTATCTACGGGCATGCTGCGTTGCTGGTGTTGTGATTTGCGGTAAGTGACCACAAACTCCTGTAACCGCGCAGGCGCACTGCCATCTACCTGGATATGGTGGGCAAACTGGGCAAGATGTTGATTAGCATCCGGTAAGCGCCAGACATATTGCTGCCGTACCACCATGACTTCGACCTGGTTACTACGGTATTCAGTCAAGACAGCTTCGCCACCGTCATTTCCCAGCCCAGCCTGAGTTGGTTGAACAGGCATGGTGGTGCTGCAAGCAGCCAAGCCCATTGCCACCCCGATTACCATCCCCAAAGCCACACCCGCACGCGAACTGGCGCCAGGGCCAGTCTTGCAAAATGCGATAAATCGTTTGGATTGCAGGGACATGCGATATCAGGCCATATTCATAAACAGCTTGAAGTATCGCGACGGATTAGTTTGGCGGCAATGAAATTAGATAAAGTACTGAAATACAGTACTTCAAGTGCAGGCTGCTGCCATCTGGCAAATCTAAAACAGTAGCAATACGACAAACGATTCTGCTTGGGGAAAGCCTATACATAGGCCATTCACAGCCTATTGCCAGCAAATTTCCAAGCAGGTGTGGCGGGCGACATGCTAAGCTTCGTCCCGACTAAAACTTCATTATTTTCGTGTTTTATGGATCTACTACTCGCAGTCAAAATCATCATCATGGGTATCGTCGAAGGTTTGACGGAATTTTTGCCCATCTCATCCACCGGTCACCTGATTTTGACAGGGAGTTTGCTGAATTTCACCGGCGAAAAAATGAAGGTCTTTGAGATCGTGATACAGGCGGGTGCGATTTTTGCTGTGTGCTGGGAATACCGCGCCAAGATCGCCAGCGTCGTAGGCGGCCTGGGCACTGATCCCAAAGCGCGCAAATTTGCCCTGAACCTCATCGTCGCATTTTTACCAGCAGCCATACTCGGCTTGCTGTTTTCCAAAAAAATCAAAGCCGTCTTGTTTGCGCCAGTACCGGTTGCCCTTGCCTTCATCATCGGCGGCATCATCATCCTGTTTGTTGAACGCAAGCATGCAGGTGCCGATAGCCACGACAGCAGCCATGCGCGTGTGCAAACTGTCGATGACATGAGCCTGCTGGATGCTCTTAAGATAGGCCTGGCGCAATCACTGGCGCTGATCCCTGGTACCAGCCGTTCTGGTGCGACCATTGTTGGCGGCATGCTGTTTGGCCTGTCACGCAAGGCTGCAACTGAATTCTCATTCTTTCTGGCGATACCTACCCTGCTGGGCGCCACAGTATATTCGCTGTACAAGGCGCGTGAAGATTTGTCGATGGTTGACTTGCCCATGTTCAGCCTGGGTACGGTTGCGGCATTTATATCGGCCTTCTTTTGCGT
This sequence comes from Burkholderiales bacterium, assembly GCA_016200895.1. Classification (GTDB taxonomy): domain Bacteria; phylum Pseudomonadota; class Gammaproteobacteria; order Burkholderiales; family Burkholderiaceae_D; genus Undibacterium. The sequence continues at coordinate 22,662 of JACQDX010000042.1, forward strand.
GCGCTGGTTGTTGCGTTATATCAGCTCGCATAATTTCAACGTGTTTGCCTGGTACCGTATTGCCTTTGGTATCATGATCCTGATCACCGCCTATACAGGCGCGATTACCTGGGCAGACTGAAGGTGACAACTGAGGTGACGACAGAAGTGATAACAGAGGTAACTACCGCAGTGACAGCAACGGGCCATACCAATACCGGGACCAGCGACAATACAGTAGACCAGGCTTTGCATTTATTGCAGACCATCTTCGGCTACCCGGCTTTCCGCTCCCAGCAAGGGCAAATCGTTGAGCATGTCGTCAATGGCGGCGATGCCCTGGTGCTGATGCCTACTGGCGGCGGTAAGTCCCTGTGTTACCAGATACCGGCATTGATACGCGATGGTGTGGGTATAGTCGTGTCGCCACTGATCGCCCTCATGCAAGACCAGGTCGATGCCCTGGCCGAAGTCGGTGTGCGTGCCGCCTTCTTGAATTCCACCCAGAGCTTTGATGAAATCCTGGCGGTGGAAAAGAAAATGCGCGAAGGCGATATCGACCTGGTGTATATCGCCCCAGAACGCCTGCTGACCCAGCGCTGCCTTGAACTGCTGCAAGTCGTCAACATCGCCCTGTTTGCGATTGATGAAGCTCATTGCGTCTCGCAATGGGGCCATGATTTCCGCCCTGAATACATCAAGCTGTCAGCGCTGCATGAACGCTTCCCGAACGTGCCACGGATTGCCCTGACAGCCACGGCTGACCAGCAAACCCGCGACGAGATTATTCATCGCCTGCAACTGGAAAACGCGATGCAGTTCGTGTCGTCTTTTGACCGCCCGAATATCCGCTACCAGATTGTAGAAAAAGCCAATGGCCGCAAGCAATTGCTGGATTTCATCACTGCCCAGCACAGTGGTGATGCTGGCATCGTATATTGCCTGTCACGTAAAAAGGTAGAAGAAACTGCTGAATTCCTGAATGAAAACGGCATCACTTCCCTGCCTTATCATGCCGGCATGGACTTGCAAGACCGCAGCCGCAACCAAGCGCGTTTCCTGCGTGAAGATGGCATCGTCATGTGTGCCACCATCGCTTTTGGCATGGGTATAGATAAACCCGATGTACGCTTTGTCGCACATCTGGATTTACCAAAAAGCATAGAAGGCTATTACCAGGAAACTGGCCGTGCAGGCCGTGATGGTGCAACCGCCAATGCCTGGATGGCTTATGGCTTGCAAGACGTGGTACAGCAACGCCGCATGATCGATGAATCAGAAGCAAATGAAACCTTCAAGCGGGTGCAAAGTGTCAAACTCGACGCCATGCTCACGCTATGTGAAACCCTGAATTGCCGCCGCGCCCACATCCTTGAGTATTTTGGCCAAAAGGCTGAACCCTGCGGCAATTGTGATACCTGCATCAGCCCGCCGGTTTCTTTTGATGGCAGTGTGGCTGCGCAAAAGATCCTCTCCACTGTCTATCGTGTGGACCAGCGCTTTGCGGCTGGCCACGTCATTGACATCTTGCGCGGCATTGATACTGAGCGCGTGCAGCAGTGGCGGCATGAAAAACTATCCACCTATGGCATAGGCTCAGACAAAAGCGAAGCCGAATGGCGCGCCCTGCTACGGCAGATGATCGCCCTTGGCCTGGTCGCCGTAGATTATGAAAACTATAGTTCACTGAAACTGACAGAAGCATCCCGTGCCGTACTGCGCGGTGAAATCAAGGTACAGTTACGTCAGTACAAAAAAGCCGAAAAAGCTGTCAAGCACAAACGCCAGTCCGCCAAGGACTTTGCCGAATCCGACCTAGACAGCAAGGCACAAACCGTGTTCGACAAACTGCGCTGGTGGCGGGTTGAAACGGCACGCACCCATAACGTGCCAGCCTACGTCATCTTCCCCGACGCCACCCTGCGTGAAATCGCCCGCCAGCAGCCACCTACCTTGTCCGCTCTGCGCGCCATCTCTGGTGTTGGTGACAAGAAGCTGGAAAGCTATGGTAAAGAGATTATCAGCCTGATTGAGGAATTGCAGGCTTAGTCCCATATCTTTCTGCGCATTGAATGTCAGCGCATGCAAACAACTGTGGCCTGGCGGCCTTCTTATGGTTCCAACATGACCTTGTTCGGCACTTCGCTTGGCAACCTGGCGATGGGTGGCTTGACTGACGTATTCAGAACCGCTGCCTGCAGTGCACCTATCACCATAGCCGTGATGGTGACCATGACACCCTGGTTACTGGCGATACCTTGTTTCGCAATTGCGGCAAGAATGATGGAAAAAAATGACGGGTAATTTAATTAATTCGGCTCAGCCAGTATCGCGTCAATCTTCAACTTGGCGTCACGGATAACCGCAAGTTTGGCCTCGGTTTCACTGCCTGCCTTGAAGGGGCCACTGAATTGCTGGGCAATTTCCAACCCTTCAGCGCCATACTTTTGTACTTCACCACTTGCAGACCAATGACCATCGGGTCGCGGGAATGCAATCACAAAAATATCATAATTCTTGTAATGCATGGTGGGTGTTCGCTCAATTGCAGCTTGAAATCTGCTGTTCATGATAGCTCCTGATCAGGTATGTCAGTACCTGTAAAACTGCATGAAAACAATGTGAAAATAATGCCTTAGATGCCAGTCCGGGCCTGATCGTGCAAGACATGCAGAACTGACATAGTCGGCACATAATGCTTACACAGGTCTGTAAAAATTGATGGGGACTGAATTAATTGACTGGCGGATTCATTAATTCATGTCTCTGCCTGAATTTTGAATTTCAATATTCAAAAACAGCAAGAACCCTCACACCTCTGTGAGCTGCGCCACGTAAGCGCAACGCGCCTTTTTCGCTGAAGCGGTATTCCAGCCAAAGATGGTCATTACCGCTTTGAGAATAGCGCAGACCGAACCGGGACAAGGTACCCGGTTTTTCCTGCTTACCAGGAAGATTGGCAGACTGACTGTAGTACTCTTTCGTGACTCGGGTGTACAAGTCCTGTCCATTCCCGACTTGAGTATTTCCCCTTCTGCCGACAAGCTGCGCATCAGTAACCGGTGGCACAGGCGGGCCATTCAATTCAGCCTTATCAGCTGCCTGCGCTGGCGCTGTTTTTTCATCAGGCACGCTTGCATCGCCTGGTTTGTTGACTCTGCTCTCATCAGTGAGAAGTTCTTTAGATATTTCTTTGGACAGACTGGTTTGCTGCGCCATTATTTCAGTGCCTGGGGAAGTTTTTATTTCTTGTGCGCAGGTATATTGTGCATACATCAACAGGCTGCATACGATCAAGGCTAAATAATGGGCGCTCATGATCATCTCTTCACGAAAAATGAAGTCAGCAAGATCATGGCCAACATTCCATACAAAATGAGTTGTGGCGTATGCATGATCTTTCCCTCGGTCTGATTGTATCTGTTTATTGCAGTCAATTTTCCACCAGGTTCATATGCCCAGGTAACTTGGAATATGAGCGACCTTGTGGTAATTCTATCCTGATATGGGCATATTCCCATTCGACTTCATTCGCTTCCGCCGCTGCCTTCGCGGTCCGCAATGCAACGAGCAGCCATTGCTGTGCCGGTGCTTTATTGATAGCAATGATGATCATGATCTCACCCATGCAGAAGATTTAGATGTTTTTTTACATTTCTTTTTTGCTTCTTTTTTGCTTTTTTTTTACCTGCTTCAGCTCTTGCTTTATTTATTGCCACTTATTGCTTACTGCTCTTACTGCTCTTACTCTTAGTACTATTTACTATGCCTGCCTTTATCAACTGCCTGCTCCAGTTCTGCCTTCCTCATGCCCGAACGTCCCCGGATATTTTTCTTGCGTGCTTCCTGGTATAACTGTGCAAAAGTGCGTCCTACTGGTCCGCTATGCGAATGTAGTCCGCCCCGCCTCCCTGCAGGCATATCCTGCAGGGAGGTATTACTCGCTTCCTTGCTTTCACCATGCTGCGCCCTTTCTTTGTTAACGGTGCGTGCAGCAATTTCTGTAGCCAGACTGGGCTTACGGCCACTTTTAATTAAGCCATCCTTGATATGTTTGAATTGGCGCTCTCTTTTTGCGCTCCAGGTAGCTTGTGGCATTGTCAACTCCCCATGTCTGTTTTTCGTCATACTTAGTTTGTTCGCCCTGCATCCATAGTCTGTATAGTAGTCGCCAGCCTTAAAGAACAAAATCGGACTAAGACGATAGTTACGTAAGACTATGCTGACGAAGTTGCTGCAACGTAGTACAACCCTGGCAAGGTGCAATATTGATGCGCAACAGGGTAGAATTGTGTGAATTACTACAGACTGATTCTTTGTCATGACTCAAACAACAACTGAGTACCTGCATGTCGCGCACTGAACGTTTGCTACAGCTGATGCAAATGTTGCGCAGGCATCGCTATCCCGTTAGTGGTGCAGCCTTATCACAAGAACTGGGCATCAGCCTGCGCAGCCTGTATCGCGATATCGCCACACTGCAAAACCAGGGCGCGAAAATCGCAGGGGAAGCAGGTATAGGTTATGTCTTGCAGCCTGGCTTTACGCTGCCACCGCTGATGTTCACTGAAGAAGAAATTGCCGCCATCGCCCTTGGCTCAAAATGGGTGGCGCAACAGGCTGACCATAAACTGGCACTCGCTGCGCGTGATGCATTGGCAAAAATCGCCTCGGTCTTGCCTTCTGAAGCCAGGATGGAACTGGAAAACAGTGGCTTGCTGATTGGCCCCGGCTGCAAGAGTGACGGTAATGATGAACAGTTGCGCCAGATACGACTGGCCATACGCAAGCAGCACAAACTGGTGCTCGAATATCAGGATGAAACCGGCAAAGCCAGCGAGCGTACCATCTGGCCCTGCGCCCTGTCCTTCTTTGATAATCTGCGTATCATTGTCGCCTGGTGTGAATTACGCAATGACTTCCGGCATTTCCGTACTGACCGCATACAGGGCTTGCAGGTGATTGAAAAAATGCCTCAGACCACCCATAGTCCACTTAGTCCACACATTAAAACCAAGAACAAGAAGATGAAAGCCAAGACGGACACCACAGCAGACGCACACAAGTCCGCCAGCAAAGAACAGCGACGTTTGCAAATGGCTGATATCGCGCGGCTGGCTGGCGTCTCCACCTCAACGGTGTCGCGCGCTCTGAGTGGCAGCAGCCTGGTCAATGATGAGACTCGTCAGCGCATTGCCGAGCTGGCGCGCTCGCTCAAATATTCCATCAATATCGATGCCCGCAATCTGCGCCTGAAGCAGACACGCACGATTGCAGTGGTCGTGCCCTTTGACTCTGAAACCCGCCAGCATTTGTCCGATCCTTTCTTCCTGGGCATACTGGGTGGTCTGGCTGATGCATTGACAGACCGTGGCTTTGACATGCTGTTGTCACGCATCGATGCCGAACATCTGGATAATGCGGCGCAGATTTTTGATACTGGCAGAGTGCTGGGAGTGATCCTGATAGGTCAGTGGCGTCATCATGATCAGTTGAACCAACTGGCCGCGCGCCACGTGCCCATCGTGGTCTGGGGTGCGCAATTACCGCAACAATTGTATGTGACCGTGGGTAGTGACAATGTCACTGGCGGGCAAAAGGCCACGGAGCACCTGCTGCAAAGCGGGCGCAAGCGTATCGCTTTTTTTGGTGACACGCAATTGCCCGAGGTAGCGCAACGCTATGAGGGTTATTGCAAGGCACTAGCGCAGCATGGCATTACTCTTGATGAAAAACTGGTCGTCCCCGCTTCATTCATAGAAGAAGGTGGCAAGCTGGCAGTGGCTGAACTATGCAGCCGCCAAACCAGCTTCGATGCCCTGTTTGCCTGTAGCGATCTGCTGGCGATGACGAGCATTAACAGCCTGCGCGAAAATAATTATCGTGTGCCCGATGACGTGGCCGTGGTTGGCTATGACGACATAGAACTGGCACGCTACTTTCACCCGCCACTGACTACGGTACGTCAGCCCATGGCGCAAGCTGGCATTGCGCTGGTCGATGCCCTGTTGACCCTGATAGAAGATGGCAATAGCGAAGCGCAGTTATTGCCTACTGAATTGATGGTCAGGACGAGTAGCGTTTGCGTTGGGTAGTGCAACTGATACGGGATAGCTCCTTCGCTGGCTATGGTTCTTGCTTTCCAAATTCTCTTATAAAAATTCCACCGTTCAGTTATCTGGTGCATTGAAACGCTCCTTACGGGATACAGCAAGCTTGGATTTCCAGATCATGAATGATTATTGCAATCGATTGCAGTAATTTTATAAAAATTTGAAATATTCCTACAGAAAACCACCAGAACCCTCTTAATTTTCATTGTGCGTCGCAATATAAATGACACTATTCGGCCATCCTGTTGCTTACAAAACACATAGACTGACAGATATCTTTACCGTACTTCAACTAGAAGAAATGCTAAAGGCGCATGACCAGATCTCATAGGGCGCAATCCTTTGCCCCTGCGCACTCCCCTCATCCTCCTGCCAACTTAAAAATTTACCATAAAGAAATGTTGCACCATTTTATTGCAATGCATCTTTGCAATCGATTGCAATAAAATGCGATTTGCCAGATAATTCTCTTTACCTGCACTACAAAAGATCTTCAACAGCGTTTGCCTTGGCAAACCAGGGATCGCAAAAAAGCGCCTAAAGTACGACGGCTGATTTTCAAATTAAATCTGCCTGAACGTCCAAAGAGCGCGGCGAAAATTGTTGGAGGTCTTTTGTGACTGACGCAGCATCACAGCTACCAGCGTGATTCTGATGCTCATGCAAATAGGTAAGAGACATGCATGCACAGACTTATTCTGTGCAGCTTTATAAAATGATGACAGCGGAGACAGCAATGAAATCATCACACATCAAAATGACGCGCATGGCCAGCGTCATTTCCCTGGCCTTACTGCACATGAACGGTGCATGGGCGCAAGACAATACAGCAGCACCGGACAAAGATAAAAATTCCCTGAACTTGAATTCAGTCATCGTGACGGGTACGCCTATAGGCACTTCCAAGATGAAGGCCAGCGTATCCATCAGTACTATCGATGCTGACCAGATTTCTCAATCCGCCCCCACCAATGCGGCAGAAATCTTGCGCTCTATTCCTGGCGTGCGTGCAGAATCATCGGGTGGTGAAGGTAATGCCAACCTGACTGTGCGTGGCGTGCCTATCTCTGCTGGTGGTGCGCGCTATGTGCAATTCCAGGAAGATGGTTTGCCACTGCTGCAATTTGGCGATATCGCCTTCGTCACCCCCGACATGTATCTGCGCGCCGATGGCAGTCTTTCACATCTCGAAGTAGTACGCGGTGGCACGGCATCAACGATGGCAACCAATTCACCAGGCGGCATCATCAATTTCATCAGCAAGAATGGCAATGAAAAAGGTGGCAGCATAGGTATCAGCAAGGGCGTGGATTTTAGTCAGACCCGCTTTGACTTTGATTATGGCGCGGCCCTGTCTGACAAGACACGCGCCTTTATCGCTGGCTATTATCGCAGCGGCGACAGCTCACGCCCGGCGGGACTGACAGCTGAAGAAGGTGGACAACTGCGCGCCAATATCACCCATGAACTGGACAATGGCTACCTGCGCCTGAGCTTCAAGCATCTGGATGACAAGACACCGATGAATATGCCGGTGCCAGTAAAAACCGTGAATGGCAATATTTCTGAGCTACCCGGCATAGACCCGCGCACCGCCAGTTTTTATTCCCCTTACTGGACACGCGACATAGTCCTCGATAAAAACAATAACAAGATAGCGACGAATGTGAATGATGGCCTGCATGTCGTCAACAATGCCTTTGGTGCAGAAGCGTCCTTGAAACTGGGTGGCGGCTGGACCCTGGATGAAAAATTCCGCAAGTCGAATAACACTGGCCGCTTTATTTCCATCTTCCCGGCTGATGCTGGTGTCAGCGGTGCCGCAGCAACGAATATGACTTATGCCACCGGCCCCAATGCAGGCAAGGCATACACCGGCGCAGCATTTACAGCGACTGTGTTCAACACCTCGATTGATGACCTGGGCAGCACCGTCAATGACATGAAACTGTCCAAAGTATTTGAGACATCCGGCGGCAAGTTTGCCACTACCGTAGGCTGGTATTCTTCCCTGCAAAACCTGGGCGTTACCTGGAACTTCAATCAATACCTGATGCAAGCCAGCGGTGATAAACCTGCATTGCTGAATTCAAACGGCACGATTGCCGGCACACCCGGTTTGCTGGCGCAAGGTACGGATGTGTTCGGCGGCTGCTGCAACCGCAATATCGATGCGCAGTACAAGACCAATGCCATGTATGCCAACCTGGGTTGGGAAAGCGGCAACTGGAACCTGGATGGCAGCCTGCGCTATGACAAGCAAGATGCCAGCGGCACCTTCAACCAGGCCGTCAATCAAAGCTATCGTGCGGCCAATACCAAATTCATCAACTATGGCGTGAACCACACATCTTATTCTTTCGGTGCCAATTATCGCGTCACCAAAGACATCGCCGTGTTTGCCCGCGTCAGCGAAGGCATCGCCTTCAATGCAGACCGCATCATGTTTGGCAACCCGCTGGATGGCAGCACACCGATCAGTACCAATATCGTCAAGCAAACCGAGGCCGGTGTGAAATGGAAAGCCGGTAGCTTCAGCAGCTTTGTGACCCTGTTCCAGGCCAAGACTGAAGAATCAAATTTTGAAGCAACGACACAGAAATTCACTGCCAATAACTACGATGCCAAAGGTGTTGAAATTGAAGCCAGCTATCGCTACGACGCCTTCCGCGTCACTGGCGGTCTGACCTACACCAACGCCAGCATCACGGCAGCCAATGACAAATCAGTGGTTGGCAAGACCCCGCGTCGCCAGGCCAGCTACACCTACCAGATTGCCCCCACCTACACCATGGGTGATGCCGTCTTCGGCGCCAGCCTGATAGGCACAAGCAAATCTTACGGTGACGACGCCAACACCCTGATCCTGCCCGCCTTCCATGTCCTGAACGCCTTCGTCAACTACAACATCAACGACAAAGTCCAGGTCTCACTGAGCGTCAACAACCTGACGAACAACATAGGCTACACCGAAGTAGAAGGCGACGGACACGCAGCAAGATCCATCAATGGACGCAGCATTAAAGCGTCATTGAAATATAGCTTCTAGAACTTCGCTATATGTAAAGTGGCCTTGCATAAGCGTAGCGAGCGACGCTAGTTTGGGTTAAGAAGCGCAGTCGTACTTAAGTACGACGAGCATCGCAGGCCCAAAATCGCGCCGCGCAGTAGCTTAGGCAAGGCCACGAGTAGGCAAAAGTCCCTGGTAGCACTTTAGGCTCCCCCACACCCCCAACATGTGGGGGAGCCATTTTTACTGACCCGTTTTTTCTAAGGCACTGCCTGCACCATGTCTGTCGCATTGAATACAGCACCATTCCTCACAGCCTTGCTCAGCAACGTAGCACCGGGCATGCATGCGAGCATTGAGGCCAGGCTAGCAAAGCATCTTCCCAATTTATACCAAACACTGCAGGCACTGTATGGCGATCAATTCAGTGATGAACAAGCGTATGCCACATGGTTGGCAGAACTCTTGCAAGTCACAGGCGAGGCCATCGCAGCACGTCCCCTGCCCTTGCAAGCACTTGATACTGCCAGAAGCACAGACAAGAACTGGTTCACCAAAGAAAACATGCTCGGCTATTGCTGCTATGTAGATCGCTTTGCCAGTGACTTGCGCGGTGTGCGACAACGTATCCCGCACCTGCAGGAACTTGGCGTGACTTACCTGCACCTGCTGCCATTTTTAAAAGCCCGCGCAGGCGAAAATGATGGCGGCTTTGCCGTAGCCGATTTTGATGCGATAGAACCGCGTCTCGGCAATATGGCAGATCTGGAAGAGCTCAGCTCGGCCCTGCGTGCAGCAGGGATCAGCCTGTGTTCTGATTTTATCCTCAACCATGTGGCAGATGACCATCCCTGGGCCATCGCAGCAAAACAAGGCGATCCACACTACCGCGATTATTTTTATCACTACCCTGACCGCACAGCCCCGGATAATTTTGAAAAGAATCTTGGTCAGGTTTTCCCGCAAGTTGCCCCTGGCAATTTTAGCTTTGTGCCTGAACTGCAGGAATGGGTATGGACTACGTTCTACCCTTACCAGTGGGATTTAAACTACAGCAACCCGAAAGTCTTTGCTGACATGGCGGCAGCCTTGCTGCGTCTGGCGAACCGTGGGGTCGAAGCTTTTCGCCTCGATTCCACCGCTTTCTTGTGGAAGCGCGCAGGCACAAAATGCATGAACCAGCCAGAAGCCCACCAGATTTTGCAAGCCTTGCGCAGCCTGGTGGATATCGCTGCCCCTGGTGTCTTGCTGAAGGCAGAAGCCATCGTTGAAACGGCAGAACTGCCCGCCTACCTTGGCAGCAACGATGGCACAAATTCAAAACAGGAATGCCACCTCGCCTATCACAGCAGCCTGATGGCAGCCTCATGGGTAGCCCTGACAGAACAAGACACCAGCCTGATGCGTCATGTATTTGCAGGCACACCAGCGCTGCCAGAGCAAAGTAGCTGGCTGACCTACGTACGCTGTCATGATGACATAGGCTGGAATGTTCTGCGGCCAGAAGCCAGCATCGAAACAGAAGATGTACAGCAAAGGCTGGCCAGAGTATCCCGCTTTTATAGCGGCGACGGCAGTTATGCCCGCGGTGCCAGCTTCCAGGCTGATGACCCGGCAGCAGTCCATGGCACGGTCGGCATGGCGGCGGCTCTGACTGGTTTTTCCAGCGCGCACACAGCAACAGAAAAACACCTGGCCAGGCAACGTCTGCTACTCTTGTATGGACTGAGTTTTTGCTTCGGTGGCATGCCCTTGATCTATATGGGTGATGAACTGGCACAGGCGAATGATGAGACCTATCTGCAAGTGCCCGCACAGGCTGCAGATAACCGCTGGTTGCACAGACCAGTCTGGGATAGGGAATTGTATGCCAAACGTCATTCCAGTTTGCATGATGCAGGTGCTGTATTCAATGCACTTGCTCATATGTTGCAGCAACGTCGGCAATTGCCACAACTGGCAGCGCAGGAAGCACGGCATTTATTGAATGCAAAAGATCCTGCCGTGCTGGCTTTTTTGCGAGGCAGCACGGATGCACCTTTGCTGTTTTTGGGGAATTTTTCAGAGAATAGTATCAACCTGAATATGGCAGAACTGCTGGAAAACTATGATATTTCTGATAGTAACTGGATGAATCAATTGGACAAATCCGAGATGAAAACGACTGTGACCTTGCAAGCCTATACACAACTATGGTTGGTAAGAAAATAGGGAAATATAGCTTAAGCACTAACGCCCTCCCTTTGATGGGGAAGGTAAAAAAAAGATACTGCACAGGTAAGCGCATTCCACAATTCAAGCACGCTATTAGAAAAGAAACCCATGTCATTGCAAAGCAAACCCATCATCATCTTTGGCGAAACCCTGATCGATGACTTCCCGGATCAACCTGTCGTTGGTGGTGCACCTTTCAATGTGGCGCGCAGCCTGGGTTATTTTGATTGTGCGCCACTGATGATCTCACGCGTGGGCAATGATGCGACTGCAGAATTGATACGCGCTGACATGCAGCGTTTCAAATTATCTGCTACAGGTCTGCAGACTGACTCACATTACCCCACAGGCCGCGTCAAGGTGACGCAAGACGATAGTGCGGACAAGGCCAAACACCATTTCGAGATTTTGCCTGAACAGGCATATGACTATATTGATAGTCAGACAGCCATCACTGTCATGCAACAAGCCAGCCCCGCGCATGACCAGGGCATCTTTTACTTTGGCACGCTGGCACAAAGAAACCCTGTATCACGCGCGGCCTTGTATGCTTTGCTTAAAGAGACTCGTGCAATCAAGTATCTGGATTTGAATTTGCGTGCCATGCAATATAGCCTGACGACGATAGAGCAATCATTGCAGTTTGCCGACATACTCAAGGTCAATGAAGAAGAATTACAGATACTGGCAGAAATTTATCTGAACAAGCAAAAAGCAGAAAGCGAAGCTGCACTGGAGGACACAGATATTCAGGCCTGTGCAACAACATTGATAGCGCTATTCAAGCTGCAAGCCATCATCACCACACTGGGTGAACGCGGTTATGCCTATCTGGATGAGGCTGGGCAATACCTGCGCAGTACAAGCGAAGCTGTCAAAGTTGACGTCGTTGATACCGTAGGTGGTGGCGATGCCTTCTCTGCCATCTTTTTACTTGGCATGCAGCGCGGCTGGCCACTTCTCACCAGTCTGCAACGTGCTCATCACTTTGCGGCAGCCATCTGCGGTGTACGTGGTGCAGTTGCCAGCGATGCTGGCTTCTACGAACAATGGCAACAGCGCTGGGATGCAGAAACGCAGCCAGAATTTGAAAGCAGCGGAGCAAAACCATGAATGCAACCACAACTATTGCGCAACAGAGTACAGGCAAACCCCGTCTGTCATTCTGGCAAATCATCAACATGAACTTTGGTTTTTTTGGCATACAGTTCAGTTTTGGTTTGCAGCAAAGCAGCATGAGCCCCATCTATGCTTACCTGGGTGCTGACGAGGCCAGCCTGCCCTATTTGTGGCTGGCCGGGCCAGTAACTGGTTTGCTGGTGCAACCGCTGATCGGTGCCATGAGTGACCGCACCATCAGCCGTTGGGGGCGGCGCACGCCTTACTTCCTGATTGGTGCCGTGCTGTGCAGCCTGGGTTTATTGATCATGCCATTCAGTTCCACACTGTGGATGGCTGCTGGATTGCTGTGGATACTCGATGCTGCCAATAATGTCACCATGGAACCTTATCGCGCCTTTGTCAGCGACAAGCTTGATGCCAGCCAGCATTCCGTCGGCTTCCTGACCCAAAGCGCGTTTACCGGCTTGGGGCAAACCTTGGCATACCTGACGCCATCGATACTGGTGGTGGCAGGTATGAACAGCAATAGCGTCAACGGTCATCACATTCCCTACATCGTCATTGCGGCTTTTATTATAGGTGCGGTGTTTTCGATTGCCTCAATCTTGTGGACTTTGAAGACGACGCCAGAGATTCCTCTCACTGCTGAGCAACTGGTACAAATCAGGCAACAAGCCACCGGCTGGCGTGCCACCCTGGCTGAAATAGGTCTCGCGATAAAGGAAATGCCACCCACCATGCGCCAGTTGGCGCTGGTCAAACTGTTCCAGTGGTATGCCATGTTTTGCTACTGGCAATACATCATGCTGTCACTGGGACGCAGCATATTTGGCACCAGTGACCCCAGTTCTGCCGGTTTTCGCGAAGCGGGATTATTGAATGGGCAGATAGGTGCTTTCTACAACTTCATCGCCTTCATTGCCGCCTTTGCCCTGGTGCCCTTTACCCGCCGTTTTGGTCCCAAGATCAGCCACGCAATGTGCCTGACACTGGCAGGCTTGTGCATGATGAGCATACCAGCCATACATACACCATCGCTGTTATTCATCCCCATGCTGGGCGTGGGCCTGGCCTGGGCCAGTATCATGGGCAACCCTTATATCATGCTGGCAGGCAGCATACCGGCAGAGCGCACGGGAGTGTACATGGGCATCTTCAATATGTTCATCGTCATCCCCATGATCATACAAATCTTCACCCTGCCGCTGTATTACCAGGCCTGGCTGGGTGGCAATCCTGAGAACGTGATCAGGCTGGCGGGTGGTTTGCTGATTTGTGCGGCGCTCGCGGTGGGCATCGTCAAATTACCAAAAAAATCGCTACCCACCATCGAGACTTAAACCTGGCCAGGATTACCAGCGACGCCAATCAAACGCGGTGTATTCAGTTTGCGTGGCGTGATTTTTTATGAGTGCGCAGCCATTGCGCCACCACATCCCAGACTGGCTCGCCCTTGGCACCTTCTGCCACGGGTGCCCAGCCAGCAACTTTATACACTTTACCGTCGGCCAGTGGCTGACCATTCAGGCGCATGTCCTGTATGCGCTTGCCCATGGCGGCAGCTGGTTCTATGGCATAACTCAAACCACCGACGCGTACCATGTCACCACCTTGCTGGTAATAAGGATCAGGATTGAACAGATTGTCAGCCACGTCTTCCAGCACGGTCTTGATGGCTGCACCTGTCATTTCTGTCATGGTGGTGTAGGAATATGTGGTGGCGGTCTGGTCCATCACATGTTCCATGGTGATGGCACTATTGGGTAGCAGGGAAGTACCCCAGCGGAAGCCGGGTGAGAAAGCGATTTCTGCACCTTTGACCTCCATCAGGGCATCAACAATCAGTTGATCAAAGCTGCCATTGAAATTGCCGCGACGATACAAAATTCCCTCTGTCATCGCCAGTTTTTCGCTCAGCTTTGCGGAGTAAGGCGCACGGACTTTTTGTATCAGTGCCTGCATCTCAGCGTCCGCTGGCAGGAAGTTGGCAAACACTGGTAACAGCTTGTACTGGAAACCCTGTATGCGCCCTTCTTTTACATCAAAATCGAGCACGCCGAGGAACTTGCTATTACTGCCCGCATTGGTCACCAGGGTCTTGCCGCCACCGTTTTCAACGATGACGGGCGCAGGCATGCCATCATGGGTATGACCACCAAGAATGGCATCGATGCCGCGTACACGCGAGGCCATCTTGAGGTCGACATCCATGCCATTGTGCGACAGAACCACAATCACTTTCGCGCCTTTGGCACGCGCAGCATCAACAGTCTTTTGCATATTTTCTTCCTGTATGCCAAAGCTCCATTCCGGCACCAGATAGCGCGGGTTGGCAATGGGGGTATACGGAAAAGCCTGACCGATGATGGCGACTGGCACGCCATTCATTTCTTTCATGACAAAGGCTTCAAATACCGGATCACCGAAATCGGTGGTCTGGATATTTTGTGCGACGAAATCGACCTTGCCCTTGAAGTCATTCTCGACGATATACTTGACGCGCTTGTCACCCAGCGTCATTTCCCAGTGCGCCGTCATGACATTCACACCCATCTGCAAACAGGCATCGACCATATCCTGTCCCTGCGTCCACAGTGCCGTCGCCGATCCCTGCCAGGTGTCACCACCATCGAGCAAGAGCGCGCCGGGACGGTTGCCCTTGATGCGTTTGATCAGCGTCGTCAAATGCGCAAAGCCACCGACCTTGCCATAGCTTGCTGCTGCCTGTTCAAAGTTCAGGCAACTAAAGGCATGTGCTTCAGGTGTGTTGGGTTTGATGCCAAACTGTTTCAGCAAATGCTCACCCACCAGATGCGGGCTTTTACCAAATGCCGCGCCTATGCCCAGATTAACGCTGGGTTCACGAAAATACAGCGGCAACAACTGCGCATGGCAATCGGTGAAATGCATGAGATGGACATTGCCAAAGCGCGGCAGGTCATACAGCTTGTCTGCGGCAGGATTCGCCATGGCCGCTTGCGCATCTATCTGCATGCCACCAGCAGCGGCGATGGCCATTACTTGTAAAAAATCACGACGATTCAGACCCATGATGATTTGCTTTCTGGTTTGATGGTGTGGCTATTGGTGTAGATTTTAGTTTTAGGGTCCACTGTTGTTCTTGGTGTTGCTTTTTGATGTTGCTTTTGATTTGCCGTTGCTGTTGACCTTAATCCGCTTGGGACAATGTAATTTGTGCTTCGCAGAAAATGGAATCAGAAGAGCCGATGTTTGAGCGAAGTGAGTTTCGGATCTTCCCATTTTCTGTGATGCAAAAATTATGCTGGAGCGTAGCGCAAGCACCCGAAGGGCAAGTCTGCGGTCGCCTTTCTTTGATTCCGTTCTTTGGCGAAGCAAAGAAAGGGATTCGGCCGCCGGGCCGAGACCCGGCTTGGTTCTACGAAGGGCAATCCATTTCAAACGACACGGCATACAACAAACGCCACTAGGCTCCAGCCTTCGCTGGAGCGACGTAATTAAAGTCAGAGGACAGTGAAAGACACATGCTCCGACGATAGCCGCATCAGAACAACAAAACCAAGCCCCTACTTATTCACCGGCGACTCCACATCCAGCAACAACGCCATCACATCCTTCAACTGCGCCTCAGTCAACACCCCGTTATGCCCAAACCGTGGCATCTTGGAACAAGCGTTATAGGCTTGCGCGTTATACAACTTGCCCCAGGTATATTTCACAATCTCGGGGCTGGTACCGCGCAGCTTGCCGAACTGATACAGCGAAGGCCCGATATTGCCGAAAGAAATCTCTGTCTTGCTCATCTGGTGGCAAGCATAGCAATTGCCGCCATTGACTGAACCCATGGCGTCCGACGATTGCATGCCGCGGCCATTCTGAGCAATTTTTTCGCCATTTTTCCAGTCACCCATGTACTGACCATCCACCGGATATTTCACCGTGGCGAGTTGCGCCTGTTCCAGTTTTTTTGCTGGCTTGGCTTTCAAGCCTTGTGGGTTAGCGCTGCACAGTGCCTGTGCCTCGTCCTGCTGCACCATGCGCTCCATGGTGGCCGGGCCTTTGGATTTGAAATCGGCCTTCATCATTTCCAGTGCGGCTTTAGCGTAGTCTGGTTCTGCAGCAGAAACCACCGCAGCATTAGCAATGGCGAGCAAAAAAATACTGGCATGACTTATACGTAAATTTTTCATGTGCTTTCCCCTCAGCGTTTCAATGCAGGTGCATTCATGACCGCGCCATCGGCAGATTTTGCCAGGAACATGGTCAGTGCAGTGATGGTGTCTGAAGCGTAATCAGGCATGGGGAAGCGTTGCTGGCGGAAGCAATCATTGAGCCTGTGCTGCATGGTTCTTACTTCGCCCTGTGACACACGGTAAGCAGGCCAGGTCGAATACGCAGCCTGGGCATTTTCTTTATTGTTCAGATTGGGCAAGTCTTGCAGGCGTATGCGCTGGCCTTCTGCAGAATGGCAGGAGGCGCAGGCAAAATCATGCGAACCGGCGCGGTAATAGAATATCTTTTTACCGATTTCATAGGCCTGTTTTTCTGCCGGGTGTTTGGTACTGACAGTCAGTTTCATGCCACGCGATTCTGCCGTCAAAAAGGATACCAGTGCTTCGATATCAGACGGGTTGCCTGCAGAGCCGAAAGGTGTTTTCACCGCCTGCTCACGTGTCAGACCTTGCAAACTCATGCGGCAATGCATGAGGCGCTGCTCCAGATCCATGACCTTGTTGGTGTCTTTAAAATAGCGCGGTAATTCGGCATACGCGCCCTTGGTCACACCCGGACCTTTACCCAGATCACATTGTTCCAGCGTTTGCTGATTCGGGCCCATCTTTTTTTGCCAGAGTTCCTGGCCGCGCATTTCCCATAATTCTGCCGGGTTGCCGTCAGCCAGCATTTGCCGGTATTTGGCAATTTCATCGGTCGCAGATGGGCTTGCAGTCTGGGCCTGTGCAGACGACAACACCGAGCATGCCAGCATGACGCAGAGCGGCATGCTGGTCAGTGATTTGAGGGCAAGACGTGACATGGTTTTCCTTATCAGGCTATGGCTGCTTCATCAGTACGCTGGTCACCTTTGCTGTCTGTCCAGGTCACCGACACTTTATCACCTTTGACGCCACCCTTGAATTTGAAAGACAGGAAAGGGTCTTTGGAAACCGAAGGGCCAAACTGCGCATCGAGCACCAGTTTATCTTTCCATTTGGCTTGCAAGTTCTTGATGAAATGTGCGGGTACGACTTTGCCTTCCAGATCTTTACGCTGACCTGTTTCCATATCGTGACGCATCAATACTTTTACTTCAACGACGTTGCCAGTAACCGCCGCCCGAATACGCATAGGATCGCCCATGATGTTTCCCTTTTTTGCTAATTTTAAATGAATATCTGATTAAGACCTTAAAGCTCACCACAGAGAAAAGGCATGAGAAAAAACGATTAAAAATTTCAACTCACTTATCTGGCTCTTGCATGCTATTGACGCATCAATCAGCTTGAAATTAAATATTACGTTATTGACAGGCTGAGTGTTGGGCTGGTGAATCGTAGCCCAACCTACGCAAGCTTCTCTGTGTTGAGAGGTCTTAAAAATTAACCGCCGCAACCGCCCAAAGTAACTTTTATCTCTTTGGACGCAACCAACCATTTACCGTCAGCTTTCACCAAGGCATGCACGTTCGAGGTTTCACCCACCTTGACGCGGGTGCTGACTGAGGCTTCTGTGCCTTCAGGGATATTGAATGCCGCCGACATGGCATTCGGGTTTTTTTCTATCAGGATGGCGATGTAATCTGTCTTGGCGGCTTTGCTGCTGACACTGACCGGCACTACCGCGCCGTTTTCTGCGATATCAGGAGCGGTGATGATGATGTCTGCACTGACAGCCGGGCTGCCAGCTCCCAATGCAGCAAAAGCATCTTGCAGGCTCTTGGCCTCAAAGACCTTGGCTTGCCATTCGGCGGCGAACACATCGGATGGTTTGAGCAAGCCAGCGGCAAAGGCCAGGCCAAAAACCGTGGATATGCGTAAAAAATCACGGCGTTGCTGACCGTCATCGTTGATCTTGTTTACCTGCTTCATTACTATCTCCTGAGTGAGCATTTATCCGGCGCTGCTGATATTACTGGTATTGCGATTTACTGAATTTACTTCATTCGATAAGCTTAACGCGAAATCGTTCCATCGATATGACAAAGCAGAAAAATCCTTGCTGCTTTACTAAACTCATTGACGCATGATCCAGTCCAGCATGGTCTTGATTTCTGCATCTTTGACATGGCCTTGCGGTGGCATAGGGATATCGCCCCAGACACCACTGCCGCCAGCCTTGATTTTTTTCATCAAACTAGATTCAGCATTGGCATCACCTTTATATTTCGCGGCGATCTGCGCGAAGCCAGGGCCGACCACTTTATCCTTGACGCCATGGCAGGCGATGCAGGCATATTGCCTGGCAAGCTTCAAACCTTCTTCGGCAGCTGGCGCGCTGACTTTGACAACGGCGGCCTTGTTCAAGTCCACACCACGCACGGCACCGACAGTACGGTTTTGCTCGACCGGGTTGCCATTGGCACTACGTGCGAAGGCGGGCAATTCTGAGGTAATCTTGACTTCTTTCAGACATTCTTTCATACAGGCAGTGTTCTTCACATCAGGCTTACCATTGGTTTGCCACAAGCCATGTTTCTCTGTCATGCCATCGCGATTAGGCATGCGCTTTTGTACTTCAGCGATGTTTTCATCCGACATGACAAAGTCGTCGGCGACGATGCCACCCATGTTCAGCATATACGCTGTGACTGCATACACTTCATCCGTGGTCAGGGTCTTGGGTGCATTCCAGGGCATGGCGCGGTTGATGTAATCCCAGAGTGTCGAGACTGTTGCCACCTTCATCAGGGTGGTGCGCTGTGGCTGGCTATTGCCAGTCAATGCGGCTACGCGGCCATTCTTGACGTCATCCTTGGTCGTACCACCGACGATGGGCGCGAACACCTGATTGGATTCACCAAAGGTGCCGTGGCAGGAAGCGCACTTGCCGTCCCATACCTGCTGGCCCTGGTCTACACTGCCACGTCCTTTTGGCAAACCCTTGAAGTCGGGGCGCACATCGATGTCCCAGGCTGCCACTTCCTTGGTAGTCGCCGCCCGGCCTATGCCGGAATAATTTTCGGCGCTTACCGTCAGGCTGGCGCCGGCCAGCACCAGCATGCTCAAGGCTTTAGTCAGCATTTTTAACTCAGGCCACTTGTACATTACTGACCTCGCCGTCTTCATTGATCTTCCACGATTGGATAGCATTGTTGTGATAAATCGATTTGGTGCCGCGTACTTCGCGCAGTTGATTAATCTTGGGTTGTACATAGCCGGTTTCATCTATCGCGCGCGATTGCAAGATCACTGGCCCGCCATCCCAGTTCCAGTCTATATTGAAGCGGGTCAGGCATTTGCCGAGCACCGGTCCTTCCAACCTGGCGGTGCGCCAACTACGGCCACCATCGGCAGAGACATCCACACGCTTGACCTTGCCACGGCCTGACCATGCCAGGCCGGTGATATTGTGAAAACCTTTTTCCAGCAACATCTGCCCGCCAGAAGGTGTGGTGATGACGGACTTGCATTCTTGCACCGAGGTATATTGTCTGTGCAAGCCCCCGGGTTGCAGATCAATGTAATGGATAGCCTCATCCTTGGTGGCCCATGGCTGGTCACCCACTTCAATACGGCGCAGCCATTTGACCCAGGACACGCCTTGCACACCAGGCACGACCAGGCGTAGCGGGTAGCCATTTTCTGGCCGCAGCATTTCACCATTCATGCCATAGGCAACGATGACGTCATCCATGGCGCGGGCAATATCGATGGTGCGCGTCATGGCAGAGCCGTCACCACCTTCAGCCAGGACAAACTTGGCTTTCTTGCGGTCTATGCCGCAATCATCGAGCAAGACGGACAAGGGCACGCCAGTAAATTCACAGCAGCTCAACATGCCATGGGTGTATTGCACCGTAGGTACGGCGACATTGCCCCATTCGGTCGCGCTGTTGGCACCACATTCTATGAAGTGCATGCGCGAGACTGAGGGCAGGCGCATCAGGTCATCCATGGTGTAGACCTTGGCTTCACGCACCAGGCCATTGATCATGAAGCGATGCTGGGCCGGATCTACATCTATCCAGCCCTGGTGATGGCGTTCAAAATGCAAGCCACTGGGAGTGATGATGCCAAAGAAACCCTGCAAGGGCGCGAAAGAGACCGATGCCTGCGGTACGCGCGTCAAGCCGGGTGACTGGCGACGCTGCAAATTGGCTTCAAACTTCGACGGCTGTCCATAGCCTTGCATGACGACGGGGTTGCCCAGGGTCTTGGCATGATCCTGCAAATTCAGTATCAGCGGGTCGCCGTCACCTTCAGGTACGGCACCCGGTTTTGCCATTGCCACGCCAGATGCCAACGCTGCTGTGGCGGCCGCAAAACTCTTGCGCAAGAAGCCGCGCCGCTCATCATTCAAGCCTTGTTCAGTGATAGACAGGCGCAAGGGTGCATCCAAAAAATTCTCGGGTGCACGACGCAAAAGTCCCGACTTTTTAATCTGCATAGACATGAGACTGAAACTTTCTAATGAGATACCAGATTGGTCCTGTGCCCGCATGCTGTTACCACTTCAGACAGCATAGCCTATTCTTTAAGCACAGTTTTACTGGTTTGTATTTGATCAAGCGCAAATACTACTATTTGCGCATATAATCAAATAAGGAAGGAAAAAAAGCAAATACTTTCTTTTGTGCAAGGCACAAAATCACTCTTCTAGCTTTTATTGCAAGACGCAAAAAAAACAATCTTTTAGCTTAGTGCAAGGCACAAAAGCGTATTTAGCGACTAAAAGATCTTGTTCGTGATAGATTCTGGCACCCATGCCAACATGCCATTTCATCAAGATGAATCAGAAAAATATATTCTTCAGATCACCAACTGCAATTCTTATCTGCGTATTGATTTTGACGGGATGGACTATCTCCGCCCTGTATTTTGAGCAATCGCTTTTTGCTTCACAAAAGTCCTTGCGCCTGCCGCAGTTAGGCGCAGCAACGGGGGAACTGTTTGTCACCCATGAATGGTGGCGCTTGCTGGTTTCGCAATTCTTGCATGTGCATTCCCTGCATATGCTGTTCAATGCCATGTCCATACTCATCATCGCCAGTAAACTGGAGAGAACGCGAGGCTGGCTGGCGCTGCTCAGCATTTACCTGATCGGCGGTGTGGCAGGCCAGTTGGCCAGCGTCTGGTCTAACCCTGCCCTGGTCACGGATGGTGCGTCACAGGCTTTGATGGCTTTGTGTGCGGGCATGTTTATCTTGCAGCCACGGAGCAGAGTGGCCTGGTTTGCTGGTTTGATAGTCGCCATACAGGTAGCGCTGGACGTGCACGCCATTGCAGGTATCAAGGCCGGACATTTATATGGTTTTGTAGCGGGATTACTGATCAGCTCAGTGCTCTGGTTTTTGTCACGAAGCAAAGCTCAGTCAGCAAAACCAGAATTTCAAACTTCTAACCACTGAACTTTCCTTATCATCGAATACTAAAACCATGACAGAAATTTACCAACTTCTATCCATTTCAGTTTTGGGGAGCAACACCTATTCCTTGATTATGTCGAATGGCTCAATGAGCATTGAAACAGTGTGTGAAGTACTGCATACCGATGATGTGAAAACCCTTCTTGCGACTATCTGGTATTTCATTCTGAAAAATTCAACGACTTATGCACCCACGGTCAAATCTATATCAAGCCAACGGTGCAAAGCACCTAGCGCTTCAAACCAAACCTGTCCAACATAAATTCGATGAATGTAGACAGCTTGGGCGTAGGTTGCCTGTCACGCGGATACAGCAAATGCATGGGACGCGGCGCAGGCACATAATCTTCCATCAGCGGCACCAGGCGACCGGCAGCGACTTCACTGGCGAGCAGCAATTCAGATTGCATGACGATGCCAAAACCGGCCACGGCAGCGCTCTTCAATGCCTGGCCATTATTCGAACGCAAACGGCTGACCGGTATTTCACTGGATTCTTCCGCTACTTCAGCCAGACGCCAGCGCACATGTTTGTTCCAGTGTAAAAAATCCAGGCATTCGTGCCCCATCAAATCTGCAGGGGTGCGAGGTGTTCCCTTGCGTTTCAGATAGGCAGGCGCGGCGCAGATCATCATGCTGTATGGCTGCAAAGTACGTGCTATCAGAGTGGAATCTTCCAGCTGGCCTATGCGTATGGCAGCATCAAAACCATCTTCTACCACATCGACCAGCCTGTCATTCATATGCAGATCAGCACGCATTTCTGGATATTGCGCCAGATAATCGACCATGGCCGGGGCCAGCATTTCACTCCCAAAGGTGACGGGTGAGGTGATCTTCAGTACGCCACGCGCGCCACCACGCATTCTGGCTGCACCGGATTCTGCCTCGCCGATCTGCGCCAGTATGGCCTTGCATTGCTCTGCATATTGCAAACCCAGCTCAGTCAGGCTTTGTCGGCGCGTGGTGCGCGTCAACAGGCGCGCCCCCAGCAGGCTTTCGAGAAACTGTATGTGCTTGCCCACCATGACGGGCGATATCTCGCACTGTGCCGCCGCAGCGGTAAAACTGCCCGCATCAACCACGGCAACAAACACTTCCATGCTGCGCAATTTATCCATGAATTCGTCCATTCTTTATTACTAACCATGAGTTAGCAATATATGCATTTTTCGGATATTTATCTACATTAAAAATAAGGAGATACTTAATTCCAGGGCATAAGCCTCTGGAAACAACTCAACCAAGTCTCGCAAAAAGGAAAAAGAAATGAAACTCATCATTATCGGTGCCAACGGCACAGTAGGCAGCACCATCAGCAATGAACTGGGTGCCCGTCACGAACTCATCCGTGTTGGCAAAGCCAGCGGCGATATCCAGCTAGATATCAGCAACAGCACGCAAATACATGAATTATTTGCCCGCACCGGCAAGGTCGATGGCGTCGTGGTTGCGGCAGGCCACGTACATTTTGCCCCGCTCAATGAAATGGAAGAACAGCATCTCCACATTGGCCTCAATAGCAAGCTCATGGGCCAGGTGAATGTGGCTCTGATTGCCCAGGCTTATCTGCATGATGGCGGTTCCATCACTCTGACCAGCGGTGTGGTTGGAGAGACGCCCATACGCGCAGGTGCCAGCGCCGCCATGGTCAACGGCGCACTGGAAGGCTTTGTGCGCGGTGCAGCTATCGAATTGCCGCGCGGCTTGCGCATCAATGTCGTCAGTCCTGGCTTGCTGGAAGCATCGGTTGTAGCACTGGGCAGTTTCTTCCCCGGCTTTGAAGCGGTATCAGCCAAACGTGTGGGACTGGCTTATGCGAGAAGTGTGGAAGGCGCACAAACCGGGCAGGTGTATACCGTGCGTTAATACAGTTGCAAGCGGTCCTCGGTAACGAACATACCATGCAAACCCGTGCGCCCAGTTATCATGAAGAATTGCAACCGACCAGACACCCCTGTCCGGGAAGCGGGCAGGCGTCACGGTAAGCTAAGCAAAAACCCCGGGCGTACCGGACTAATCATCCAGACCTTTGCCATCAAGAATTTGCGGGATGGCTTTTTCTACTCTCGATTCACGGGTTTTGACTTGTTTGGCCGCGGAAAAATGAAGCAAATAGGCTTTTTGCCGCCCAGGGGTCAATGCTTCAAACGCTTTTTTGAGAGCTGGCTCTTGTTTTAATTTGATTTGAAATTCTTCAGGGACGGCAAATTCTGCCGCTGTTTTAAATTCCACTTTCAAACCAGCTTTTTCTACTGCGATGGCTTCCTTGACATAGGTTTTGATAGTGGTCTTGAGCTTGCTGATTTCACTGACAGTCGTAAAGCGCAGCTGCCTCGCTGCCTGGGTATTTTCTGTCTGCTGTATCAGCAAACCCTTGGGGTCTTTCATCAAGGCTCCCTTGAAAAACAGGAGGGCAGCATATTCCTTGAATACGTGGATCAGGACTATATTGATGTCTTCATACGTGTAACAAGGATTGCCCCATTTCAATTCTTCTGTTACCGGACATTCAAGAACAATACTGCGCAATTGTTCTATTTCTTCCTTCCATTTTTTAGCTTTGCTGAAATAGGCATCGACTTTAAGATTCATTTTTTGTGCTCCAAAATAAAGTGTGCTGCATTGCTTAGAAAAAAAGGGTGAGTGCGCAGGAGTTTGCGGATTATCGCTGACACTGCGGTAATCCGCAAACTCCCGTGCCTGAAGCAAAGCGTACTATTACACATCTAAAATGCATCTAAAACGCATCTAAAAGCTTAATAGGCGAATACTTATCAGGACTTAAGCAAAATTGTCCCAGCAAGGTTATCGCTTTAGGAAACCTCCCTTGCAAGGGAGGTTCGTTACGTTGGCAGACAATACATAGTCTGAAACCCCGGCTACACCGTAGCGATGAAGACAGTACTTTAGTACGCGGCTCCTGGGAGAGGAGCCGCAACGCAGTTGGGGCGGTTTTGCGTAAGTCCTACTTATAAAATCCAATTCTGTAAATTAACCAG
>JACQDX010000043.1 GCA_016200895.1 Burkholderiales bacterium
ATTTTGGAGCGGGAGAAGAGTCTCGAACTCTCGACCTCAACCTTGGCAAGGTTGCGCTCTACCAACTGAGCTACTCCCGCATTTTTACTACCGTATTACTTTACTGCTTTTTCGCTGCCGTCCAAAAATTTTTGGAGCGGGAGAAGAGTCTCGAACTCTCGACCTCAACCTTGGCAAGGTTGCGCTCTACCAACTGAGCTACTCCCGCGTTGCGAAGACCAGAATTATATATCATCCAGCCATTGTGTCAACTACCCATTCGAAGATCATTGCACGCTTATCCCATTTTATCGGTCGTTTCCTTGATCAAGGGCCATGCTTTGCGCAGGTAGTAGAGCATGGACCAGACTGTGAGGATGGCAGCAATCAACAGCAACCATGAACCCAGCAGCTTGGTGTCTATCATGCCAAACAGCATGTCGTAATACAACAGCATGGGAATGGCGATCATTTGCGCAGCGGTCTTGATCTTGCCCAAAGAGCTGACTGCCACTGATTTGGAGGCACCGATCAACGCCATCCATTCGCGCAAGGCAGAGATGGTTATCTCGCGACCGATGATAACGAAGGCGATCACGGCGTTGACGCGATCCAGCTGCACCAGCACCAGCAAGGCGCCAGCCACCATGAGTTTGTCGGCCACAGGGTCAAGGAAGGCACCGAATGAGGATGTCTGGTTCCACCTGCGCGCCAGGAATCCATCAAACCAGTCGGTCACTGCGGCGACGATAAAAATCGTGGTGGATGCCAGGCCTTTTTCAAAGGGGCTTAGCCAGAGATCGGGCAGGTAAAAAACACCAACCACCAGCGGTATCAGCGCGACACGTAACCAGGTCAGCAGGATAGGAAAATTGAAAGGCATGTTGTTGTGGTTTTTACTCGGTTTATGCATCAGGCAGACTGACTACAATATCAGCGTTTGACGCAATTATATTTCCCTATCGCAGCCGCTTGTAAATTTCTTCGGCCAATTGGCGAGAAATGCCTTCGACACTGGCCAAATCGGCGACGCTGGCATCGCTGACACCTTTTAAACCACCAAAACGCACCAGCAGGCGCTGACGGCGTTTGGGACCTATGCCTTCTATCTCTTCCAGTTGAGAGGTCTGCCTGGCCTTGTCGCGCTTGGCACGCATGCCTGTGATGGCAAAGCGATGGGCTTCGTCGCGGATCTGGGCGATCAGCATGAGGGCGGCAGATTCTTTACCCAATTCCTTTGCTGTACGTCCATCGACGAACACCAGGGTTTCGAGGCCAACCTTGCGACCCTCACCTTTGGAGACACCGACGATGAGGCTGATGTCCAGACCAAGCTCTACAAAAACTTGCCTGGCAATCTCGACCTGGCCCTTGCCACCGTCGATCAGGACGATGTCGGGCATACGGCGCTCATTGGTCTCATTACCACCGGCATCACCACTGGCGACTTTTTCATAGCGGCGGAACAGTACCTGACGCATGGCGGCATAATCATCGCCACCGGTAATATCCTTGATATTGAAACGGCGGTACTCACTGTTTTGCATGGCGTGATGGTGAAACACGACGCAGGATGCCTGGGTGGCTTCGCCTTGGGTGTGACTAATGTCAAAACATTCAACGCGCAATTCTTCGAGGTTTTCTACCTCCAGCTCCAACACGGTTGCCAAAGCGCGGGTACGTGCCTGCTGCGAGCCCTGCTCTGACAACATGCGCGCCAGTGCCAGCCTGGCACCTTTGACAGCCATGTCCAGCCAGGCGCGGCGCTGCTCCTGCGGCTGGAAGGATAGATGGATGCGGTGACCACATTGTTCGGCCAGGGCCAGCATGAGGTCGGGCGCATCAAGTTCCACATTCATCACCAGCGTGGACGGGATGAACTGGTCGACATAGTGCTGCGCCAGAAAGGCAGAGATGACCTCGACTTCGATTTCATTTTCTGCGACGCTGAGAGCATCATCGACATGGGTGGGAAAATAAGCCCGGTCACCCAGATGTCGCCCACCTCTGACCATGGCCAGGTTAACGCAGGCGCGACCGCCCTCCACTACCACGGCGAGGATATCGATATCGACATCGCCTGCAGTCTCCATACTTTGCTGGTGTAAGACTTTGGACAGAGCTTGCATTTGATTGCGCACGGCTGCTGCCTGCTCGAATTTGAGTTCCATGGAAAAATCGAGCATCTTTTTTTCCAGGGTCTGCATGACTTCGAGCTGGCGGCCACGTAAAAAGTCAGCGGCATTGTTGACGTCTTGCTGGTAGTCTTCTGGCGCGATGATGTTGACGCATGGTGCACTGCAACGGCTGATCTGGTGCAACAGGCACGGGCGGCTGCGGTTGGCAAACACGCTGTCTTCGCAACTGCGCAGCAAAAAGACTTTCTGCAAAATCTGCATCGATTCCTTGACTGCCCAGCCTGATGGAAATGGTCCGAAGTACTGGTGCTTTTTATCGATCGCACCACGGTAATACATCATGCGTGGCGTTTTTTCTGTGGTGATTTTCAGATAGGGGTAAGACTTATCATCACGGAACAGGATGTTATAGCGCGGCTTTAAAGCCTTGATGAGGTTGTTTTCAAGGATCAGTGCTTCGGCTTCGCTGCGGGTAACGGTGGTTTCGAGCTTGGCGATTTTCTCTACCATCATCGCGATACGCGGGCTGGAGAGGTTTTTGAGAAAATAGCTGGAGACGCGTTTTTTTAAATCACGTGCCTTGCCCACGTACAGCACCTGGTCATTGCTATCGAAATAGCGGTAAACACCCGGCAGGTTGGGTAATTTGGCAACCAGATCGAGCACTTGCTGGCGTGCTTCTGAGATATTTGGTTCGTTCATGATGCAATCAATCTGCAGCGCTTATGGAAGCCGCTACTTTAGCAGGGATTGTTCGACTTCAATGATGACAAAGGCGATGGCGTAATCAGTTTCGTCGCTGACTGAGATACGCGCGTGCAAACTGCGCTCCTGCATCCATTGCTGCATATTACCGTTAGTCTGCACGACAGGCTGCCCTTGGTCGTTATTCAGCGTTTGCATGGCATGCCAGTTCATGGGGTCACGCATGCCCATGCCCACTGCTTTGGAAAAAGCTTCTTTTGCGGCAAAGCGCGTGGCCAGATAACGCAGGCCGCGCGCTTCAACCAGCGCTTTGCGTTCGCGATAGATGGCCAGTTCTTCTAGGCCCAGGATTTTTTCAGCAAAGCGTTCACCGTTGCGCGCCAGGGCTTCTTGCATGCGTGAGATTTGTACGATGTCAGTGCCTATGCCGTAGATCATGTCAGGCTGCTCTGTGTAAGCTCGCCAGACGGGCTTTGACCATCAATGCTTTCATGTCGCTGATGGCTTTTTGCCAGCCTACGAACAGGGCCTGAGCAACGATGGCATGGCCAATATTCAATTCTGAGATTTCAGGAATAGCGGCAATGGCGGCGGTATTAGTCAAATGCAGGCCATGACCCGCATTCACTTTTAAACCATGGCGTATACCTGCAATGGCAGCTTGCGCTATACGTGCCAGCTCCTGCGCCTGCAATTGTGGATCAAGCGCAGCAGCATAGTGACCAGTGTGGATTTCTATGACGCTGGCACCTGTCTCTGAGCTGGCCTGTATCTGCTGCTCATCTGCATCAATGAATAGAGACACACGTATGCCTGCCGCCTGCAATTGTCTGACTGCTGCCTGTACTTTGGCAAAGTCACGGGCGACATCGAGGCCGCCTTCAGTCGTGACTTCTTCACGGCGTTCTGGCACCAGGCAAACATCTTGCGGCAGGATGCGGCAGGCTAGATCCAGCATTTCGTTATTGATTGCGGTTTCCAGGTTCATGCGCGTCAGCAGGCGTGGGCGCAATCGTTCTACGTCTGCATCGCGGATATGTCTACGGTCTTCACGCAGATGCAGGGTGATGCAATCTGCGCCCGCCTCTTCTGCCAGCAAAGCTGCCTGCAAAGGATCGGGATAGCTTGTCCCGCGCGCATTGCGCAGGGTGGCGACGTGGTCGATATTCACGCCCAGTTCTATCAACTGGCTTTGTTGATGGATATTCATAAATTTTGCAAATCGATCAGTATTTGCCGGGTATTTAACGCTGCGCCATGCAGGTGATGGGCAAGCAAAAAGCGCATTAGCAGCTTGCTTTGCAATTGCGTGCTTTGTTCAGTATAGTCGCCGCGCTGCATGGCCAGCAAAGTCTTGCCACTGACCCTCGGGACACTATCTGCTGGCATGGCTGGCCTGGGGCCGCGCTCAGGGTCCAGCACATAAAACTGTTCTGCCTGCACACGTTCACGCTGTTGTGTACAACGCGTCAGGTCACCCAGCAAGCCGGATTCGCGCAGTAGTGCGAGTTCAAAGCGGCGCAGGACGATGGTGGCAGGTTCATCATGAGCAAGTTGGTTCAACGTGGAGACATACAGGTCAAACAAATCCGGGTGCGCTTCATCGCGCATCAAAAACTTGACCAGTAATTCATTGAGATAAAAGCCGCACAGCAAGGCAGATTTTTCCAGCGGCAGCATGCCGCCTACCCAGTCTGCCGTAGTCAGTGTGCGGATTTCACCCTTGCCCGTCCACCCCAGTTGCAATGGCTGAAAAGTTTGCAAGACGCTGCGCAATTGCGAATGCGGGCGCTTTGCGCCTTTGGCAACCAGGGCTATACGACCATGGTCACGCGTTAGCACGTCGATGATGAGACTGGTTTCTTTGTAGGGCCAGGAATGCAGGACAAAGCCTGGCTGCTCCAGTATGCGCAAGTCTTTGGCAGGGGATTTGCTGGCAGAGCGTGGCGCGGCTCTGGGCACACGTGGTCGGGCTGCAGTTTTTTTGACAGCAGGTGGCGCTGGCGTTACAGCAGCCACATCTGCAACAGCGCTGTCTTCCCGCGTGGCGACTGCCTGCTCATCCATGGATAGATTTACTCGTAACCGTAGGCACGCAAACCGGCTTCATTGTCGGCCCAGCCAGATTTGACCTTGATCCAGATTTCCAGATATACGGGACCACCAAACAGTTTTTCCATATCCTGACGTGACTGAGTGGAGATATCTTTCAGACGCGCGCCCTTGTTACCAATGACCATAGATTTGTGGCCGTCCCTGTCCACCAGGATGGCAACGAAAACGCGGCGCAGATTGCCTTCTTGCTCAAACTTTTCTATCAGCACAGTGCTGGTATAAGGCAGTTCATCGCCAACGAAGCGGAACAGTTTTTCACGGACGATTTCTGCAGCCAGAAATTTCTCGCTGCGGTCGGTAATATCGTCTTCGCCAAACATGGGCGGATTCAGCGGCAGGTATTTGCGGATTTCACCTTCCAGGTTTTCAAGCTGGAAACGCAAGGTTGCCGATACTGGCACGATCGCAGCGAAAGGATGGAGCACTGCCACTTTCTGAGCAAACGGCATCATCACGGCTTTGTCTTTAACGCGGTCTGATTTATTGATGACGAGGATGCAAGGTACGTCCTTAGGCAGCAAATTAATCACTTGCTGATCTGCCGGGCCAAAGGTACCTGCTTCTATGATGTACAAAATCACATCTGCCGCTGTCAAGGTGGTGGTGACAGTCCGGTTCAAGGTGCGGTTCAGTGCGTTCGAATGGCGAGTCTGGAAACCTGGCGTATCGATATACACGAACTGGGTATTTTCTTTGGTTTGTATGCCGGTAATGCGGTGACGCGTGGTTTGTGCCTTGCGCGAGGTAATGCTGACCTTGGCGCCTATCAGGGCGTTCATCAGGGTCGATTTACCGACGTTAGGTCGCCCGACGATGGCGATGTAACCACAGCGGAAATCAGGGTTGTCTATTAATTCAGTCATGCGGTCGTCAGGCAGTCTTAGGGTGAGTCTCAGGGTGAATATCATGGGTCAGCAGTTCGTCTGCTGCAGCCGTGCTGGTAGTACTGGTTGTGCCAGTGGTGCCGGTTATGCTTGATGTGCCTTTTGGTTTGTCGGCCTTGGGTGTCTCAGTATCCAGCAAGCTTTTTTGTTTGGCTGACGGCGGCTTGGTTTCTGCCACTGCGTCACCTTGCACTGTCGCTATGCCAGCCAGCTTTAACTGCGAAGCACGTGGCTTGGCCTTCTTGGCTGCAGGTGAACGTACCAGCATGGCCAGTGCAGTCTCCAGCGCCAGTTTGGCCGCTGCCTGTTCGCCGGCACGGCGGCTACCACCAGTACCAAAGACCTGGATCTCAAGCTTGGGCACCAGGCACTCAATTTCGAATTCCTGATTATGTGCAGCGCCATGGGTTGCCACCACATTGTATTGCGGCAAAGCGATCTTCTTACTTTGCAAGAACTCTTGCAACAAAGTCTTGGCATCCTTGCCCAGGGTAGTAGGATCAACGCTGGCCAACACTGGCGCATACAGTGAACGGATAACTTCTTTTGCAGCGTCAAAACCGGCATCAAGGAAAATCGCACCGAACAAAGCTTCCAGCGTATCTGCCAGGATAGATGGGCGACGAAATCCGCCAGACTTCAATTCTCCCTCGCCCAGGCGCAGAAACTGTGACAACTCTATTCTTTGGGCGATTTCATATAGCGACTGTTGCTTGACCAGATTAGCACGGACACGCGACAAATCACCTTCATCAATATTGGCGAAACTATCAAACAACAAAGAAGCGACGACACAATTCAAGACTGAGTCGCCAAGAAATTCCAGACGTTCATTATGCAAAACACTATGACTGCGATGCGTCAAAGCCTGCTGCAACAAAGCGGGGTTGCTAAACTGGTGCCCCAGCCTTTTCTGCAATAGTTGTTGATTCATACGAATAACTTAATCTGCCTTGGCAGGTTTTGTAACGACAACACCATTCTTTGCGGTAGTGCCGGAATACTCCATCAATATACTGGCTGGACCAACCAGAGGGATTTTCTTGCTATAGGAAAAATTGAGGTCAAAACCACCATCATTATTTTTTACGATGACCAAATCCTTGCCAGTCACCGCGTCAAAATAACCGACTTCCCTTTGTTTATCAAAGGCGATCTGTATCTCTCTGGGAGTCGTTCCATTCTTGGAATTATTCATTGCCTTGCTGATGGAATTATATTCGATCATGGTAGGTACCACTTTCATTGCAATCATCGCAAGAACACTGATTACTGCAATTGCCATGATCAATCCGATCAAGGTAATGCCTTGTTGCTTTTTGAATGTGGAGTATTGAATATTTGACATAGATTTTTCCTGATTAAGACTGAAATTTAATGAAAACTACCAATGCGTTCGATATCACCAAAATTCATCCAGATGAAAAATGCTTTTCCAACAATATTTTCATCGGGCACAAAACCCCAGTAGCGGCTGTCGAGACTATTATCCCTGTTATCGCCCATCATGAAGTAACGGCCTTGCGGCACATTACAGGTAAAGCCATCATTATCATAAGAGCACAAGTCCCGGCCCTTGAAGTCATGCGGATTATCAACGTAAGCAGGTCTTTGCTCATTCACCAATATACGATGACTAACGCCAGTCAAGTCTTCCTTGTATTGCTTTAAGTAATCAAGATTATCACGGAAGTCAGGCATGTTCGTATATGAAACTTCTTTACCATTCACCGATAAACGTTTGTTTTTATACACAATTTTATCACCAGGCACGCCCACCACACGTTTAATATAGTCCACGCTAGGGTCTTCAGGGTATTTAAATACCATGACATCGCCTCTTTGCGGATCATTGATGGAGATGACTTTTTTATTAATTACGGGCAAACGTATGCCATAAGTAAATTTATTCACCAGTATCAAATCACCAACATACAATGTTGGCAACATTGAGCTTGAAGGAATTTTAAATGGCTCGAACAAGAAAGAGCGCAAGAAAAACACCAATGCAATCACTGGAAAGAAACTGCCGGAATATTCTATCCAGACTGGCTGCCTGAGCAAGCTGGCTTCCATGTCATGGCGCGTGCTTTCTTCCAGGCGTATGCCCTCAGCAGTCAGCTTGGCCCTGCGTGCGTCGTATTCAGCAAGCGCCTTGTCGGCGTTTTTACGGCGTTGTTTGGCAAATATAAAGACATCAAGAAACCAGATAACACCAGTAACAACCGTCAAGACAAACAGGATCAGGGCAAAATTGCCCAAGATTGATTGAAAACTCATTTTTCATCCACTTGTAAAATCGCCAAAAACGCTTCTTGCGGGATCTCTACCGAACCAACTTGCTTCATGCGCTTCTTACCTGCTTTTTGTTTTTCCAGCAATTTGCGCTTACGGCTGATATCGCCGCCATAACATTTCGCCAAGACGTTTTTACGCAAGGCTTTGACGTTCTCACGCGAGATGATGTTCGAGCCGATAGCGGCCTGGATAGCCACGTCAAACATCTGGCGGGGGATTAATTCACGCATTTTGGCTGCTACTGCACGGCCACGGAAATGGCTGTTTGCCCTGTGGACGATAATCGCCAGTGCATCGACCTTTTCGCTATTGATCAGCATGTCGACCTTGACCACGTCTGCTGCACGGTTTTCCTTGAATTCATAGTCCATGGACGCATAACCACGCGAGGTGGATTTCAGGCGATCAAAGAAATCCAGCACGATTTCAGCCATCGGCATTTCATAGGTCAGCTTGACTTGGCGGCCATGATAATTCATGTCCAGCTGCACACCACGCTTCTGAGTACAGAGTGTAATGACCGAACCTACATACTCTTGTGGCATGTAGAGATTGACGGTGACGATAGGTTCGCGAATTTCTTCTATCTTGGATGGCTCTGGCATCTTGGATGGATTATCCACCATCAGGATGCTGCCATCGGCCATCAACACTTCATACACCACCGTTGGCGCAGTGGTGATGAGGTCCATATCGAATTCGCGCTCCAGACGCTCCTGGACGATTTCCATGTGCAGCAAACCAAGGAAGCCACAGCGAAAGCCAAAGCCCAGCGCCTGTGATACTTCCGGCTCATACATCAAAGCAGCATCATTGAGCTTGAGTTTTTCCAGGGAATCACGCAGGGCATCGTATTGATTGGCCTCAACCGGGAACAGCCCGGCAAACACCTGTGGCTGCACCTCTTTAAAACCAGGCAAAGGCTCGGCAGCAGGTCTGTTGGCAACGGTAATCGTGTCGCCTACTTTGGCCGACTTCAATTCTTTAATACCGGCGATCACAAAACCTACCTGACCAGCTGACAACTCTGTACGGCTCAGTGATTTTGGTGTAAAGACGCCGACACTTTCAACCAGATGCTGCGCTTCGGTTGCCATGAACAATATCTTGTCTTTAGGGCGCAAGGTGCCATTTTTGATGCGCACCAGCATGACAACACCGACATAATTATCAAACCACGAGTCGACGATCAAGGCTTGCAAAGGTGCAGTTGGGTCACCTTGTGGTGGCGGCACTTTAATGATCAGCGATTCGAGTACATCTTCAACACCCAGACCGGTTTTTGCGGAGCAATGTACGGCATCTGATGCATCAATGCCTATCACCTCTTCGATTTCCTGGCAAGCATTCTCAGGATCGGCAGATGGCAAATCAATCTTATTCAAGACGGGCACTACCTCAACACCCAATTCGATGGCGGTATAGCAGTTCGCTACTGTCTGCGCTTCCACACCTTGTGACGCATCAACAACCAGCAAGGCACCTTCGCAGGCAGACAGAGAACGACTCACTTCATAACTGAAGTCGACGTGACCCGGAGTATCGATCAGGTTCAGGTTATAGATCTGACCGTCGCGTGCCTTGTAATGCAAGGCTGCTGTCTGAGCCTTGATGGTAATACCACGCTCACGCTCAATATCCATGGAATCAAGCACTTGTGCTTCCATCTCGCGGTCGGAAAGGCCGCCACAAAGCTGGATAATGCGATCTGCCAGTGTGGATTTGCCATGGTCAATATGGGCAATAATCGAAAAATTGCGGATGTTATTCATTGAAATTACGAAAGAAACAAAGGTGAAGCGAATACCAGCTATAAAAAAAGCGCTCTGAGCTGGGCAAGTTTCCCCAGGCGAGCGCCTTCAGTTTGGGTTTTGCAAAACGCCATTTTACCGGATTTCACCCCGGAAAGCCGAGAAATCGTCGGGTTGATGTCAGTTGATCACTACAAAAAAGACAAGAAAGCCAGAGTTTCCACCAATTCTCTTTGTGGCAAGCACCATTTGTCTTCATAGTCAATTTTTGCCAGGTATAAACCATCGGGCATAAAGGTCGGCGCAGCTATTTCGCGGTTCATGCTGGACAAGACTTCACCCATCCATTCTGGCTCTCTTTTTCCTGCACCGACAAAAATCAGTGAACCAACGATGTTTCTGACCATGTGATGCAGGAAGGCGCTGGCGCGCAAGGTAAAAATGATCATTTCTCCTTGACGCCGTATCTGTATGTCATACATGTGCTTGACCGGGGTTTTTGCCTGACAGCCAGAAGCGCGAAAGGCAGAGAAATCATGCTCCCCCAACAAATGAACAGCGGCAGCACGCATGCGCTCTACATCTAGCGGGCGAAAGGTCCATCCTGCCCGCCCACTCCACATGGGTGAACGGATTGCAGCATTATGCAAAATATAATGATAAGTACGGGCGCGGGCACTAAAGCGCGCGTGAAAATTATCTTCCGAGTCAGGGTCCATGGGCAATTCTTTAGCCCACTGAACAGCCACAGTAGCAGGCAAGAAGGCATTCACGCCATTCACCCAGGAATAGGATTCACGCACCAGTTCAGTATCAAAATGCACGACCTGCTCTATGCCATGCACGCCAGCGTCAGTACGACCTGCGCAGGTGGTTTTGATGTCGCTTTTGGTAAATTGTTGCAGCGCCCGCTCCAACGCGTCTTGCACGGTATTACCGGAAGGCTGCGTTTGCCAGCCTTGCCAGGAGTTACCGTCGTACTGCACACCTAAAACTAATCGTTTCAACACAATGCAATTTCCAAAAAAACAAAACGGGCGCCAGCATGTGCTGCGCCCGTCATGACTACCTCAAGAACATCAAGCCATCTGGGCCATCATGGACTTGGCTCTTTCTACCTGATCAGCAGTACCACCTTTGAGTACTTCATCCAGCAATTCGCGGGCACCTTCTTTATCACCAATTTCGTGATAAGCAACTGCCAGATCAAGCTTGGTTGCCATTTCAGCATTGTGCGCTGGTGCTTCTTCAATTGCTGGCGCTGCGGGCGTAGCTGGTGCTGGTTCCAGATCAAGATCAATGCCAGACAAATCAAATTCAAAAGCTGACATTGCATCTTCTTCAGCTTTTGGGGGAGCTGTCAATTCTGGCAATGGTGATTCTGCAGTTTCACCGGCCAAAGACGCTGCCAACAGGTTTTCATCCAGCCCGTCGTCTGGCGGCAAGATGTCCAGAGACAAAGGATCTGACGCATGCTTGTCCGATGCAAAATCAATATGACCCAAATCAAGCTCAAATTTCTCAACATCAGGATCAACCGCTTTTACAGGCGCTGCTTCCGCAACCACAGGTGCATGAACTGGTTCAGGATCTTTAGTGCCAAAATCAAAATCTATCGTACCAAAATCAACCTCCGGCGCGGCGGCTGAGTCTGCAGCAGGAACAGCGTGGGCAACTGGCTCAGGAATTTTTGGTACTTCAGGTTCCGGGATCGCAGAAATATCGAGATCGAAATCCAGCGCATGCTCATCCATCGCAGCTTCTTCTGCAATGGCATTGGCTTTTGCGGCACCACCATCACGCTGGGCAGTATCGATAATGCTGATCGCTTCAAGCATGTCTTGAGACAATGAGTTAGCCAGCAAAGCCTCTGGATCAAGATCTTCCAGTGGCTGAGTACCAGAACCCAAACCAGATGCGGCTGCCATCTCGGCCTTGGCTTTACCACCGGCATACAAAGGATTACCTGGTTCCAGCACGATACCCATGGAAGCTGCTTGCGCCCAGTCTTCACCCTCACCGCTGGTCATGCCATACAACTCACTGGCCAGGCGTTCAAAGGTTTTGGCATCTTTACGGCCAAAATAAATTTCCAGCAATTTAACCCTGACGGCATGACGGTCTGGCTGAGTACGCAATGCTTCTTTCAGAATTTCTTCTGCCTGAGAATCACGTCCATAAGCGATATACACATCTGCTTCAGCAACAGGATCAACTTCATTGGCATCCAACTGACTGGCGGATGGCGCAAAATTGGAGTTGAAAACGCTGTTATTGGTATCAACACTCTGACCACCAGTAGAGCCGAACATGGAGTTGGCTTTCATGCTGGAGCCAGTCAGGATACTGTCTTCAAATTGCTGCAACTTTTTCTTGCGCTGGCTAGTCCAGATACCCACGCCACCCAAGATGGCAAGCAAAGCTATGCCGCCTGGCAACAGATAATCAGAAATGCTGTCCAGGAAACTTGGCTCTGGTGGAGGTGGCGGTGGCGGCGTCACTATCTTGCGTTTGACTGGCGGCTTGGGCGTAGCAACGGAAGCTGCAGATGCAGCAACGGCTGGCGTGCTGGCAGCGGCAGGCGAACTGGCCTGTACAGAAGCAGCAGTCGAAGCTGGCGCTGAGACTGGTGCCGGAGCAGGTACAGCAACTGGAGCTGCTACACTGGCAACAGCTGGCGCAGGCGTTGATGCAGGCGCACTTGCCTTGACATCAGGTTTTGCCTTGCTCAGCTCTGCCTGCTTGGCTGCCATTTCTTTATTTTTGATTTCTATCTTCTGGGCTTCCAGCAATCCCCTCAGATCACTGACGTTTTTCTCAAGCTCTTTGACGCGTGAATTGGCTTCTTGCGCAGCTCTTTCCTTCGCCAGCTTGTCTTCTTCGCCGCCCTTACCTGAAGTGCGTGCAGAAGCAGGACCGACTTTGGACAACTTCAGCTTGTCAGGAGAATCAGTAGTCGCATTCGGTACTTCTTTTACCTTGGCCGTGATCTTGCCAGCGCCACTTTGCTTGGTGGATGGCGCTTTTTCTGCAGGCGCTTCCGCGACTTGGCCAGCCAGTTTATTGCGATAGGAATTGAAGTCAGCGGCATGAGCCACGACCACAGAGTGCGCCTCACTCGTGGTACCTACACTGGCACGTGCGGAATCAGCATCTGGCACAGTCAGAATCTGCCCGGATTTCAGGCGATTCATATTGTTGCCAGCAAAGGCTTGCGGATTGGCGCGATAAATACTAACCAGCATCTGGTCGAGCGAAACACCCTCAGCACGGTAACTACCGGCAATCTTGCTTAATGTGTCGCCTGCCCTGACCTGATATTCGCCGGCAGATTTAATTTCTTTGCCGGCCTCAGCGTTTTTTGGTGCTGGCGACCTATCGTTTCTTAAATTCGGATTTGTTGCAAGCGCATTTGGGCGCGTATTTTTGGCCGCATTGGACGCTGATGTATTTTGTGGCTGGTTAGCAACAACCACTGGATTACTGACTTGCGCAGATTGACTATTTCGCAATTCAGCAGGATCAAGCAAGAAGGTGTATTCTCTAAGGAGCTTGCCATTTGCAGAGTTCAACTCCATCAACATATCAACGAAAGGTTCGTTCATGGCTTGAGCTGAGCTGATGCGGATTACGTAATTCGCTCCACGCTGCTCAACTGCAAAACGCAGTGACAATAATGCGACATTAAAGTCTATATTTGCTTGCTTAAAAGCCTCCTGGGATGCCAGTTTGGGCACCAGGGAATCAATTTCTTCCTTGGCAGGAGAAGTCAATTCTACCTCTGCGCGCAAGGGTTGTCCCAGAGAGGAGAGCACAGTCAGCTTGCCGAGACCGGTAGCATGCGCGCTTGACAACATGAACAAGGAAGACGCTACAGCTACACTTAACGCCTTGCGTCCCACGGTAATCACAGACGATTTTTTTTGATTATGCATTTTGTCAGACATATTGGGAATTTTTGGCGAACAAAGTCCGCTGGGTGACGCTTTACACATTGCCTAGCGACGCGTCCTAATGTTTCACATTAACATTACAAACATTGCCCCGCAAGCTTAACGCGATTTATCACAGTGGTAAATACATTAAGAACCCCGAAGTGCAAGGATATCGCATAAATGTTGTTGCCAAATGACAAGTGAAAAAATAATCGCCAAAATCCTAATTATTTATTATTAAAATTAAAACTAAATGCCCGTCAATCAGACGAAGCTTTTTGAAGTTTCAAAAACGACAAGGGGGCGTTAAACGCCCCCCTATATTCTACAACAAGTTTTAACAATTACTTTAAAACATCAAGTTTTGCTGACTTTTTAATCAATCAAGATACGCAACATGCGACGCAGCGGCTCTGCTGCTCCCCACAATAATTGATCGCCAACTGTGAAGGCACCAACATACTCGGGGCCCATCGCCAGTTTACGGATACGGCCAACCGGAATTGTCATGGTGCCAGTAACGGCAACCGGAGTCAGATCACGAATACTGGCTTCACGGGTATTTGGCACAACTTTAACCCATTCATTGTCAGCAGCAATCATGGTTTCAATATCCGCCAATGGCACATCTTTTTTCAACTTGAATGTCAAAGCCTGGCTGTGGCAACGCATAGCACCAATGCGCACGCAGAAACCGTCGACTGGTATAGCTGCCGTACCAAAACCCGCACCCGGGCCCAGGATTTTGTTGGTTTCTGCCATGCCTTTCCATTCTTCTTTCGACATGCCATCACCCAGGTCCTTGTCGATCCAGGGAATCAGCGATCCACCCAGTGGCACACCAAAGTTGGCTGTTTCGTCAGCGGTCAGGGAACGTTGTTTGGCAATCACTTTACGGTCGATTTCCAGAATCGCGCTTTTCGGGTCATCCAGCAAGGAGCGAACTTCTGCATTCAAAGTACCGTATTGCGTCAGCAATTCACGCATATGCTGGGCACCACCACCAGATGCTGCCTGGTAAGTTTGCGTGCTCATCCACTCCACCAGACCGGCTTTGTACAGAGCGCCAACGCCCATCAACATACAGCTGACTGTGCAATTACCGCCTATCCAGTCTTTTTGCCCATTGACCAGCGCTTGCTTGATCACTGGCAGATTGACCGGATCGAGTACGATGACAGCATTTTCATTCATGCGCAGACTGGACGCAGCATCAATCCAGTGACCGTTCCAGCCACTTGCGCGCAGTTTTGGGTAAATCTCATTGGTGTAGTCACCACCCTGGCAGGTAATAATAATCTCGCACTTCTTGAGTGCATCAATATTATTTGCGTCTTGCAAGGTCTTTTCATTCTTCGCCATTGCAGGGGCAGTACCACCTGTATTCGACGTTGAAAAGAACACGGGTTCAATATGATCGAAATCACCTTCTTCCTGCATGCGTTGCATCAGGACAGAACCCACCATACCGCGCCAACCTACCAGACCCACCAGTTTCATCATTTTTCCCTAAAATTTTGCAGGACGTCCCTGCTCTTCATCAACAACAATTAACTTAATGCCTGGAGCACTGCCTGCCCCATCTCGCCAGTACCAACCTTGGTCGTGCCTGCCTCATATATGTCCGGGGTACGCAAACCTTGCGCCAGTACTTTTTTAACGGCATTTTCAATACGGTCAGCCTGTTCCGCTTTATTCAAGGAATAACGCAACATCATGGCTGCAGACATGATGGTTGCCAGAGGATTAGCCACGCCCTTGCCAGCGATATCCGGCGCAGAACCATGGGAAGGTTCATACAAACCCTTGTTATTTGCATCCAGCGAAGCAGATGGCAACATGCCGATAGAACCGGTCAGCATGGATGCCTGATCAGACAAGATATCGCCAAACATATTGCCGGTGACGATGACATCAAATTTCTTTGGCGCGCGCACCAGCTGCATGGCGGCATTGTCAACATACATATGGTCCAGCGCTACGTCTGGATATTCTTTATGCACTTCAGTGACGATGTCCCTCCAGAACTGGAAAGTTTCCAGCACATTGGCTTTATCTACGCTGGTCAGCCGCTTGTCGCGCTTTTGTGCAGCCTGGAAAGCTACGTGAGCAATGCGACGGATTTCTGACTCGGCATAACGCATGGTATCAAAACCTTCGCGCTCACCTTTGAAAGGGCCATCAGGGCACTCACGCACACCGCGTGGCTGACCAAAATAAATGTCGCCCGTCAATTCGCGGATGATCAGGATATCCAGACCAGAAACCACTTCCGGCTTCAGTGTTGAAGCACCAGCCAATTCCGGATACATAATGGCGGGACGCAAATTAGCGAACAGTTTGAGGTTTTTACGCAAACCCAAAATGGCTTGCTCAGGACGCAATGGGCGATCCAGCGTGTCATATTTCCAGTCACCGACTGCGCCAAACAATATGGCATCTGCTTCCAGCGCCAGTTTCAGTGTCGCTTCTGGCAAAGGATGACCAGAAGCTTCATAGCCAGCACCACCGACAGGCGCCGTTTCCAATTCAAAAGACTCGCCCAGCGCGTTCAAGACCTTGACTGCCTGCTCAACGATTTCCGGACCTATGCCGTCACCCGGCAAAATAGCAATTTTCATATTCTCAAGAAATTAATTTAGATGACTTACTTAGTTGGCTTATTTAGGTAGCTTAGATGGTATTGGCTAGCCAGGGTTGCGCAGCGATATGACGCTCTTCAAAAGCGCGTATCTTGTCAGCTTGACGCAGCGTCAAGCCAATATCATCCAGGCCATTGAGCATGCAATATTTGCGGAAGGCATCAACATCAAAGCCATAGCTGGCACTGCCATTTGTGGTGCGTACGACTTGCTGTTCCAGATCAACGATCAGACGATAGCCAGGGAAGGCTTTGACTTCATTGAACAGAGCATCAACTTGCGCTTCACCCAATACGATAGGCAGCACACCGTTTTTATAGCAATTATTGAAGAATATATCAGCAAAGCTCGGCGCGATAATGGCGCGAAAACCAAATTGCTCCAGGGCCCAGGGGGCATGTTCACGCGAAGAACCGCACCCAAAATTTTTACGCGCCAGCAAGATGGAAGCACCTTGATAGCGAGCCTGATTCAACACGAAATCAGGATTAACAGGACGCTTGCTATTGTCGATACCAGGTTCGCCGTGGTCGAGGTAACGCCACTCATCAAACAGATTGGGGCCAAAACCACTGCGTTTGATGGATTTCAAAAACTGCTTGGGGATGATGGCATCTGTATCCACGTTGGCCCTGTCCATGGGCGCAACCAAACCATCAAGTAAAGTAAATTTTTCCATGTCGGTACTTATTTTTTGCCTGCATTTTCGACTGCTTCGCCAGCCTTTTTAACGTCTTTACCCAAGCCCTGAACGGTATTGCAGCCTGCCAGGATGAAAGCGCAAATCGCCAGCGCAAATAATTTTTTCATGTCTTTCCTCCGCAATAATTAATTCAAGTTACGTACATCAACAAAATGTCCGGCGACGCCCGCTGCAGCAGCCATTGCAGGTGACACCAGGTGGGTACGGCCGCCCTGCCCCTGACGGCCTTCAAAGTTACGGTTGGAAGTGGAAGCACAGCGCTCACCCGGCTCCAGTCTGTCGGCATTCATGGCCAGGCACATGGAGCAACCAGGCTCGCGCCATTCGAAACCGGCAGCCTTGAATATCTGATCCAGACCTTCACGTTCAGCCTGCTCTTTGACCAGACCAGAGCCTGGCACGACCATCGCCAGTTTGACGTTCGAGGCACGATACTTGCCACGTACCACCGCAGCGGCAGCACGCAAATCTTCTATGCGTGAATTGGTGCAGGAACCGATAAAGACTTTATCAATACGGATGTCAGAAATTGCAGTATTTGGCTCCAATGCCATGTAGATCAGGGCTTTTTCTATGGCGTCGCGTTTAACGGCATCTTTTTCCTGTTCAGGATCAGGTAC
This sequence comes from Burkholderiales bacterium, assembly GCA_016200895.1. Taxonomy (GTDB): domain Bacteria; phylum Pseudomonadota; class Gammaproteobacteria; order Burkholderiales; family Burkholderiaceae_D; genus Undibacterium. The sequence continues at coordinate 17,771 of JACQDX010000043.1, forward strand.
TCGGCTATCTATCGCCACCACCATTTCAGGAGAAGTACCCCAAGTGACTTGCGGCTTGATTTCAGCAGCATTCAGGGTCACGACCATGTCGAATTTGGCACCTGCATCAGTATGCAATGTGCTCCAGTATTCGACAGCCCGGTCCCAATGCGGACCAACCGGCGACAATGGGCGGCCTTTGACGTAATCGATAGTAGTCTGATCTACCGCCACCATGCCAGCGCGCGCCCCCGCTTCAATCGCCATATTGCAGACGGTCATGCGGCCTTCCATGGAGAGGCTGCGGATAGTCGAACCAGCAAATTCAATTGCATAGCCAGTGCCGCCTGCGGTACCTATCTTGCCGATAATGGCCAGGACGATATCTTTCGCTGTCACGCCCACAGGCATGGCACCATCAACTTGCACCAGCATGGACTTGGATTTTTTTGCAATCAGGGTTTGTGTCGCCAGCACATGCTCGACTTCCGATGTACCGATACCATGCGCAAGGCAGGCAAAAGCACCATGAGTCGATGTATGTGAATCACCGCAAACGACCGTCATACCTGGCAAGGTTGCTCCTTGCTCAGGCCCGATGACATGCACGATGCCCTGGCGCTTGTCCGCCATGCTGAAATAGGTTAAACCATATTCTTTGGCATTGGCGTCCAGAGTTTCAACTTGCAGACGGGAAATCGGGTCATCAATACCGTTGATGCGGTTTGTGGTTGGCACATTATGATCTGCCACCACCAGATTGGCGGATAGGCGCCAAGGTTGACGTCCAGCCAACTTCAAACCATCAAAGGCCTGTGGGCTGGTGACTTCATGCAACAAATGGCGGTCTATATAGAGAATTGCAGTGCCATCATCTTCTGAATGGACTACATGGGACTCCCATAATTTATCGTAAAGCGTTTTAAGCATAATCTGAAGCCTGGAAATAAGTCATTGGTTCTTACTACATCCTGTACTGCATCTTTTTTTCGCATTTGATTATGCCACAATTGTGCAACGCAAAACCAACCCTCACGCCAAATTGGTGCATGAAAGTTTCAATACAAATGCGTGGGTTTGATGAGAATCGCCAAATTTTCATCTGGATTTTGATGGGAATCTTAAAAATTGCCAGTGAATATTTTGGGATACATCACAGGACATGGCGCACAGTATCGCGCCTGCGGGGGGAAGGAATACGGCATCAGAACAGGGAGCACCTGAAAGATGCATAAGCCAGTGTAACATGTTCCTGCCCCGCTCTTAAAAGGAGAAGAAACAGGAACAATGGCAAATATCAATTACCCGGTTTGACGTCAGCGCATTGCGCCCTGTGACGCAGGGCATGATCCATCAAGACCAGCGCCAGCATGGCTTCTGCAATCGGGGTCGCGCGTATGCCAACACAAGGGTCATGTCGACCAAAAGTTTCAACCATGACAGGATTACCATCTTTATCTACCGATCTTCTTGGCGTTCGTATTGAAGATGTAGGTTTAATGGCAATGGAAACCGTAATATCCTGACCAGTGGAAATACCACCTAGTATACCGCCGGCATTATTGCCAACAAAGCCCTCAGGCGTCAGTTCATCGCCATGCTCAGAGCCACGTTGCGCAACTGAGCGAAAACCGGCACCAATCTCCACACCCTTGACCGCATTAATCCCCATCATGGCATAGGCAATTTCTGCATCAAGCTTGTCATAAATAGGCTCGCCCAGACCAATTGGCACATTGGATGCGGCCACATCGATCTTGGCACCAATGGAATCGCCATCTTTTCGCAAGGCGTCCATATAGTCTTCAAGTTGCTGTAGTAACGCAACATCCGTCGTTGGCGCGAAGAATGGATTAGCCGCAGCATGTTCCCAGGCTTGAAAAGGGATGACAATCTCACCTAATTGACTCATACCACCGTGGAACACTGTCCCGTATTGTTGATTCAGCCATTTCTTGGCGATCGCCGCTGCACCGACAACCGGCGCAGTCAAGCGCGCAGAAGATCGGCCACCACCGCGCGGATCACGAATGCCGTACTTATTCCAGTAAGTGAAATCGGCATGCCCAGGGCGAAAGGTTTCAGTGATATTGCCGTAATCTTTACTGCGCTGATCCTGATTACGGATCAACAGGCCAATAGGTGTGCCCGTGGTTTTACCCTGATACACGCCAGACAGAATCTCGACCGTATCAGGCCCCTGCCGCTGTGTCACATGGCGCGAAGTACCTGGCCGACGACGGTCAAGTTCTGGTTGTATGTCTGCCTCAGACAATTCCATGCCCGGCGGGCAGCCATCAATCACGCAACCTATGGCCGGACCGTGGGATTCGCCGAAGGTTGTAACAGTAAACAAGGTGCCAAAAGTATTACCGGACATAATATTTCAAAAATGAGAGGTTGGACAGAATAAAGCCCATTTTACCAGTGAAGCGCCCTGTACAGAATTTAGCCGCAGTCTGAAATGGCAAAAGATTTCACTATTTTTCGCACTTTACACCCGAATTCAGGGCATTTTTCTCCCCGTTCGTACGAATCTTGTTTTATTCTTACCAATGAAAAATATATGAAGCTTGGCTCCTGATACTTTTAGTGTCATAGTTCCGCAAGGAACCAATTTTGCAGTGCCCTTACCATACGATATGCCAAGCATGGAGCCGCATTACAGATGAATTCAACGATCCACTCTTCTGAAGATGATCTGGTTTTCTTAGATGAACCAGACAGCGATGAAACTGCGGCGACCTCGCGGCCTGCCCAGACTTGGCGGATCATGATTATTGATGATGATCCAGATGTCCACTCGGCCACAACGTTTGCGTTGGGCAGCCTGGAGATCCAGCATCGCGCCCTGAGTTTTCTGCATGCTTACTCAGCAGCAGAAGCACGCGACATCCTGAAAAATGAAACAGACATCGCGATCATCCTGCTTGATGTAGTCATGGAGCAGGAAGACGCCGGTCTTCAACTGGTCAGCCATATACGAAAAACCCTGAATCTGACCGATGTGCGCATCATACTGCGCACCGGGCAACCAGGTTATGCGCCAGAAATTGATGCGATACGCGATTACGACATCAATGACTATAAAACCAAATCCGAACTGACACGTACCAAACTGTACACCGCCGTTACATCAGCCATCCGCTCCTACGAACAGATTTGCGCCATCAGCGCCAGCCGTCGCGGCCTGGAAATGATCATCCATGCAAGCACAGAATTAATGGCGCTGCAGGGCCTGCAAAATTTTGCAGCTGGTGTGCTGGTGCAGATTGCGGGTTTATTGGGGCTCAATACTGAAGGATTTGTCTGCGCCAGGCAGGTGCCGGTGGAACTGCAGGATGATAGTGACGACCTGTACATTATCGCCACTACCAATATGTATCTGGGAAGTCTGAACAGGCCACTGGAACAATTAAGCAACCATGCAACTGGCGATATCGTCAAACGTTCGCTGGAAGCCCATCAAAGCATATTTGAGCCTGAATCAACTGCACTTTACTTTAATAACGTCGCGCAAAAAGATTTTACGCTTTACCTCAATACCGGCCTGCACTTGAATGAAATGGACAAGCGCCTGCTCGGCGTGTTCTGCGGTAATGTATCGGTGGGCCTGGATAATGTCATGCTGACTTCGCGTCTGCATAATTACGCCTTCTATGACCCGCTGACAGGGTTGGCAAACCGTCTCAAGCTTTTACAGACCTTGAATGAGACCCTGCTCACCTCACTGAAAAACCACAGTTCGCTGTCACTCATAGACATAGACCATTTTGCCGAAACCAATGATGCGCTTGGTCATCAGTTTGGTGACCAGTTATTGTCCTCAGTTGCCCAAAGGCTGGTGGCGAATTTTGGCGAACATTGCCAATTAGCAAGAGTAGGCAGCGACACATTTGCCTTGCTAGGTGATGAATCCCTGGTCTGTCCGGACAAAATCCTGGCTCTATTCAACTCACCTTTCGATGTTGATCAACAAGATGTCCAGCTATC